>JAPLPK010000133.1 GCA_026400275.1 Burkholderiales bacterium
GTGTTCATTTCGATACCGAAACGCATCCGCAACACCTTGGCCTCGCGCTGGGTCAGGCTGTCGAGAATGTCCGCCGTCGCGCCGCGCAGGCTTTCGTAAATTGCCGCATCGATCGGTACGGCAGTATTTGAGTCTTCGATGAAATCGCCCAAGTGGCTATCATCGTCGTCACCGATCGGGGTTTCCATGGAGATCGGCTCTTTGGCGATCTTCATGATCTTGCGGATCTTGTCTTCTGGGATCTCCATCTTCTCAGCCAAGATGGACGCATCGGGCTCAAAGCCAAACTCTTGCAAGTGCTGGCGGCTGATGCGGTTCATCTTGTTGATGGTTTCGATCATGTGCACCGGAATGCGGATCGTGCGTGCTTGGTCAGCGATCGAGCGTGTGATGGCCTGGCGAATCCACCAGGTGGCGTAGGTCGAGAATTTATAGCCGCGGCGGTATTCGAACTTGTCCACCGCCTTCATCAAGCCGATATTGCCTTCCTGGATCAAATCCAGGAATTGCAGGCCACGGTTGGTGTACTTCTTGGCGATGGAGATCACCAGGCGCAAATTGGCCTCGATCATTTCCTTCTTGGCATCGCGCGAGGCGGCTTCGCCTTCGTTCATGCGTTTGTTGATGCCTTTCAGCTCGTCCAGTGGCACCACGACGCGGGCTTGCAGGTCGGTCAGCTTTTGCTGGATGTCCTGAACCGGCGGAATGTTGCGGCCCATGATCGCGCTCCAGGGCTTGCCTGCAGCGGTTTGCTTTTCAATCCACTTCAGGTCAAGCAGGTGGGATGGCACTTTGTTGCCCATCTTGTCGCGCCCGCTGAAGTCGGCGATGAAGTTTTCTTGCGGGTAGCCGCATTTGTCGACCAGGATGCGGCGCAGCTCGCGTTCTTTCTTGCGCACGTCGTCCACCTGGCTGCGCAGCAAGTCGCACAGCTTTTCAATGGTCTTGGCGGTAAAACGGATGGTCATCAGCTCTTCGCTCAAAGCCGCCTGGGCCTTGACGTAGTGCGGTGTGCCGTAGCCTTCCTTGTCGTAGATCTTGTGGACTTTCTCGAACAACTCGCGCAGGCGATCGAAGCGGGTCAAGGCTTCGTTCTTGAGCTCTTCCAGCTTCTTGGTCAGCGCCTTGGAGCCGCCCTTGCCGTCGTCATCATCCGCCGCGTCGAATTCGTCGAAGTCTTCTTCGGCCACGTAATCGTCAGCTTCATTGGGGTTGGAGAAGCCGTCCACGATGGTGGAGATGACAACTTTGCCTTCGCGGATCTGTTCGCCCAGGGCAAACACTTCGGCCAGGGTGGCAGGGCTGGCGCTAATGGCTTCCATCATGCGCATCAGGCCGCCTTCGATACGCTTGGCGATTTCAATTTCGCCTTCACGGGTCAGCAGCTCAACCGTGCCCATTTCGCGCATATACATGCGCACTGGGTCGGTCGTACGACCGAATTCGCTGTCCACCGTGGAGAGGGCTGCTTCGGCTTCCTCTTCGGCTTCTTCTTCGGTTGCGGCCGTCGGCGCGGTGTTATTCAGCAGCAGGGTTTCGGCGTCGGGCGTTTGCTCGTAAACGGCGACACCCATGTCGTTCAACATGTTGACTACGACTTCCAGCGTTTCTGCATCGACCAGCTTGTCGGGCAAGTGGTCTGAGATTTCGCCGTGCGTCAAATATCCACGGGTCTTGCCCAGCTTGATCAGGGCCTTCAGGCGCATACGGCGCTTGGCCATGTCTTCTTCGGACAGGACGGTTTCATCCAGGCCGAATTCCTTCATCAGCGCGCGTTCTTTCGCCTTGCTGATCTTCATGCGCAGAGGCTTGATCTTTTCGCCGGTGGGGCTGAGTTGAACCGGCACTTCTTCCACCGGGTCTTCTTCGATTTCGATCAGATCGTCAAGATTGATTTCCGTCGAGATGGAGCCCTTGGGCTTAGGACCGCGCTTGGCGCCGGTCGGCTTGGGCTTGGCCGCTGCCGCAGTAGTGCTGGTGGTTGCCGCTGGAAGTGTTACGACCTTGGGTGGGCGACCTGGTTTTTTCTTGGCTGCGGAGTCTTCAGCGGCTGCTACTACTTTTACGGCAGGGGTCTTCGATACGGGCACGGATTTCACTTTCAAGGCGGACTTGGCCACGACCTCGGGCACGGCTTTTGCCGCACTTTTGGTTTTTGCTGCGGGTGCTTCAGCGGATTTGACGGGCTTCTCGGACTTTTGAGCGGGCATGGGCGAAAACCTCAGGACAACAGCAAACAAACGAAATAAACCCGGAAACCGCAGGTTACCGGCGCGGGCGCGTGGGAGAGAGAGTTTCTCGTTGGCAAGATGTCTGGGCGATCATTTGGCATGCAGTCCTTGCGGAGGAGCCGGCGCGCGCTGTGGCGTCGATTGGCGGTGTCCGGAGGTGCTGCTGTCGCTCTTGCCGAGCAGTTAGCCTTAGATTATAGCCTGCTGGCTTAAATTCAAGTGCTAATTGCGGTTTATGTCACTTTGGTGGCCATTAGCTCCAGACGGCGCCGATTGATGGCCCGATAGCGCTCTAGGGCCTCTGGATCTGTAGCCGCAGCTGCCAAAGCTTCGGTTTCCTGTTGTTTGAGCTGATCGATCAGCATCAAATTCAACAAGGCCTTCAATTCGTTTAAAGCCTCACGCCCAGGTGTGGCGTCAGGGTCTATGGGCTCCGGCGGAGGGCTGGCCTCTAGCCCAGACATGAGCTTCAGTGCCAGGCCTTCGAATGCTTCGTCTCGCAAGCCCTCACGGAGATTGCCCCAAGTTTGCGGTCCGTGCTCGTGTTGCTGTATCTCTAGCCAAACGAACAGGGCGCCGTGGGGCTGGGGCAGGTCGCACAGCAGCGCATGCTCTTCATGGGAGAGATCATTCCAGGCCGAGCTATTGGCCAGTAGTAGCCGGGCCGCATGGTCGGAACGGCTGGCGGGTTGGCGGCGGCCTTGGCGATCCGATCCAATAGGTGGCGGTTTGGGTTCGTAGCGCTTGCCGGGCGTATACGGGCTGCTATTTTTTTTATAGCTTTTGGTTTCGGTACGGGTGCTACTGATGGCTTTGCCTTGCCATACGTCATTGAGCTCGCTGCTGCTGAGCTGTACCAGGTCGGCGATTTCCGCCAGCAGTTGACGTTTGAGTGCGCCCTCGGGCAGTTGCCCCCATAGCGGCTTGGCATTGCTAGCCAAGTGGGCACGCCCCTCGGCGGTATGCAGCTCGCAGCCCTCACGGACTGAGTCGATCAAAAAGCGGCTCAAGGGAATGGCCTCGGCAATGTATCGGGCAAATGCGTCCTGGCCAAAGCTGCGGATGTAGCTGTCGGGGTCATGCTCCGGAGGCAGGAATAGAAATTTGCAGCTACGCACATCGGTTGCCATGGGCAGTGCACCGTCAAGCGCTTTACGTGCGGCGCGCCTGCCAGCTGCATCTCCGTCGAAGCTGAAAACGACTGAATCGGTAAATCGGAACAGCTTTTGGAGATGGTCGCTGGTGCAGGCCGTGCCCAGTGTGGCGACCGCATTGGGGAAACCCAGCTGGGCCAAGGCCACGACGTCCATATAGCCTTCCGTGACAAGGGCATACCCGGCATCGCGCAAGGCATTGCGCGCTTCAAACAAGCCGTACAGTTCGCGCCCCTTGCTGAACACTGGGGTTTCGGGAGAGTTCAGGTATTTGGGTTTGTCGTCGCCCAGTACCCGCCCGCCAAAGCCGATGCATTCGCCCTTGACATTGCGGATGGGAAACATGACACGGTCCCGGAAGCGGTCGTAACGCTTGTCCTCCCCATCTTCTCCGGTGATGACCAGCCCACTTTCCACCAGCAATGGGTCGTCGTAGTGGGGGAACACACTGGCCAAGCTGCGCCAGCCCTCCGGGGCGTAACCCAGGTCGAATTGCTTGGCGATTTCACCGGACAAGCCGCGGCCTTTAAAGTAGGCAATGGCACGGGGTGACTCCTTCAAGTGTTTTTTATAGGCCAGGCATGCCTTTTCCAGAACATCGGTCAGCGTAGTCTGCTTTTGCTTTTGTTCCGCTGCGCGGGCCCGGTCTTGCGGTGATGCTTCATCTTCGGGTACTTGCATGCCGTATTGCTGGGCCAAGTCTTGAACCGCTTCGACAAAAGTCATGCCAACGTGGTCCATCAGAAAACGCACGGCATCTCCATTTTTTCCGCAGCCAAAGCAATGGTAGAACTGTTTGGTGGGGCTGACGGAAAAAGACGGTGATTTCTCTGAGTGAAAAGGGCATAAGCCCATGAAGTTGGCGCCCCCTTTTTTGAGTTGCACGTAGCGGCCCACGATTTCGACTACATCGGCGCGGGCTATCAGTTCCTGGATGAAGGTATGGGGGATGGTCACCTAGCTATTGTCCATGCAGCGGGGGAGGTGCCGGCTTGAAGGGCGATCTTTATGCATTTGCGGGGTGGGATGAAATGCACTGGCTTAGCCGCTTTCTGCACTTATTCAAGGTGCCACGCCAATCTGATAATCTACAAATGCTGCAATGCAGTGCTAAACCAATATAGTTGCCTTGGTAAATCCATGACTTTTATGGCGTCTTTCCTGATTTTCCACAATGGTTAGAGCTTTTTCCCTCCAATTTGACGACAAGAGCAAGCTTGAGGCTCAGCTGTCTTTGAATGGATCGCCTCCTAGTCGGCGCACCACGGTGGTGCGGTCGGCAGTCGGCAGCGTGGCACCGGTTTTGCAGCCACGGATTCGATACACCGTCGGAGCACCTGCCGCGCAGCACCCCCAGCAAGCCCCGCGGCACTATGAGCCCCAGTTGGAGCGCCTTCGTGTCGATCCATCTTTGCGCTCGCAGGCTTTGCCCGCCCCCTTGCTGGCATACACGCCCATGGGGATGCGTTCGTTCATTAGTGCAGGCGAGGGCGGGCCTGCCGTTATATTCGAGTCAGGCCTGGGGGATGGCAAGGAGATATGGGGCAACATTTTTAACGAGGTTAGCGCGCTCACCCGGGTATTTGCCTATGACCGCGCCGGCTACGGCGGAAGTGATCCGTCTGACTTGCCTCGTGACGGCCTCCAAGTGGTGCATGAATTGCGGGCATTGCTGCAGGCGGAGGAAATCAAACCACCTTACATTCTGGTGGGGCACTCCTTGGGCGGCACATTTGTTAAGTTGTTTGCCCGCATGCATCCTGGTGAAGTCGCAGGCGTGGTGCTAGTCGATGCTCGTCACTCCGAATTTGACAAGCGCTGTAAGCAGCAAGGTGTACACCGGCTGCTTTACCAGCCTCCACAACTCCTGTTTGCGCTGTCTTCACGGGCGACCCGTGCGGAGCTGGCGGCATCTGCACTTACCATGCGTCAGGCACGCCGAGCAGGGCCTTTCCCATCTATTCCTTTGATTGTCCTTTCTCAGGGCAAGGCCACATCTAACTGGCCCGAGCGCTTGGGCAAGGTTTGGAATGCCAGCCAGCGCAACCTGGCAAAGATGTCCAAGCTTGGTCGCATGCGCGTGTGCGAAGACAGTGGACACAACATCCACCAGGAGCGGCCAGAGATGGTCACAACAGCTATTCTGAGTGTGCTGGCTGCTGCGCGCTATGCCAAGGCCAAGGCGAAACGTTAGCGCTATTTATTTGATAGCTACTAACGCAGGTATTTAATGCGCTAGAGGCTATTTTTATGTATCTTTCAGAGTTCTGCTTCAGGGCAGTGTGATGGTGAGATTAGCTGGGCGTGGAGCCAGTCGCACAATGTCGTTGTAACCGTTGATCCCATCCTGAGTGGATCGCTGCAGCATCCAGCTTAGAACGCCGTAGGCGGACAAAGCCATCAAGGCAAAGATTGCGCCTATCACCCATAAAGGAACGTCATTGCGCAGCCGGTTGGCAATGGCGTCAGGTCGCGCCCAATGCGGGGCGAAACCTGCGCTTTTGCCCTTGATATGGCTGATTTCGTCCCCCAGGCGGGCGGTTATGTAGTTCAGCTTTTCCAGGCCCTCAATGACGTACTTGCCTTGAAAGCCCATCAACAGGCACATATGAAATACCTCCAATGCATGGATATGAGCGGCACCCTTGGCCCGCATGGCTTCCAGTTGGTTGAAGAAGTTTTCACCTGCCAGCTGATCGCCAAACAACGCCAACTGCAA
>JAPLPK010000073.1 GCA_026400275.1 Burkholderiales bacterium
AGCTCGCGCACTTCCATTTCAACGAGTTCGAGCAGTTCGGCATCGTCCACCATGTCGCACTTGTTCAGGAACACGATGATGTAAGGCACGCCAACCTGGCGGGCCAACAGGATGTGTTCGCGGGTCTGGGGCATGGGGCCGTCAGCAGCCGAGCACACCAAAATAGCGCCGTCCATCTGGGCAGCACCCGT
The DNA here is from genome assembly GCA_026400275.1 of Burkholderiales bacterium. GTDB lineage: Bacteria > Pseudomonadota > Gammaproteobacteria > Burkholderiales > Burkholderiaceae_C > Rhodoferax_B. The sequence goes on from JAPLPK010000073.1 coordinate 192, forward strand.
GATCATGTTCTTCACATAATCGGCGTGGCCAGGGCAGTCGACGTGGGCGTAATGGCGGTTGGCGGTTTCGTATTCGACGTGGGCGGTATTGATGGTAATACCGCGCGCTTTTTCTTCGGGCGCTGCGTCGATTTGGTCATAGGCCTTGGCCTGGCCACCGAACTTGGCTGCCAGCACGGTGGTGATGGCGGCGGTCAGTGTGGTTTTGCCATGGTCAACGTGGCCGATCGTGCCCACATTGACGTGGGGCTTGGTACGTGTGAACTTTTCTTTTCCCATTTTTCAACTCTCCAAGGAGCTCCGAAAAAAATAAACCAAATTTACCCAACCGTCGCACCTACTGGATTCGGCGCGCTTTCAAAATACTGGTGCCCATTCCGGGAATCGGACCCGGGACCTCTCCCTTACCAAGGGAGTGCTCTGCCACTGAGCCAAATGGGCATTTTAAGTTGCCGCAAATTTGAAGCAACCTAAACAAAACTTTCGCGCCGACGATCGCTTTTGGAGCGGGAGACGGGAATCGAACCCGCGTCATTAGCTTGGAAGGCTAGGGTTCTACCATTGAACTACTCCCGCATGTGAAGTCGAAACTTCTATGCGAAACGCCGCCGCTAAATCCAAAAACGCGCATCAACACATCAAAAAACTCACAGCTCGCAAGCAAGCTTGTCGCTGGTGGAGAGGGCTGGATTCGAACCAGCGTACTCGTAAGAGGGCAGATTTACAGTCTGCTGCCATTAACCACTCGGCCACCTCTCCGGCGAACTTCGAATTATAGCATCACAATGCTGTTGCATTTTGTGCGTCTATGTTCGATAGCTTTCTATTATAGCGTGCTTTCTTGTCTATGCGTGATAGCTTCGAAATTCTGCTTGCAGTATGTTGTTCCAATGAATCGGCTGGGCTCCATGGTGTACCAAAAAATCATTGGCAGCCTGGAAGTGGCCGCACCCCATGAATGGTGTCGGCGGACGATTCGCCGACAAGGGGGATGGATGGTTGGCCTGCAACATCAAAATATTGCGACTATGTGCAGCCGCCAGTTGCTGAACCATGGGGGCCTTGGCCTGGGCATGGGCGCCCCACAGCATGAAGACGCAGATTTGCGCGGTTTGAGCGATTTGCGTAACGATGGCGTCCGTGAGTGCTTCCCATCCCTTTTTTGCATGGCTGGCGGGGTGGCCGTCTTCCACCGTCAGACAGGTGTTTAGGAGCAGTACGCCTTGTTGTGCCCAGGATGTGAGGGATCCGTTGGTGCTGACTTGGTGTGCGGGGCGCAATCCTTCCTGGTGCAGTTCTTTAAAGATATTGCGGAGCGAGGGAGGAGGTATGACGCCTGGCGCTACAGAGAAGGCTAGACCTTCGCCTTGGCCTGGGCCGTGGTAGGGATCTTGGCCCAATATGACTACGCGCACGGAGTTCAATGGCGTTAGTCGTAGGGCTCGCAGTGGTTCGGGTGGGTAAATGATCGCCTGCTCGGCCAGGCGCGTGGTGACAAACTGCGACAGCTTCTTGCCCTGGGGGCTGGCCCAAAACAGCGCTACCGTTGCTTGCCAGTCAGTTGCCACGGCCCCTGGTTCTGGGGGCCATGTGCGCAAACTTGGCGTGGCATCTGAGGCGTCGAGCAACGACAGTTGCCGCTGGGCTTGGGCCGGCGTCGGTATTCGGGGTGTCTCGGATGCCGTAAGTCAGTCCAGGCTAAATAGTTTGGACAGTGCGGCTCCGGGCTCTTCGGCACGCATGAAGGCTTCGCCAACCAAGAAAGCGTCCACTTTTGCATCACGCATGCGCTGCACATCGGCAGGGGTCATGATGCCGCTCTCGGTGACAAGGATACGATCGCCAGGTACGTCTTTACGCAGTGCCAGTGTGGTTTCTACGCTGACTTCAAAGGTTCGCAGATTGCGGTTGTTCACGCCTACCAAGGGGGTTTTCAGCTTCAGGGCTCGTTGTAGCTCTGCTGCGTCGTGCACTTCCACCAGCACTGCCATGTCCAGGGTGCGGGCAATGGCTTCAAAGTCAGCCATCTGCGCGTCGTCCAGCGCGGCCGCGATCAACAGGATGCAATCGGCCCCCATGGCGCGGGATTCGTATATTTGGTACGCGTCGACCATGAAATCCTTGCGCAGTACCGGCAGTTGGCAGGAGGCGCGTGCTTGCTTGAGATAGTCGATCTGGCCCTGGAAAAACTGTTTGTCGGTCAACACCGAAAGACAGGCAGCTCCATATTCCGCATAGCTCTGGGCGATGTCTGCGGGAATGAAGTCTGCACGGATGACGCCTTTGGACGGACTGGCTTTCTTGATCTCGGCGATCACTGCAGCTTGTCCCGCGGCGATCTTTGCTCGAATCGAACCCACGAAATCTCGGGTCAGCACGCGGGATTCAGCGTCGGCACGCATTTCCGCCAAGGGCTTACGCTTGCTGGCTTGGGCGATTTCTTCGCGCTTGACGTCAATAATTTTGTTCAGGATGTCGGACATGGGGCTTGGGCAGGTTCAGATGGGTCGGGCTGCATTATCCCTCTACACCCTTCAAGGTAGTTCCACGCTGGACATGCGGGCGACGATGGTGCCCGCCCGGCTGCTCAGGTAGCCCGAGTTTGGCAGTTTCTCGAAATATTTGGGGCGTGGCAGCATCACGGCCAGGCGGGCGGCTTCAAATGCGCTCAGACGCGCTGCGGGCTTGCGAAAGTAATGCTGGGCCGCGGCCTCTGCGCCGAATACACCTTCGCCCCATTCCACATTGTTGAGGTAGATCTCCAGGATGCGCTGTTTGTCCAGCAGTAGTTCCAGCGCCATGGTCAGCACGAATTCCTGCCCCTTGCGCAGCAGGGTGCGTTCGCCCGATAGCAGCAGGTTTTTTGCCATAATTTTCGGGGCCCGCACTGGCGTAAGCGTCTTGGCTTTGGCGGGGACTTGCTTGGTGGCGCGTTCCTGGGCTTTCTCGTTTTTTTGCCAGGCTTTCTCCAGCGCTTCCCAGTCCACTCCGTCGTGATTGACGAAAGAGCCGTCTTCTGAAGCGATGACGGCACGCTTGAGGTTGTCGGAGATTTGCGCGTAGGGCACCCATTGTTGCCTCCAGCGCAGTCCCGGGCTGTCGGGGCTGGTCAGCAGCCGCCAGGCTTCCGAGCGTTCAAATGCTGTCGATTCCGGCGCAACAGCCGCCATCATGGCAATACGGCCAATAAAAAACAGTTGCAGTGCCAGCGTGGCAAACGCCGCCAGCACGCACCAGCGCAATAGAGGGCGCATGGATCAGGCCAGGGTGGCGCGCAATTCGGCCAATACCTGGGCCGATGGCGGGCGCACGCCGCGCCAGATCAAGAAGGCCTCGGCGGCTTGTTCCACCAACATACCCAGCCCGTCGCGCGGCACGGCCAGGTGCGCACGGGCCCAGTCCATAAAGCCTGCGGCGGCGGGGCCGTACATCATGTCCAGCGCCAACGCGCCGGGCTTCAGCACTGCGGGTGACACCGGGACTCCGGCACCACTGAGGCTGCTGGCGGTGGCATTGACCACCACATCGAAAGGACTCTGTACGCTGTGCAGTTCGCTGCTGAGCAATAGGGCGCCATGCCGCTGGGCCAGTGCCGCGTGGCGCGTCACCAGGTCGTCGGCTTTGGCCAATGTGCGGTTGGCCACGGTAATGCTGCGTACCTTGGCCTCAATCATCGGGCCGATGACGCCTGCGGACGCGCCGCCCGCGCCAATCAGCAGCACATCGCGCCCGGCCAGGGTGAAGCCGGCATTGGATTGGATGTCATTGACCAGGCCGGCACCGTCGGTATTGTCGGCAAAGATGCCGTCGGGGCGCAGGTGCAGGGTGTTGCAGGCGCCTGCCAACTGGGCCCGGGGTGTTTGTGAGGTGCTGATGCGGACCGCGTCAAATTTGAACGGTACTGTGACGTTGCAGCCCAAGCCTCCCTCGGCGCGAAAGGCTGCAACCGCAGCGTCAAAACCATCCAGCGGGACCAGCTTTTTGCTGTACTGCAGGCTATGTCCGGTCAATTCGGCGAAGCGGGCGTGGATCCAGGGCGACCGGCTGTGTTCTACCGGGTTACCCATTACGCAATACTGGTCCATGAAAAGGCTCTTTACAAATAGGGAAGGGTTCAGGGAGAGGCGCTGACCTTGGTTTCCAGCGTCTGGTCGCGGGTGAAGCGAAAGCGTGAAACCACCACCAGTTGGTCCACTTTGTTGCGCATCGCATCAGAGAAGGGGCCGAAAGGGCCGGCGCTGCGCACGATGGCTTCGGCGCGGCGGTCCAGCACGCGGTTACCCGAGCTTTCTGCAATCTGGGTGGCCAGCACCTGGCCGTCAAAGTTGACGGTGACGATCATGGTGAGTGCGCCGTAGAGTTTTTTGCCGCCGTACTCGGGGAAGTTCTCGGTGCCGCGGTCTTCCACCTTGTGGCGCAGGCTGTCGTAGTACACCGCATAGACCTCCTCGCGGGTCGAGGGGCTGACGTATCGGCGTTTGGGGCGCGAGTTTTCCTGGTTGATCCGGCGCTCGATTTCGGCCAGCAGGTTCAGCAGTTGGCGGCGCTTTTCCTCTTGGGCGGTGGCCTCGGGCGCATTGCTGGCCAGCTTGGGGTCAGGCAGAGGCATGGTAGCCAGCTTTTGACTGACCTGCGCCAGCAGCATGGCTTGCTGCTGCTGCATGGCGTCCATCTTGCGCTGGGTTTCCTCCATGGTCTCGCCGATGTCGGTGAACGCCGAAGGCGGCAGCGGCGAGGTGGCGCGTCCTTTGTCGACCTCGCCGCCGCCGGCCAGCGAGGCTTGGGCAATGGCGGTGGCCTTGTCTGGAGGGCTGGTGGACTGGGCGTTGACCAGAATCACCTCCAGCGGCGTGTCCTGGAACACGCGGTTGAAGCTTTCGGGGTCTATGAAGCGCACCGTCAGCAGGACCACGTGCACGCCGATGGAGGCGCCCAGCGCCCACTGCAGAGTACCCAGATGGCGAATGGTGCTGAGGATGCGCAAGATCACGGTGTGGCGTCGGTGGCGGCGGGGGCCTCAGTTTCGTCGATATCGACAGCGATGGCGATAGGCCCGGCGCTGGGTTCGTCGTCTTCTTCGGTGTCATCCGCCGGCGTTTCGGCGGGCGCGTCCAGCCGTTCCACGACGGTGCCGGCAATGTCCAGCGTGATTTCGTCGATAGCACCCAGCTGCACCCGCACCTTGGCTCCGCGCGGCAGGTCTTGCGTGCCTAGCACCGGCAGCACCAGGGGCAGGTTGTCGGCGCGCACCATGCCTTCTTTGAAGACGGTGCCGACGATGTCGCTGATGCTGTTTTGCTGCAGATACTTCAGCGTCCAGAAGCGCTCCATCGCACCTTGGTAGCCGTTGTACGTGGCATACGCCGCGTCAAACATCGAGATGATAGAGAACAGGTCGGCGTCCTTGGGCTTGAACGGCGCGGCCAGCGCGGCGGTCTTGCCATGCCGGGCGCAGGCAATGATCTGCCACTGGTTGACCAGATCGGTGTAGCGGCGCAGGGGCGAGGTGCTCCAGGCATAGCTTTTGACGCCGATGCCGGCATGCGGCAGGGCTTTGGTACCCATGCGCACCTTCACGCCCGGCAGCAGGCTGGCCTGGCTGCGGTAAATGCCGGGCACGCCGTTGTCGGCCATCCATTCGCCCCAGGTGCTGTTGGCCAGTATCATGGCCTCGGCCACGATCAGGTCCAGCGGTGCGCCGCGCTGGCGGGTGCTGATCTGCACCAGCTCGTTGCCGCTAGGCTCGGCGCCGTCGTTGCCGACCAGCTTGAAGTTGTAGTCGGGGCGGTTGAAGTTCTCAGGCTTGCCGCGTGCGATTTCGCGCAGGCCTTTCAGGTGTTTTGCCAGGCGGTATAAAAATGATAGCTGCTCGCGCTGGATATCTGTGCGCTGCAGGCCTTTTTCATGCTCAAACGCGGGGTCTTCCAGCCAGGCCTCGGTGACCAGGGTGTCGAGCTGGTCATGGCGCAGGTTGGCGGCGATGCGCACGCGCTCCAGCTTGGTTTCGCTGGCGGTGATCTCCAGCGTAGCCTCGTCCAGTGTGACGTACAGCGACACAGCCGGGCAGTCGCGGCCTTCTTGCAGGGTGTAGTTTTGCACCACGGCGTCGGGCAGCATGGTCAGCTTGTAGCCTGGCATGTACACCGTGGACAGGCGCGAGCGGCCCAGCTGGTCCACAGCGCTGCCCGGTGTGATGGCCAGGCCAGGCGCGGCGATGTGGATGCCGACCGTGACCGTGCCCGAACCCAGGTTTTGTACCGACAGCGCATCGTCGATCTCGGTGGTTTGCGAGTCGTCGATGGAAAAGGCCTGCGCGGTGGATAGTGGCAGCTCGTCTTTGATCTGTGGCGCCTCCAGCGCGGGGAAGCCCGTGCCCTTGGGGAAGTTCTCCAGCAGGAAGCGGCGCCAGTGGAACTGGTAAGGCGAGTCGATGGCGCCGGCATGCTGCAGCAGCACCAGTGGCGCCTTGTGGGTGGCACGGGAGGCTTCGACCACGGCCTTGTATTCGGGGCCGTTTTTGTCCGGCTTGAAGAGAATCTTGTACAGCTGTTCGCGTACAGCCGGTGGGCATTCGCCTCGGCCTAGCTCTTCGGCCCAGGCGGCGATCTGTAACTGCAGTTGGGCCTTTTTTTCGATGGCGGCTAGTGCCAGCTGCAGGATATCGGCCGGTGCCTTGCGGAAACGGCCTTTGCCGGCACGGCGGAAATAGTGCGGCACCTCGAACAGGCGCAGCAGCATGGCGGTTTGTTGCTCCAGCGTGGCGTTGGCGCTGAAATAGTCGCGCGCCAGGTCGGCGAAGCCGAAGTCTTCCTCGGGGGCAAACTCCCAGGCCAGCTCCAGCTCAATGGTTTGGCTCAGCGCCTGGGCGTCGCGCAGCAGTACGGCGGGAGCCGGTTTGTCGAATTTCAGCAGCAGGTTGGCGGCCTTGACCTTGACCCGCTTGCCGCTGTCCAGCTCTACCTGGGCGGATGACTCCGCCTCAGACAGGATACGCCCGGCCATGAATTTTCCGGCTTCTTCAAATATTGCAAACATGGGATGAATTCTCCCATGCGGCGCGCCGGGGTCTGCCGAGTGGGCGTAAAGCGCTTGGTTTGGTGGTTTGGATATGTGGGGCTTAGCCGCTACGATCACAGCCTGTCGATGCGATTGTCCGCAGCCGACCTAATTGTGAAAACCCATGTCTACCCGATCTTCTGGCGAAATTGCACGCGAAACTCTTAAGCTGCTGACTACCCGTAAGCTGGCGCCCACGCCGGACAACTACCAAGCGCTCTACCATGAGGTGGCCGGTACCATGGTGCCGGCCCATTTCCCCTATGAGCCGCTGCGACAGATCGTGGCCTCTCTGCCGGCCAGAAACCCCGGGCAGCAGCGCCAGTTGGGGCTGATGGAGTCCGCCATCGGCCAGCGCAGCTGGGACGGCGTGCATAACGCGCTGATGGCTTATGCCAGCTTCGGTGTAGCCGCTTCCGACAGCCAGCAGAGCGGCCTGACCGCAGCGTCTAACCTGAGCAACCCGGCGCTGACCCCCGAGTTCATGGAGCAGATTGCGCGCCTAATCGGCAATATGCTGCCGGCGCTGGGCGATGAGGACACCCGGTTTTTGGGGCAAGCCGAGGAGCTACTCAGCTTTATGCGACAGCCGGTGCCTGATTTGCCCCGTACCAAGACCATGCTGGCCGATTTCAGCCACCGCTTGTCGTTCACAGCAGAAGACCAGGGCGAGATCAAAACAGTGCTGCTGCAGCTGCTGCACCTGGTATTCACCAATATCGGCGTGCTGTGCGTAGACGATCAGTGGCTGACAGGGCAGATCGACGCCTTGATGGAGGCCTCCAAGCCGCCGTTGAGCCTGCGCCGGCTGGACGATGTGCAACGTCGGCTGGTGGATGTGATCGCCAAGCAGTCCGAGGCCAAGGAGCGCGCCGTCGAAGCACAACAGGAGATGCGCCAGCTGCTGGTGGCTTTTGTGGACCGTTTGTCCATCATGGGTGAGGCCAGTGGCGCCTACCAGAGCAAGATCGAAGAATGCGCCCGGCAGATAGAACAAGCCCAGTCGATTGAAGAGCTGAGCCCCGTGCTGCAGGCTGCGCTGGGGGCGACCCGCCACATGGCGCACGACACCCAGGCGGCGCGCGACCAATTACAGGCGATGCGGGACAAGACCGACAAAGCCGAGGCCGAAATCTTCAAGCTGCACCAAGAGCTGGACCGCGTGAGCGTGCAGGCCCGGCACGATCCGCTGACCGGCGCCCTGAACCGCCGTGGCCTGGACGAAGTCATCCAGCGCGAGATCTCCAACGCACGGCGCAAGGGTACGCCCTTGTGCTTGGCTTTGCTGGACGTCGATAACTTCAAGAAGCTCAACGACGACCTGGGGCATGAGGCCGGCGACGAGGCGCTGAGCCACCTGGCCCAGGTGACGCGTGAATCCATGCGCCCGCAGGATAGCCTGGCCCGTTTTGGCGGCGAAGAGTTTGTAATCGTGCTGCCTGATACCGTGATGGACATGGGAGTTGTCGCCCTGACCCGGCTGCAGCGCGAGTTAACCAAGAAATTCTTTCTGCGTGAGAACCAGAAGGTGCTGATCACCTTCAGCGCCGGCGTAGCCCAACTGGCCGCCGACGAGGACGGTCAGGAATGCATCAAGCGGGCGGACAAGGCGATGTATCTGGCCAAGCGCACCGGCAAGAACCGGGTGTTGGGCGGCTAGCGGGCGACCTGGTTCACAGCGTGCGCCGATAATTACGCCATGTCTGTTGTTTTTGAAAAACCACCTCTGTGGCGGCGCGTCGCCCCCATGTTCCGCGGCTTTGACGGGCCATTGGCGTTTGCTGTCTTCATGCTGGTGTGCGCCGGACTGCTGACCATGTATTCATCCGGCTACGACCATGGTGCCCGGTTTGTGGACCATGGCCGCAATATGCTGCTGGCGGGGGCCATTCTGTTTGTGGTGGCGCAGATTCCACCGCAGCGTCTCATGGCTTTTGCCGTGCCGCTCTATACAGTGGGCGTGGCCTTGCTGATTGCCGTGGCCATCTTCGGTATTACCAAGAAAGGGGCAAGGCGTTGGCTGAACTTGGGCATCACCATCCAGCCCAGTGAGATTTTGAAGATTGCGATGCCCTTGATGCTGTCCTGGTGGTTTCAGCGGCGGGAAGGCCAGTTGCGTCCGCTGGACTTCCTGGTCGGCGGCGTGTTGCTGGCGATACCGGTGGGGCTGATCGTGAAACAGCCCGACCTGGGGACCGCCATTCTGGTGATGACGACGGGCCTGTCCGTGCTGTTTTTTGCCGGTTTGAGCTGGAAGCTGATTGTGCCGCCGGTGCTTTTGGGTTTAGTGGGCATTGGTCTGGTGGTGTGGAACGAACCGGCACTGTGCGCCGATGGCGTGCGCTGGGTGGTGTTGCACGACTACCAGCAGCAGCGCATCTGTACGCTGTTGGACCCGAGCCGCGACCCGTTGGGCAAGGGCTTTCACATCATCCAGGGCATGATTGCCATCGGCTCGGGCGGCGTACTGGGCAAGGGCTTTATGCAGGGCACGCAAACCCATCTGGAGTTCATCCCAGAGCGCACCACCGACTTCATCTTTGCCGCCTTCTCTGAAGAGTTCGGTCTGATCGGCAATCTGCTGCTGATTGCAGGTTTCTTGTTCCTGGTCATGCGGGGGCTGGTGATTGCCATGGACGCGCCCACCATGTTCTCGCGCTTGCTGGCGGGCAGTGTGACGCTGATTTTCTTTACCTATGCCTTTGTGAACATGGGCATGGTCAGCGGCATCTTGCCGGTGGTGGGTGTGCCCCTGCCCTTCATCAGCTATGGTGGCACGGCCATGGTGACTTTGGGGCTGGGTTTGGGCATCTTGATGTCCATCGCCAAGGCCCGGCGGATGGTGTTGTCCTAGGCGGCGCCATGGGGATGCGCTGCGTGGTGCGCGCAGCCCTTGGTGCAGGCCTAAAATGCCTGCATGACCCTCCGTGAACCCACCCTCGAACGCCTCGCCATTGCCCAATCCCTGTTGCTGGACCCGTTTGGTCTGACGCCTGCTCACCTGAGCCGGGCGCTGGCCGAAATCACTGCGCACAAGGTGGACGACGCCGATCTGTACTTCCAGTACACCCGCAGCGAGGGCTGGAGCCTGGAGGAGGGCATCGTCAAGACCGGTTCTTTCAGCATCGACCAGGGTGTGGGTGTGCGCGCCGTCAGCGGTGAGAAAACCGCCTTCGCGTACTCCGACGATATATCCGAGGCATCGCTGCTGGATGCGGCACGCACCGTGCGGTCTATTTCGGCTGCAGCGCAGACAAAACGTACGAAGGTAGCTACACAAAAGGTAGCAAAAGGGCGCAGTCTTTACCCTGGTGTGGACCCCATCGCCTCGCTGGACAGTACGGCCAAGGTGAAGCTGCTGGAGCGCGTAGAAAAGCTGGCCCGTGCCAAAGACCCGCGTGTGGCGCAGGTCATGGCTGGCCTGGCCGCCGAATACGATGTGGTCATGGTTGCCCGTGCCGACGGCACGCTGGCCGCCGACGTGCGCCCGCTGGTGCGCCTGAGCGTCACGGTGATTGCCGAGGCCACGGTCAAGGGCGTCGTGCGCCGCGAAGTCGGCTCGGGTGGCGGCGGTGGCCGTTTCGGTCTGGCCTATTTTGACGACGCCATGATCAACCAATATGTGAACGACGCAGTGCATGCGGCTCTGACCAATCTGGAATCGCGCCCCGCGCCGGCCGGCGTGATGACAGTGGTGCTAGGTTCCGGCTGGCCTGGCATCCTGTTGCACGAGGCTATCGGCCACGGGCTGGAAGGAGACTTCAACCGCAAGGGCTCCAGCGCATTCAGCGGCCGCATCGGCCAGCGTGTGGCCGCCAAGGGCGTGACGGTGCTGGACGACGGCACGATCAAAGACCGCCGCGGCTCGCTGAACGTGGACGACGAAGGCCACGCCAGCCAGCGCAATGTGCTGATCGAAGACGGCATCTTGAAGGGCTATATCCAGGACTCGATGAACGCCCGCTTGATGGGTGTCAAGCCCACTGGCAATGGTCGCCGCGAGAGCTATGCCCACATTCCCATGCCCCGCATGACCAACACTTATATGTTGGGTGGCGACAAAGAGCCCGCGGAAATCATCGCCAGCATCAAGAAGGGCTTGTACGCCAGCAACTTTGGCGGCGGCCAGGTGGACATCACCTCGGGCAAGTTCGTGTTCTCTGCCAGCGAAGCCTACTGGGTGGAAAACGGCAAGATCCTTTACCCCGTGAAGGGTGCCACCATCGTCGGCAGCGGACCTGAATGCCTGAAGAAGGTCAGCATGATCGGCAACGATATGAAGCTGGACCCGGGCGTAGGTACCTGCGGCAAGGAAGGCCAGAGCGTGCCTGTGGGCGTGGGCCAGCCCACCTTGCGCATCGACGGCCTGACGGTCGGCGGCACGGCCTGACCACGGCCCTAGGGTTTCGCCCCGGCGTGTTGTGCAATTGACTGTGGTACATTGAACCTCTATGCAAAAACACGTGTTTGCCTTTTTTTACTTTTGGTTCTCGGTCCCCGGCGGATGAGAGGCTAAGCTGTAAAAACTGCAAGTCCTTCCTAAAAAACCGCCGGAGTCCAAAACTCCGGCGGTTTTTTTTCGTTTGTTTCATTCCTATACCAATCCTTACAGGAGTCACCCCATGAATGCGAAAACCTATCCCGCCAGCAGTGAAGCCTGGTATGCGAGCGTCGAAAAAACCAGCCAAACCGACGACGAACGTATTAAGGATATTTCCGTGCTACCACCTCCAGAACATCTGATCCGCTTCTTCCCCATCCGCGGTACCGCAGTGGAGACGCTGATCACCGACACCCGCAAGAACATCCACAACATCATTTCCGGCTCGGACGACCGCTTGCTGGTGGTGATCGGCCCTTGCTCCATCCACGACCCGGCTGCAGCATTGGAATACGCCCGCCGCCTGCAAGAGCAGCGCTTGAAATACGCGGACACGCTGGAAATCGTGATGCGCGTCTACTTCGAAAAGCCACGCACCACCGTGGGCTGGAAGGGCCTGATCAACGACCCCTACCTGGACGAGAGCTACCGTATCGACGAGGGCCTGCGTATTGCACGCCAGCTGCTGATCGAGATCAACCGCCTGGGGCTGCCTGCTGGCAGCGAATTCCTGGACGTGATTTCTCCGCAGTACATCGGCGACCTGATCTCCTGGGGCGCGATCGGTGCGCGCACCACCGAGAGCCAGGTGCACCGCGAGCTGGCCTCGGGCCTGTCGGCGCCCATCGGCTTCAAGAACGGAACTGACGGCAATATCCGTATCGCCACTGACGCCATCCAGGCAGCTGCGCGCGGCCACCACTTCCTGTCCATCCACAAGAGCGGCCAGGTCGCCATCGTGCAAACCAATGGCAACAAGGACTGCCACGTGATTCTGCGCGGCGGCAAAACGCCTAACTACGATGCTGCCAGCGTCGCTGCTGCCTGTGCGGAGTTGGCTGCAGCCCAGATGCCGGCTACCCTGATGGTGGATTGCAGCCACGCCAACAGCAGCAAGCAGCACGAGAAGCAGATCGACGTGGCCCGCGACATCGCTGGTCAAGTGGCGGGTGGATCGCGCCAGGTCTTTGGTTTGATGGTCGAAAGCCATCTGCAGGAAGGCGCACAAAAGTTCACCCCCGGCAAGACCGACCAGAAAACCCTGGAATACGGCCGCAGCATTACCGATGCCTGCCTGGGCTGGGACCAGTCCCTGCAGACCCTGGAAATCCTGTCCGATGCGGTGAAGGCGCGCCGCGCACGCTGATTGCTGCCTGCGCCAGGGGATTAAGGGAAATAGGCCTCTGGCGCAGCTTGTACCTGCGCTGGTAGCTATTTATTTTGTAGCGCATCCAGTAATTTGGCGTGGATGCCGCCAAAGCCGCCGTTGCTCATGCAAAGTATGTGGTCGCCAGGCTGGGCGGCAGCACATACCTGCTGCACCAGGGCGTCGATGCTGTCGGCGACCTGGGCCCGGGCGCCCATGGGTTCCAGGGCGCCGCGCGCATCCCAGCCTAGTCCGCCCGCATGGCAGAAGGCCAGGTCGGCTTCTTCCAGGCTCCAGGGCAGCTGGGCTTTCATGGCTCCCAGCTTCATGGTGTTGCTGCGCGGTTCGAACACGGCCAGGATGCGCTGGCCCGGCGGCAGGCGCCGGCGCAGTCCGTCCACCGTGGTGCGGATGGCCGTGGGGTGGTGGGCAAAATCGTCATAGACCGTGATGCCCCGCACCGTGCCGCGCACTTCCATGCGCCGCTTCACATTCTGAAAACGGGCCAAGGCTTCGGCCGCCACAGCGGGCGCGACGCCCACATGGTCTGCCGCAGCAATGGCGGCCAGGGCATTGAGCTGGTTGTGTACGCCGCCCAGTGACCATTCCACAGTCGCAACCGGTTTGCCCTGTTGCAGCACCTCGAAATGGTGCGGCTCGCCGCGCGCGCTGAAGTCGCTGACCGCCGCGCCAAAGCTGCGCACCTCACTCCAGCAGCCCTGGTGCAACACGCGGGTTAGGCTTTCTTCCAGGCCATTGCTCACCACGCGCCCACTGGGCGGCACGGTGCGCAGCAGGTGGTGAAACTGGCGCTCAATCGCGGCCAGGTCGTCAAAGATGTCGGCGTGGTCGAACTCCAGGTTGTTCAGCACGGCGGTGCGCGGGCGGTAATGCACAAACTTGCTGCGCTTGTCGAAGAAGGCGGTGTCGTATTCGTCGGCCTCGATGACAAAGGTTTTGCCGGTGCCCAGGCGCGCGGATACGCCAAAGTTCAGCGGCACACCACCCACCAGGAAGCCGGGGGCCAGCCCGGCGTGTTCCAGCACCCAGGTCAGCATGGCGGTCGTGGTGGTTTTGCCGTGCGTGCCGGCTACGGCCAGCACGTGCCGGCCTTGCAGCACGTGTTCGGCCAACCACTGAGGGCCGCTGGTATAGGGCAGGCCGGCGTCCAGGATGGCTTCCATCAGCGGGAATTTGGGGCTGCCGTCGGCCAAGCGGGCGCGCGACACCACATTGCCGACTACAAACATATCGGGTTTGAGCGCCAATTGGTCGGCCGAGAAGCCTTCGATCAAACCGATGTCCAGTGCGCGCAGCTGGTCGCTCATGGGGGGGTAGACCCCGGCGTCGCAACCGGTAACCCGGTGCCCGGCTTCGCGCGCCAAAGCCGCCAGTCCGCCCATGAAAGTACCGCAAATACCCAGAATATGAATGTGCATGGCGGGGATTTTAGGGTGCTGGACGGCGCCTTCAGGGCTTTGGCAAAAGGTGCAAAATCCGGGTCATGCAAGCATTGACTTCTGAAATTGCGGCCACGGCCGCCCGCCTGGTGGTCGAGGAGGGGCTGGAGTACGGCCCCGCGAAGCGCCGTGCAGCATCCCAGTTGGGCGTCGGCCGTGCGCCGCTACCCAGCAATGACGAGCTGGAAGACGCTGTGCGTGAGTACATCGAACTGTTTTGTGAGGATACGCAGCCGGCCGAGTTGCAGGCCTTGCGCTCCATGGCTCTGGTATGGATGGAGCGCTTGGCCGTATTCCGTCCCCATTTGTGTGGTGCGGTCTGGCACGGCACGGCAACCCGCATGTCGGATATTTCCATCCAGCTGTTTTGTGATGACTCCAAATCGGCAGAGATTGCCCTGATTGACCACCGCGTGCCGTATGAACCGGCCACGGTCACCGGTTTTCGGGGCGAGCCGGTTGAGGCCTTGAGTTTCGCCAGCCAGAGCTCGGAGTTGGGTTTGGCCGTGGGGGTGCATTTGATGGTGTATGACCTGGATGATTTGCGCGGCGCGCTGAAGCCGGACAGCAAGGGACGCAGTCCGCGTGGTGATACGGCCGCCGTGCGTAACTTATTACAGGGGGCGGCATGAGTACACCCACTTCAGTGCATCGCCGGCGACTGGTTGGTGGCGTTGCAGCAGTGGCCGGCTTGGCGGGGGCAGGGCTGGCTTGGTGGAAACACCAGTCGGAATCCGCATTGAGCCAGGCTGAACAGGCGCTGTGGAGGCTTCAGTTCGATACGCCCTCTGGCGGCGTGCTGGATATGCAGGCAATGCGCGGCAAGCCGGTGCTGCTGAACTTCTGGGCCACGTGGTGCCCACCCTGTGTGGAAGAGATGCCGTTGATTGATCGCTTTTTTAAAGAAAATGCGGGTAACGGCTGGCAAGTCGTCGGGTTGGCGGTGGATCAGCCTGGGGCGGTGCGGCAATTTTTGCAGAAAACCCCTGTCAGTTATCCCATCGGAATGGCCGGTTTGGGCGGCACGGAGTTGGGCCGGTCTTTGGGCAACCTGAGCGGAGGCCTGCCCTTTACACTGCTCTTGGGGGCATCCGGGGTGGTGCTTCATCGTAAAATGGGTAAGCTAAGCCCCGCTGATTTACAGCTGTGGGCCGGGTTGAAGTAGTGGCTTCAACCTTCATGCACGCCCTCTTTCGGACTAAATTCCGACCTGGCGTGTAAATCAAAATCAAAGAAATAAGCGACTGTTCGATCTATTTGGGGTAGATTGCCCCATTTTCTTACGTCGTGGCTGGAGGTTTTATGGATTTGCGCAAACTCAAAACGTTGATCGACCTGGTGTCTGATTCCAATGTATCGGAACTGGAAATTACCGAAGCCGAAGGCAAGGTCCGCATTGTCAAAGGTGGTGGCGCCATGGTGTACCAAGCTGCTCCCGTGATGATGGCGCCTGCGCATGCTGAAACGGTGGCTCCCGTGGCAGCCGCTGCAGTGGTGGCAGCACCGGTTGCAGAGGCCGCTACGGGCCATGTGGTCAAGTCGCCTATGGTGGGTACCTTCTACCGCTCGTCTAGTCCGGGTGCCAAGGCCTTTGTGGAGGTGGGCAGCCAGGTCAAAGAAGGCGACACCATCTGCATTATTGAAGCGATGAAGATTTTGAATGAAATCGAAGCGGACAAGGCCGGCACGGTGGTGCAGGTCTTGTGTGAAAACGGGCAGGCCGTGGAATACGGTCAACCTTTGTACGTGATCGAGTGATCCCGCAGGATTTGGTGGAGCATGTTTAAAAAAATACTGGTCGCGAATCGCGGCGAAATTGCCCTACGTATCCAACGCGCGTGCCGCGAAATGGGTATCAAGGCGGTCATGGTGTACTCAGAAGCCGACCGAGACGCCAAGTACGTCAAGTTGGCAGATGAGGCAGTTTGCATTGGGCCTGCGTCTTCTGCTCTGAGTTATCTGAATATGCCAGCCCTGATTTCGGCGGCAGAAGTCACGGATGCTGAGGCGATTCACCCCGGCTATGGTTTCTTGAGTGAAAACGCCGATTTTGCGGAGCGCGTGGAAAAAAGCGGCTTCCAGTTCATTGGCCCAACCCCGGAAAACATCCGCACCATGGGTGACAAGGTGTCTGCCAAGCAGGCCATGATCAAGGCCGGTGTGCCTTGTGTGCCCGGCTCGGAAGGTGAGTTGCCGGATGACCCTGTCATTATTCGCCGTACCGCGAAAGCTGTGGGCTATCCGGTCATCATCAAGGCGGCCGGTGGTGGTGGTGGTCGCGGTATGCGCGTGGTGCATACCGAGGCCGCACTGGTCAATGCCGTCCAGATGACCAAGGCGGAAGCCTTGGCTGCATTTGGCAATGGCGCCGTGTACATGGAGAAATACCTCCAGAACCCGCGCCATATTGAAATCCAGATCCTCGCGGACAAGTTCAAGAACGCCGTCTACCTGGGCGAGCGCGACTGCTCCATGCAGCGCCGTCACCAAAAGGTGTTGGAAGAAGCGCCTGCGCCTGGCATTCCACGCAAGCTGATCGAACGTATCGGCGAGCGCTGTGTTGCTGCGTGCAAGAAGATCGGTTACCGCGGTGCGGGTACCTTCGAGTTTCTGTACGAAAACGGCGAGTTCTATTTCATTGAAATGAACACCCGGGTACAGGTCGAACATCCTGTGACCGAGATGATCACGGGCATCGACATTGTGCGCACGCAGATCATGGTGGCGGCCGGTGAGAAGCTGCCGTTTGCCCAGCGCCAGATCGAAATTCGTGGACATGCGATTGAATGCCGCGTGAATGCTGAAGATCCCTATAAGTTCACTCCGTCCCCTGGGCGTATCACCATGTGGCATCCACCTGGTGGTCCTGGCGTGCGGGTGGATTCGCATGTCTACACGAACTACTACGTACCACCGAATTACGACTCGATGGTCGGCAAGATCATTGTGCACGGCGACACCCGCGAGCAGGCTTTGGCCCGTATGCGTACAGCCTTGCTGGAGACAGTGGTTGAAGGTATCAACACCAATATTCCGTTGCACCGCGAGTTGATGGTGGACGCCAAGTTCATGGCCGGAGCCACCAATATCCATTACCTGGAAGAGTGGCTGTCTCAGCACAAACGGTAAGCGCAGATGTTTGAAATCAGTCTGATGTGCCCGCAAGACCGGGTGGAGATGCTCAGCGATGCGCTGGACGCTCTGGATGCCCTGAGCGTGAGCGTGGAAGATGCAGACGCGCAAACCGATGCCGAGCAGGCGCTGTTTGGCGAGCCCGGCATGCCACCGCCGCAGGATGGTTGGCAGCGCTCCCGCATACAGGCGCTGTTTGCCAACGAGACTTTGGCGCGCGATGCCGCTGAAGTTTTGGCTGCGCAGGACTTTTTTGCCGATTGCAGTGTGCTGGGTGTGGCTGCCGTGCCTGAGCAAGACTGGGTCCGCGTGACGCAGTCCCAGTTTGTACCTGTGGAAATTACACCTGCGTTTTGGATCGTGCCGACCTGGCACGAGCCGCCGGAGCAGGCGACGCGCGTAATTCGTTTGGATCCGGGCTTGGCATTTGGTACCGGAACCCACCCCACAACCCGTATGTGTTTGCGCTGGATTGCGGGCCAGGATGCCAGTCGCCTGGTCCGAGTGCTGGACTACGGTTGTGGTTCTGGCATTTTGGCTATTGGTGCAGCCAAGTTTGGTGCCGCTGAAATTGATGCAGTCGATATTGACGATGCTGCTGTGGAGTCTACGGTTCTTAACGCACACGCAAACCATGTGCAGTTGCACGCCGGTTTGCCGGACCGCGCCAAGGGCCAGTATCACACGGTGCTCGCCAATATCTTGGCGACGCCATTGAAGGTGCTCGCACCCTTGTTGTGTTCCCATGTGGCGCCGGGCGGCTCTTTGGTGCTGGCAGGCATTTTGGAGCGCCAGTCGGAAGAGCTGAAACAGGCTTATGCGCCCTGGGCGCAGTTGGAGGTATCGGACCGGGAAGATGGTTGGGTACTGATGACGGCAAGCTTGTAGCGCATTCAGCTGTTGGCTGGAACTACAAAAGTATATGGCCTTGATTACACGTTGTCCTGTCTGCGGTACCCAGTTCAAGGTTGTTCCTGACCAGCTCAGGATTTCCGAGGGCTGGGTGCGCTGTGGTCAATGCGCCGAGGTTTTTGATGCGTCCAGTGATCTCCAGCAGGGCGAGATGGAGATGCCGGGGACTTCGGATTTAGGCCCTGCGGCCGATCCCGTTCTTGACGTAGCACCTGTGGAGCTTGCGACGCCGGCCCATGCTCCGTATGTGAGTCCGACAGAGCCCGAGTCTTTTACCAATTACCTGAATCCGGTATCGGTGCCTGAGCTTCCTGTTCAGGAAGAGGTTTTATTTGGCGAGCCCGAAGATGAGCCTGCGGTGCCGCCACTCCCGCTGGATATAGAAGTTGCCCCTCAGGCATCGGATGCTTTTCCTGCAGTTGAGCAAGTCGATACAGTGTTGGTGCCTGAGGCGAAGTTTGAGACGGAAGCTGAGGGTGCGCCAGAGTTCGAGGAAGGGCTGCGTTCTTCTCCTGTACTTTTTGCGCCGGAGCCTTCTGAGGAATCATTGGCTGCAAACTACTCTTTTGCCCGGGCCCCAACTCCTCCACGCTATGGCCAGACATGGTTTGCGCGCTGGGGCGTCTTGGTGGGAGTGGGCGTGCTGGGTTTGCTGCTGGGCTTGCAGATGCTGTTGTACGCGCGTGACCGTATTGTTGCCAGCTGGTCGGTTACAAAACCATGGTTTCATTCGGCGTGTGGGCTGTTGGGGTGCGAGGTCCGGGCGTTGCGTCACATCGAGTCCATCGCTATCGACAGTTCATCGCTGAGTGTTGCTCGCAACGATGCCTACCATTTGAGCCTAGTGTTAAAAAACCATGCGATGGTTGATTTGGCGATGCCTGCGCTGGAGTTTGTGCTGACGGACGGCGATGAACAGGCGTTGGTCCGCCGCGTGCTGTCCCCATCGGATTTCGGTGGCGCATCCCGGCTATTATTTGCTGGACGGGAGTGGGCGACAACGGTCGATGTGCAGGTGTTGGACGATGCCCTGAAGACCCGTATCGTCGGCTACCGCTTGCTAGCGTTTTACCCCTGAGGTAAAAAAGGCCTGGCATCTCGCGATGCCAGGCCTGAGACGAAAAACACCTGCTCGATCAGGGTTTGCTTGCAGTCGGAAACGGCCAAGCAGCTTGCGGATTGAGCGTGGTCTGTGCCGAAGATGCTGCGGGGGAAGGTGCAGGCTTCGCTGCTGGCGCCTTTGTAGCTTTTTTTGCTACCGTTTTTGTGGCCTTCTTGGCCGCAGGGGCTTTCTTGGCTACAACAGCTGCTTTTTTCGCAGGTGCGGCTTTCTTGGCTGGTGCTGCCTTCTTGGCGGCGGCCTTGGGCGCAGGAGCGGCCTTTTTTGCTGCTGCCTTGACGGGAGCTGCTTTCTTGGCTGCTGCCTTTACGGGAGCGGCCTTGGCTGCTGGGGCCTTGACTGCAACTGCCTTCTTGGCGGGAGCGGCCTTCTTGGCTGGTGCAGCTTTCTTTGCTGGAGCGACAGCAGCTTTTTTGGCCGGAGCCGCTACTTTTTTCGCAGGCGCAGCCTTCTTGGCGGGTGCGACAGCTTTCTTTGCTGGTGCAGCCTTCACGGGCGCTGCTTTTTTTGCAGCGGGCTTAGCCGCCGCTACTTTTTTTGCTGGTGCCGCTTTCACGGGGGCCGCTTTCTTTGCGGGAACAGCCTTTTTTGCGGCTGGTTTTTTTGCAGTTGCCATTATTTTCTCCTTGATCTGTTTACAAAGAGCACTTGCTGCCGGTTGGTTGGCATCAAGCGATGCATGGCGTTGGGCCAATGCCCAGCACCATGTACTCGGGAGCGCATACACCTAGTCGCTCTTCGAGGCGAATGGTGGTTTGCGCGTTGTTGGAAAGCATGGGGCAAGAAAAGCTTAATCCCAGGAGAGCGCACCGCCCGATTGGTATTCAATCACGCGGGTTTCAAAGAAATTGCGCTCTTTCTTGAGGTCGATCATTTCGCTCATCCATGGAAATGGATTTTCTTCGTGCGGGAAGCAGGCTTCCAGGCCGATCTGGGTCGCGCGACGGTTGGCGATGTAACGCAGATAGCCTTTGAACATGGATGCATTCATGCCCAGCACACCACGCGGCATGGTGTCTTCTGCGTACTGGTACTCCAGTTCGACGGCTTTCATGAACAGGTCTTTGATTTCGGTCTTGAACTCAGCGGTCCACAGGTGCGGATTTTCCAGCTTGAGTTGGTTGATCAAATCGATGCCAAAGTTGCAATGCATGGACTCGTCGCGCAGGATGTACTGGTACTGCTCGGCTGCACCCGTCATCTTGTTTTGCCGGCCTAAAGCCAGGATCTGGGTGAATCCGACGTAGAAGAACAGGCCTTCCATCAGGCATGCAAACACAATCAACGACTTCAGCAGGGTTTGGTCGTTTTCCGGCGTGCCCGTATGGAAATTCGGGTCCATGATCGCTTCAATGAAGGGGATCAGGAACTCGTCCTTGTTGCGGATGGATGCGACTTCGTTATATGCGTTGAAGATTTCGCTTTCATCCAGGCCCAGCGACTCCACGATGTACTGGTAGGCATGGGTATGAATGGCTTCTTCAAACGCCTGGCGCAGCAGGAACTGGCGGCATTCGGGCGCCGTGATGTGGCGGTAGGTACCCAGCACGATGTTGTTGGCGGCCAGAGAGTCGGCAGTCACAAAGAAACCAAGGTTGCGCTTGACAATGCGGCGCTCATCTTCGGTCAGGCCGTTGGGGTCTTTCCAGAGTGCGATGTCGCGGGTCATATTGACCTCTTGCGGCATCCAGTGGTTGGCGCAGGAGGCCAGGTATTTCTCCCAGGCCCATTTGTATTTGAAGGGCACCAACTGATTGACATCGGTCTGACCATTGATGATGCGCTTGTCGGCGGCATTCACGCGGCGAGCGGCCGTGGCTTGTGCGTTGACATGCACTGCGGCGGTGGCCATAGCAGGCTGAGATGCAATCGATGGAGTGGGTGTTGCTGCGGCCTGTGTCGCCGTAAAAACGGCGTGTGATGCCTCACGGTTGATGGGTAAACCGGTTTGCGCTGCAGATGGCGATGAGGGCGTGACTTCTTCGTCCCAGGTCAACATAAATTTTCCAATGCTAGGATTATGAGAGCAGCGCCACAAAATGAAAAGTATTCATTTTCAACGCTGCTATTTTGTGCCGTTTGTGTTGCTCATGCGCATCGTGAAAACACGGTTTCACGATGCGTGGCAAGCGGGCTTGGGTTTATTGGCAGGCTTCGCAGCCTGGATCGTCAATGGCGCAAAACTTGATGTCCGTTGCCGGGCTGGTGGCCAGTGCATCGGCGTTCATTTGCTGGCGTGCAGCAACTGCTGCTGCATCGACTGCGCTCATGGTTTGCCCAGGAGCTTGGCCTGACGAAACGGCATTCATGCGGCCGGCGGCCACGGTAGATTTTTCCACATGGGTGGCGCTGCGGGTACGCAGGTAGTAGGTCGTTTTCAGGCCGCGTGTCCACGCCAGCTTGTAGGTGTCGTCGAGCTTCTTGCCCGAAGCGCCGGCCATGTAGATGTTGAGCGATTGGGCTTGGTCTATCCATTTCTGGCGACGTGACGCTGCCTCCACCAGCCAGGTGGTTTCCACCTCGAAGGCCGTGCGGTACAGGGCCTTGATTTCATTCGGCACGCGGTCGATCGATTGCAGCGAACCATCGAAGTGCTTCAGGTCCATCAGCATTACGTTGTCCCACAGGCCCAGGCGCTTCAGGTCATGCACAAGGTAGCCGTTGATGACGGTGAACTCGCCGGACAGATTGGACTTGACGGACAGGTTGCCGAAGCAAGGTTCAATAGATGCGTCCACGCCGATGATGTTGGAAATCGTGGCGGTGGGGGCGATGGCGACGCAGTTGGAATTGCGCATGCCATCGGCCTTGATTTTTTGGCGCAGCGCATCCCAGTCCAGGGTCGCCGAACGGTCCACATCCACATAGCCGCCGCGGGCTTGGGCCAGCAGGTCCAGCGTGTCCAGTGGCAGGATGCCTTGGTCCCACAGCGAGCCCTTGTAGGTGGAGTATTGGCCACGCTCTTTGGCCAGTTCGCTGGACGCCCAGTAGGCGTAGTAGCAGATAGCTTCCATCGAGGTGTCGGCGAATGCGACAGCGCCTTCACTTGCGTAGGCGATGCGTAGCGCGTACAGGCTGTCCTGGAAGCCCATCAGGCCCAGGCCGACTGGGCGGTGCAGCATATTCGAGTCGCGGGCTTTTTTGACAGCGTAGTAGTTGATGTCGATCACGTTGTCGAGCATGCGCATGGCCGTGGAAATGGTCTTTCGCAGCTTGGCGTGGTCAAGTTGGCCATTGGTGATGTGCTGGCGCAGATTGACCGACCCCAGATTGCAGACAGCGGTTTCGGTATCGCTGGTGTTCAGCGTGATTTCAGTGCACAGATTGGAGGAGTGCACCACACCTGCGTGTTGTTGCGGGCTGCGCACATTGCAGGCGTCCTTGAACGTGATCCAGGGGTGGCCGGTTTCAAACAGCATGGTCAGCATCTTGCGCCACAGGTCGCTGGCCTGCAGGGTGCGCGAAGGCTTGATTTCGCCGCGTTGTGCCTGGGCTTCGTAGGCGGTGTAGGCCTTTTCGAAATCGGCTCCGAACTTGTCGTGCAGGTCGGGCACATTGGAGGGCGAGAACAGCGTCCAGCTGCCACCTTCCATGACGCGGCGCATGAACAGATCGGGCACCCAGTTGGCGGTATTCATGTCGTGGGTGCGGCGGCGGTCGTCGCCCGTGTTCTTGCGCAGCTCCAGGAACTCTTCGATGTCCAGATGCCAGGTTTCCAGGTAAGTGCAGACAGCGCCCTTGCGCTTGCCACCCTGGTTCACCGCGACAGCGGTGTCATTTACCACCTTCAGGAAGGGAACCACACCTTGCGACTCGCCATTGGTGCCCTTGATGTGGCTGCCCAAAGCGCGCACGCGGGTCCAGTCGTTGCCCAGGCCGCCGGCAAACTTCGACAGCAGGGCGTTTTCCTTGATGGACTCGTAAATGCCGTCCAGATCGTCGGGCACGGTGGTCAGATAGCAGGACGACAGTTGGGGGCGCAACGTGCCGCTGTTGAACAGCGTAGGCGTGCTGGACATGAAGTCAAACGCCGACATGACTTCGTAGAACTCGATAGCGCGGGCTTCGCGGTCGGTTTCGTTCAGTGCCAGGCCCATGGCTACGCGCATGAAGAAGGCCTGTGGCAACTCGATGCGGGTCTTGCGGATGTGCAGGAAATAGCGGTCATACAGGGTTTGCAGGCCCAGGTAGTCAAACTGCAGGTCGCGCTGGGGCTTGAGTGCCGCGCCGAGCTTTTGCAGATCGAATGTCAACAGCTTGGCATCCAGCAGTTCAGCCTCTACACCTTTTTGGATGTAACCGGGGAAGTAGTTTGCGTATTCCTGCGCCAGCTCGGTTTGAGTGACGTCCTTGCCCAGCACTTCTTTGGCAATGGTATGCAGCAGCAGGCGGGCCGTGGCGTAGGTGTAGTCAGGGTCGGTTTCGATGAGGGTACGGGCAGCCAGAATGGCCGCCTTGTAGACCTCTTCCATGGGCACGCCGTCGTACAGGTTGCGCATGGTTTCCGCCACGATAGGGGCTGCCGTCACTTCGCTGCCCAGGTTCGCACATGCCTGTTCGATCAGTTGTTGCAAACGTGCCGTGTCCAGTGGCACGCGTTGGCCCGCGTCCAGCACATGCAGAACAGGGGCTGCCGGCGCCTGCTCAACGCTTTGTTTGGCGCGCTCTTGGGAATGACGCTCGCGGTACAGCACATAGGCGCGTGCGACTTCATGGTGGCCGCCACGCATGAGGCCCAGTTCCACATGGTCCTGCACGTCTTCTATATGGAAGGTGCCGCCGCCTGGACGCGAGCGCACCAGGGCCCGAATCACGCCCTGCGTCAACGTGTCTACCACTTCACGTACGCTGGCCGATGCGGCGCCTTGCGTGCCGTGCACAGCCAAGAAGGCTTTCATCATGGCGATAGCAATCTTGCCCGGCTCAAAAGGCACGACTGCGCCATTGCGACGGATGACCTGGTAGTGGGCCAGCGTTCCTTGCACTGTGGCGTCGCCATGGCTTGTGTCGTGGAGCGTTGAATGTGGCTGGGGGACGGTAGACGGTGTGTTCAATGCGGTTTGCATAGCTTCCTTTTAGACTTTTGGGACAGTATGAGGAGTGGGAAGGGCGGTTATGGCAACCGCCGCAGTGAAATAGAGGTGCCTCGCGGCACTGGCTGGACACTATATATAGGGTCTCAAATCAATTCAAGCCACTACCGGTAGTGTACCGCCCTGCGAATGGCGCATGGCGGGACAGGTTTTATGAGGGTTGCTGGTGCAACCCTCCGGCAAGTGTTGCGCTGCCTTGTCTGTGGCACAAAAACCTAGGCTGGATGCGGGTTTCGGAAGAGTTTGCCTTGTTTGGCAGCGTAACTCCTAGGGCGAGGCATGTGTCCGGGTGTTTCTGGCTGCCACCAGCAGGCTAAAAATATTTCTCAGAGTCCGGTGCCGGGCGGGAAATAGCGCGCGTCCCAGCCGGTTCCGCGTTGCAGTTCTTGCCAGCTGAATCCGGCTCCCGGGTCGTTTTTGCGGCCCGGGGCAATATGTTCATGGCCCGCGATGTGGCGGATCGGATGGGCCTGTGCAATCGCTGGAACCAGGCTGGCCAAGGTTTCATATTGCGCGGCTTCGAAGCTGTCGCCCTCCAGCCCCTCCAGTTCGATGCCTATGGAGTCATCGTTGCAGTTGCTGCGCCCCCGGTACCGGGATACCCCGGCATGCCAGGCCCTGTCTTCCGTGCTCACAAACTGCCACAGTTCGCCATTGCGGCGTATATAGAAGTGGGCAGATACCTGCAGCCCGCGGATGCTGCTGAAATAAGGGTGGGCGTCCCAGTCCAGGGTATTGGCGAACAGTGCCATCACCTCGTCTCCGCCATATTGCCCGGGCGGCAGGCTGATGGAGTGGACTACCACCAAGTCGATGCGGGCCTGAGGCGGACGTGGGCCGTAATTGGGTGAGCGTTGCTGGTGGGCAAAGCGATACCAGCCGTTCGACCACAGGGGGCGGCTGGGGGCGGTGGGTGCTTTAGGCGTCATGGGGCTCGTTGTCCTGCGGTGTGGCGATGTTGAGCCGTTCGATGCGGTAGCGTATCTGGCGCAGGCTCAGGCCCAGGCGGTTGGCTGCCGCTGTGCGGTTGAAGCCGGTCTCATGCAGTACCTTGACCAGGATCTCGCGCTCCTGCCGGTCCAGAAATGCCTGAAGGTCGGAGGGGACCGTGTCCAGGGTCCAAGGGTTGGATGTGATGCCTGGAGCGGCAGGTACGGCCGGCTCTGGAGAAGCTTCTGGTAGTGCTGCCAACCCCATGTCCTGCGTAGGTTCAAAGTCCAGGTCCAGGTGCAAGGCTTCGCCATCGCCCATGGCGACCGCGCGGTGCAGCAGGTTTTCAAGTTCGCGCACATTGCCGCTCAGTGGGTGGTTGGCCAACTGCTCCAGCAACTCACGGGATAGGCGCGGTGGCGGCATGCCCGACTCTTGTGCGATGCGCTCCAGCAAGGCTTCGCACAGCGATGGCAAGTCTCCCCGGCGTTCCCTCAGCGGCGGTATGGCAATCTCGATCACGTTCAGCCGGTAATACAGGTCCTGGCGGAAGCGGCCGGCCTTGACATCTGCGGCCAGGTCCTTGTGCGTTGCGCTGACGATGCGCACGTCTACTGCCTCTTCCTGGACCGAACCCAGGGCGCGTACGCTGCGCTCCTGTATGGCGCGCAGCAGCTTGGACTGCATGGCCAGTGGGAGGTCGCCAATTTCATCTAAAAACAAGGTGCCATCGCGGGCGGCCTGGAAGTAGCCTTGCCTGTCCTGCGTGGAGCCGGTGTAGGAGCCCTTTTTGGCGCCGAAGAACTCGGCCTCCAGCAGGCTCTCCGGAATGGCGCTGCAATTTACCGCCACCAGCGGGCCCGAGGCGCGGTGGCTGTTGGCGTGCAAGGCCTTGGCCACCAGCTCCTTGCCCGTACCCGACTCGCCGCGTACCAGTACCGGCGCCATGCTGCGCGCGACCTTGACGATGCGCTGCTTGACCTGCTGCATGGCGTCCGAGGTACCTACCAATTTTTGTAGCGCGCTGTCCCCGGCCGCTGTGCGCTGGGGGGCTATTTCATTCACGGTACTGGCGCGCTGTGTTCGGTTGCTGTCCTGGATGGCCGAAGCCACTACGGTACGAAACTGCTTCAGGTCCACCGGTTTGGTCAGGTAGTCGAACGCACCTGCCTTTAGCGCCTCCACCGCATTTTCGGCCGAGCCGTAGGCGGTCATGACGATGACGCGCTCTGAGCGTTGCTGGGCTTTCAGGCTGTGCAGCAGTGCGCTTCCCAGTCCGTCGGGCAAGCGCATATCAGTGATTACGACATCGAAGCGCTGCTGGGCGAGCATCAGGCTGGCCTCTTGCAGGTCGGCGGCGGTATCAATGCGGTAGCCCTCACGCAGCAAGGTTAGCTCATACAGCGTGCGCAGATCGGGTTCATCATCCACCACCAAGACGGATGCCGGGAGGGATGCACTGGGTGGAGCCATGGTCAGACAGGTTGGATATCGAAAGGACGTGCCGCCAGGCTGCTTGGCTTGGGCGGGCGGAACTGCACAAAAAACTCATTGCCTTGTACTTCCTGGCCGTTGCGCACCCGTGTCGCACGTTGGTAGCCGATGCTGGCGCGGTGGCGCTCGCACAACTCCCGACAAATATACAGACCCAGGCCGCTGGAGCGGCTCTCAGAGCTGAAAAAAGGCTCAAACAAATGTTGCTCTACGGTTTGTTCCAGTGCAGGACCATCACTCCAGACCTGTAGATGCGATTGCTGGTTGGTCGACAGGCTGGTGCTGACCTGAATGGCCTCTGGCTGGGGGCTGACGTGGCGTGCCGCGTTGTCCAGCAGATTCAGCAGCACGCGCCGCAAGTGGTCGGCATCGAAGTCTACTGGCATGCCCAGGGTGGCCGGCGTGACCTTGACCGGCTGGCGGCGCGCATCCTGTTGCATCCAATCCGAGCAAATGTTGTTGATGGCTTCGTCCAACCGGGTTTGCGGCGGGCGGCCGGTGCCAGCGTGCTGTAGGCGGGCAATGCCCAGTACTTCATCGACAATCTTGGACAGTCGCAATGCATTCTGTTGCACCATATGCGTCAGCCGCTGGTGGGCCGGGTCTGTCAGGTCTTCTTCCAATAACGCATTGGCCTGGGTGATGGCGGCCAGCGGGTTGCGGATTTCATGCGCTACAGCGGCCGACATGCGGCCCATGGCGGCCATTTTTTCGGTACGCAGCCGGGCCTCAATTTCGCGCAGATCGTGCAAAAACAGCACGCACAGGCTTTCCGTGCGAGCGGCCTGCGCCACCGTCATGCGGGTGCGAACCCGTACGCGGCGCGGGCTCTTGCCCGTGGCATGGATGCTGATGTCACCGTTCTGGGGGCTCTCTGTGGCAAAGGTCTTTTGCGCCAGCGCCAGCAAAGTGCGCCAACCAGGCTCGCTGGACAGGAGTAGCGGAGGGCCCGCCTCTGCTCCCAGCAGCCAGCGGGCTGCTGGGTTGGCCGTACGGGTGGTGCCGTGGATATCGACCACCAGCACGCCGTCGGCCAGGGTTTCGATCACCAATTCATTCACGCGGGTCTGCAGTTGTGCATCCATCTGGCTGCGCAGGGCCAGCTGTTCTTCCCCCACCAGCCGGGCTGCCAGCTGATTCACCAGGAAGGCAACCACGAAATATCCCATGCCGGTGAGCCCACTTTGCACCAGCCGGGCAGTGCCGTCCGCGCTGTGGTGGGTTGTCCACCAGGCTTCCAGCAGCAGCAGCAGGGTCATGCAGGCTGCCGTGCCCAGGGCGATGCGGCGCGAACCCTGTACCGCAGCCAGCAGCACCGGCAGCGCCAGTAGCGGGCTGTAGTTGATGCTGCTGGATTCCAGCAACTGCAAGATGGAGAACACCAGCGCATCCACCCCGACCGTGCCGGCCCAGAAGCGGGCTGGCGGCTGCGCATCGCCGCTGGGGTGCATGCGCAGGCGTACCGCCAGGGTGCTGGCGAAATAGCCAGCGCAGAACAGCAGCATCCATAGTGATGCGTCCTGGCCCAGTGCCCATAGCGAGAGATGCAACAGCAAAATTGCCAGCGCAATGCTGACCCGGGCCGTCATGAACCCGTACCAGACCCGCGCCAATGCCAGCGGCTCAGTGGGGGCTGGCTGGGCGGAGGTGGCGTCTGCCATCACTTCTCCGCCTGCTTGCGGTGTCCTTCGCCACAGTAAGCGCCATGCGCTGTACGGACCGCCTCGGTGGACGGCAAATGCACGCCGCAGACCCGGCAAGTCACCATGTTTTGCAATTCCGCAGGACGGCGTGGCGTTTGGGGGCGCTCGGCGAGTCGTCTCGATCGCCACAGCCATACGCCGAACAACACGGCCAGCAAAACCAGCAGCAGCTTCATACGCCGCGCCTCAGCACCACTTCCAGCACAAACTGCGAACCCACATAGGCGAGCAACAGCAGGCCGGCGCCTATGTAGAGCACCCGCACGGCCTTGCGCCCGCGCCAGCCAAAGCGGCTACGCCCCAGCAGCAGAATCGCAAAGGTCAGCCAGGACAGCAGCGAGAAAACCGTCTTGTGGCTCCACCGCCAGCCATGGACGCCATACAGCTGTTCGTCAAAAAACCAGCCCACTAGCAGCGTAGCGGACAGCAGCACAAATCCCGCCGCGACCAGCCGGAACGTCAGCCGCTCCAGGGTCAGCAAAGGCAGGCCGCTGGGGGCTTCTGCGGCGTTGCGCATCTGGCGTTCGGCCCGCGTCATCAGCCAGGCGTGCACCACCGCCGCCCCAAACAAACCATAGGACGCAATGCCCAGGGCCCAGTGCAGAGGCAGCCAGGGTGAGGCCATGTCGTGCAGCGAGCTGCCAGGGAACAGCAGGGCCAGCAGCACCGCCACCGCTCCCAGTCCGGCCAGGGCCCAGCGCGCCTCCAGCTGTGGAAACAAATGGCTTTCCACCGCATACACCGTCAGCACCAGCCAGGCCGTGACCGACAGTGCCGGGGCAAAGCCGAAGTGGGGTGGCGAGTCAAACAATCCAATGCTGAGTGCCAGCCCGTGCAATAGCCAGGCCAGCCGCAGCGCGCTTTTGCTGGCCCGCATGCTGAGGTGCGGGGCCCCCAGCGCAGGTACCGCGTAGGCTAGTGCGGCAGCCACGCACAGCAGCACGTTGGCGAAGGGCGCAGTCGTTAAAATCATGGGCACAGTTTAGCGTTTCGCCCCGTACCCAGTCCTTGGCTCGGGCCTGCCTTGCGCAGCACCCGCACAACCCTCTCCGGAAATTTCTTATGGCCTCCGCCCTCACCGACAAACTCTCCCGCCTGGTCAAGGAAATCCGGGGCCAGGCCCGCATCACCGAGTCCAATGTGGCCGACATGCTGCGCGAAGTGCGCATGGCCCTGCTGGAGGCCGATGTGGCCCTGCCGGTGGTGCGCGACTTCATCGCCCGGGTGAAGGAGAAAGCCCTGGGCCAGGAAGTGATGGGCTCGCTGTCTCCTGGCCAGGCGCTGGTGGGCATCGTCAACCGCGAGCTCAGCCGCACCATGGGCGAGGGTGTGAGCGACATCAACCTGGCCGCCCAGCCGCCCGCCGTGATTTTGATGGCCGGTCTGCAAGGTGCAGGTAAGACCACCACCACCGCCAAGCTGGCCAAGCACCTGATTGAAAAGCGCAAGAAGAAGGTGCTCACCGTCTCGGGCGACGTGTACCGCCCCGCCGCCATCGAACAGCTGAAGATGGTCACCAAGCAAGCCGGTGCCGAATGGTTCCCCAGCACGCCCGACCAAAAGCCGTTGGACATTGCCGCAGCCGCCATCGACTACGCCCGCAAGCACTACTTTGACGTGCTGCTGGTCGATACCGCCGGCCGCCTGGCCATCGACGAAGTGCTGATGAACGAAATCAAGGGCCTGCACGCGCTGCTCAAGCCGGTGGAAACCCTGTTCGTGGTCGATGCCATGCAGGGCCAGGACGCGATCAACACCGCCAAGGCTTTTTCTGATGCGCTGCCGCTGACCGGCATCATCCTGACCAAGACCGATGGCGATTCGCGCGGCGGCGCGGCCCTGTCGGTGCGCCATGTCACCGGCGTGCCCATCAAGTTTGCCGGTACCAGCGAAAAGATCGACGGTCTGGAAGTGTTCGACGCCGAGCGCCATGCTGGCCGCGTGCTGGGCATGGGTGACATCCTGGCTCTGGTCGAACAGGTCACGGCCGGCGTGGACATGGCGGCTGCGCAAAAGCTCGCCCTGAAGGTGAAGAGCGGCGAGAGTTTTGACCTGAACGACTTCCTGGGCCAAATCCAGCAGATGAAGCAAATGGGCGGCCTGTCCAGCCTGATGGACAAGCTGCCCACGCAAATGACCGCCAAGGCTGGTCAGATGGACATGGACAAGGCCGAGCGCGACATCCGCCGCAAAGAGGGCATCATCCACAGCATGACCCCGCTGGAGCGCCGCAAGCCCGACCTGATCAAGGCCACCCGCAAGCGCCGCATCGCCGCCGGTGCCGGCGTGCAGGTGCAGGAAGTGAACCGCATGCTGAACGAGTTTGGCCAGATGCAGGAAATGATGAAGAAGATGAAGGGCGGCGGCATGATGAAGATGCTCAAGCGCATGGGTGGCATGAAGGGCATGCCCAAGATGCCGTTCTAGGCTTTTAAGCCTTTTAGGCCGCTGGCGCAGGTGGAATATGCGTCAGTAGCTATCATTTTTTTATCAACCCTGGTTGATTTTCCACATCGCCAGCAATGCGTCTTCCACGCGCCCTTCTGTCTTGTGGAGCGGACGGGCATTCTTGCGGGTTTGAAGTTGTGCCACCCTGTGTGTCCGAGCCCAAACCCTTGCAGGGGGGCTCTCGTTGGCTGAGGGCTGCCCGGTAAGGGCCCATACCCATATGGCAATGCTTCGGTTACAAAAAACGTATCCGGCATTACCCTGGGTTGTCTCGGTTTGCCCCCTTTGGATGGCCCCAGCGCGCAGTTGCTGGGTTATTCTGACATCCACTTACATTTTGGGTGCAGGACCGCACGAATGAAAAATCTCAATATATCCACCCGTTTGCTGGTGTTGGTCGGTGTTTTGTCGGCCTTGCTGGTGGCCATTGGCGCGTTGGGGCTGTTTGGGATAGCCAAGTCGAATGGGGCCATTGACTCCATGTACAAGGACCGCATGCAGACCCAGACCTGGGTGTCTGACTTCTTGCTGCTGACCACGCGCAACCGCTTGTTGGTGTCCAATGCGCTGATGTCGCCGGTGCCGGAGAAGGTTGCCAAGGCGATGGCCGAGGCCACTGCCAATATCCAGAAGGTGAATACGGTGTGGGCCTCCTTGTCGGCAGTGCCGATGGGGCCGGAGGGCAGCAAGCTGATCAAGGCGATTGGCGACCAGAACCAAAAGATCATGCAGGA
This sequence comes from Burkholderiales bacterium, assembly GCA_026400275.1. Classification (GTDB taxonomy): domain Bacteria; phylum Pseudomonadota; class Gammaproteobacteria; order Burkholderiales; family Burkholderiaceae_C; genus Rhodoferax_B. Next base: position 32,021 of record JAPLPK010000073.1, read on the forward strand.
GGGGCTGCAGCCTGCCATGGCGGCCCTGACCAGCGAAGACACGGCCACGGCGCGTGTGCTGGTGGTGCGCAAGTTTGCCGACCTGTTCGACCCGCTGCTGGACGACACCAGCGCCCTGCTGGCCCTGACCAAAGAGGCCACGTTACATGATTACCAAGATGCCGAGGCGCGCTACCTGGTGATTCGCAATGTCGCCATCGCTGCCATCGTCGTCGGCGTCGTATTCGCGGTGCTGTTTGGTTTCGCTTTGATGCGCAGCATCACCCGGCCGCTGCAGCAGGCCAGCCAGGTGGCGAATGCGGTAGCCAGTGGCGACTTGAGCCAGCAGATCGACACCACGGGCACGGACGAAGTGTCGTCCGTGATGCTGGCGCTCAGTTCCATGCAGTCCAGCCTGTCGCAGGTGGTGGCCACGGTGCGCCGTGGTTCTGAGAGCGTGGCCAATGCCAGCGCCGAGATTGCCGAAGGCAACCATGATTTGTCGGCCCGTACTGAACACCAGGCCAGCGCACTGGAAGAAACCGCTGCGTCCATGGAGGAGCTGGGCTCCACCGTACGCCAGAACGCTGACAGCGCGTCCCAGGCCAACCAGTTGGCGCTGCGGGCCAGCCAGGTCGCCATGCAGGGCGGCGAGGTGGTGGCCGAGGTGGTCACAACCATGCAGGGCATCAATGAGTCTTCGCGCAAGATCAGCGACATCATCGGTGTCATTGACGGCATCGCTTTTCAGACCAACATCCTGGCGCTGAATGCCGCCGTGGAGGCCGCCCGCGCCGGCGAGCAGGGGCGTGGCTTTGCGGTGGTGGCCAGCGAGGTCCGCAGCCTGGCCGGACGTTCGGCCGACGCAGCCAAGGAAATCAAACAACTAATTTCTGCCAGCGTGGAGCGAGTGGCCCAGGGCAGCCTATTGGTGGACAAGGCTGGCACCACCATGACCGAGGTGGTAGATGCCATCCACCGTGCCACCAGCATCATGGGCGAGATCAGTTCCGCCAGCCAGGAGCAAAGCCTGGGCGTGTCCCAGATAGGCGAAGCCGTAACCCAGATGGACCAAACCACGCAGCAAAATGCCGCGCTGGTCGAGCAGATGGCGGCGGCCGCCAGCAGCATGCGCACCCAGGCCCAAGACCTGGTGGACGCGGTGGCCGTGTTCCGGCTGCCGCAGGACCACATGGCTCTGGTGCCGATTGCCCACACCTAAGAACGCGTTCTAAGCCCACCAGGTCGATGGGCCGCACTGCACGCCATGTTTTAAGTAGAAGTGTGACAATTTTGTGGACTTGTCACAAAGACATGTAGTTACAACCGCTAAGGTCTAACCCTAGATCGCCACATCGGTGGCGCAATATTTCCGGGCGTAGCAGCAGGCAGCACTTGTCTGGCCTTGCCCGTTGCACAGGGTTAGCACATGAAACATCTCAAAATATCCACCCGCCTGCTAGTACTGGTGGGCGTTCTGTCCAGCTTGCTGGTCGCCGTGGGCTGTCTTGGCCTGCTGGGCATTGCCCAGGCGAATACGGTGGTCGAGGCCATGTACAAACAGAGGATGCAGTCGATTGCCGCCCTGGGCAACTACCAGTTCCTGGCCATGCGCGCGCGGCAGGTGATTTCCGACACGCTGATCGACCCCGCGCCCCTGGTGGTGGCCAAAAATATCCAGGAGGTGGATGCCATCAGCGCCGCATCCCAGAAGGCGTGGGACATCTTCATCGCCACCCCGATGTCCCCCGCCGCCGAAGGCCTGGTGAAGGAGCTGACCCAGAAGCGCCAAAGCTTCCAGCAAGAGGGCCTCAAGCCGGTGATGGAGCGTCTGCGCGACGACGACTTTCTGCCCGCCCAGGTGCTGGTGTTGGGTAAGTTCACCGCCTTGTTCAACCCCATCAGCAACGACATCGTGGCACTACTCAAGCTCACCGCCGACGAGGCCCAGCAAGACTATGACGCCGCTGTGCTGCGCTACCACGCCATCCGTACCGCCTGCATTGCCGCCATCACATTTGGCCTGCTGTTCTCTGTGCTGTTTGGCTGGACGCTGGTGCGTGGCATCACCGTGCCCCTGCTGCGTGCCGGCGATCTGGCTCAAGCGGTGGCCGGCGGACGCCTGGACCAAACCGTGGACACGGCCGGCAGAGACGAGGTGGCCGCCGTGATGCAGTCCTTGGCCGCTATGCAGACCAGCTTGTCCACTGTGGTGGTGAATGTGCGTCAGGGGGCGCAGTCCGTGGCGGCTGCCAGTGCCGAAATCGCCCAGGGCAACCACCACCTCAGCGTGCGTACCGAGCAACAGGCCAGCGCGCTGCAGGAGGCGGCCGCATCGATGGACACGCTCAGCGCCACCGTGCAGCACAACGCCAACAGCGCTGTACAGGCGAATCAACTGGCCCAGCGCGCCAGCACGGTGGCCCTGCAGGGTGGTGCTGTGGTGGCCGAAGTGGTGACCACCATGCAGGGCATCAACGCCTCTTCACGCAAGATCAGCGACATCATTGGTGTGATCGACGGCATCGCCTTCCAGACGAATATCCTGGCGCTGAATGCCGCCGTGGAGGCTGCCCGCGCCGGCGAGCAGGGTCGGGGCTTTGCCGTGGTGGCCAGCGAAGTACGCAGCCTGGCCGGGCGCAGTGCCGATGCGGCCAAGGAAATCAAGCTGCTGATTTCCGCCAGTGTGGATCGGGTCGCCCAGGGCACGGCATTGGTGGACAAGGCCGGCGTAACCATGGGCGAGGTGGTGGACGCGATCCGCCAGGTGACCGCCATCGTGGCCGAGATCAGCGCCGCCAGCAGCGGCCAAAGCGCGGGCGTGGCCCACATCCTGCAGGCCGTCGGCCAGATCGACCAGGCGACCCAGCAAAACGCGGCCATGGTTGAGGAAATGGCCGCTTCGGCCCGCAGCATGAAGACCCAGGCGCACGAGCTGGTTGCCACCGTGGAGGTTTTTACCCTGCCCGAGCAGCCGCTGGGAGCCGTGGAGTCGCGTAGATTGCTATTGAATGCATAGCTGCCTGCGCAGGTTTTATATGCGCTAGCTAGGTTTTTGTTGGGGGCTGGTTAGAATCCAGCGCCCATGCCTGCGCCTGCCATCTCACGCCCCCGTTGCCCGGTCTGCCTGCGTCCGCAGCGGGCCTGCATCTGCGCCTGGGTGCGGCCGACCGAACATGTGGTCGAGCTGTTGTTGCTACAGCACCCGCTGGAGGTGGACCAGGCCAAGGGCAGCGCGCGCCTGCTGCACCTGAGCCTGCCGCACAGCCGCATGCTGGTCTGCGAATCCCTGCCGGACGCCGCGCTGCTAAGCGGCCCCTGGAGCCGGGCTGCGCCGCGCCACACCGTGCTGCTCTACCCCGATACGCCGGAAGACGCCGCTTTGGGCCTGCTGCCCGCACCCGCCCTGGACCCCGCCGCGCTGCAAGACCCCGCGCAGATCCGCCTGGTAGTGCTGGACGGCACCTGGCGCAAAAGCCGCAAGATGCTCTACCAAAGCCCCGCGCTGCAGCAGCTGCCGCGCCTGGGCCTGCGCGACGTGCCAGCCTCGCGCTACCGCATCCGCAAGGCGCACCGGCCAGACCAGCTTTCCACCCTGGAGGCGACCTGCCAGGCCCTGGCCCAGCTGGAGGGCGATGCCGAGCGCTACCGGCCTTTGCTAGACGCGTTCGACGGCTTTGTGGCGCAGCAGCTGGCATATAGGCCAGATTAGGTTTGCTGCAGTTTTGATAGCTTCCCGCGCACGTGCTACCTGCGCCAGAGCCTGATTTCTCCTGATTAGCTATTTGCCTCAGACACACAACTACAACCGTTCGCCCTGAGCTTGTCGAAGGGCTCCATTTGCAAGCCCTTCGACAAGCTCAGGGCGAACGGGGTCTTTCATGTGCGTGTTGCGATCTGAGG
>JAPLPK010000015.1 GCA_026400275.1 Burkholderiales bacterium
TGCCCAGCAGGTACTGGCGGTCGAGGCTGGGGGTGTTCAGGTCCTGCGGAAACTCCAGCAGCAGCGGCCGCACCATGGGCGTACCGTGGTCGCGGGCCTGCACGGCAGCGTCCCACAGATAGGGCATGAGGCGGCACTTCCACTGCGTGAAGTGGCGCAGCACGTCCACCGCCTCTTCATCAAACAGCCATGGCACACGGTAGGACTTGCTGCCGTGCAGCCGGCTGTGGCTGGACAGCAGGCCGAACGCGCACCAGCGCTTGTACACGTCGGCCGGCGCAGTGTTCTCGAAGCCACCGATGTCGTGGCTCCAGTAGCCAAAGCCCGACAAGCCCAGCGACAAGCCGCCACGCAGGCTCTCGGCCATGGACTCGTAGTTGGAGCTGCAGTCGCCACCCCAGTGCACCGGGAACTGCTGGCCGCCCACTGTAGCGGCGCGGGCGAACAGCACGGCCTCGGTCTCGCCCAGTTTCTCCTGCAGCACGCGGTAGACCAGCTGGTTGTAGACGAAGCTGTAGTAGTTGTGCATGCCCTGCGGGTCGGCACCATCGTGGTAGACCACGTCGGTAGGGATGCGCTCGCCAAAGTCGGTCTTGAAGCAGTCCACGCCCATGTCGATCAGGCGACGCAAGTGGTCCGCATACCAGTCGCAGGCGGCGGGGTTGCTGAAGTCCACCAGCGCCTGGCCGGGCTGCCAGCGGTCCCATTGCCAGACGCTGCCATCCGGCCGGCGCAGCAGGTAGCCTTTGGCCATGCCCTCCTGGAACAGCGGCGAGGGCTGGGCGATGTAGGGGTTGATCCAGAGGCAGATCTTCAAACCGCGCGCCTTCAGCCGGGCCAGCATGCCCACCGGGTCGGGGAAGTTCTCGCGGTTCCACTCAAAGTCGCACCAGTGGAAGGCCTTCATCCAGAAGCAGTCGAAATGGAACACGTGCAGAGGCAGACCGCGCTCGGCCATGCCGTCGATGAAGTGGTTGACGGTCTCTTCGTTGTAGTCGGTGGTGAAAGATGTCGTCAGCCACAGGCCAAACGACCACTGCGGCGGCAGTGGCGGGCGGCCGGTGAGCTGGGTGTAGCGGTCCAGCACGTCCTTGGGGCCGGGGCCGTCGATGACGAAGTACTCCAGTGCTTCGCCCTCGGTGCTGAACTGCACCTTGGCAACCTTTTCCGAGCCCACCTCAAAGGACACCAGGCGCGGCGTGTTGACGAACACGCCGTAGCCGCGCGAGCTGAGGTAGAACGGGATATTCTTGTACGACTGCTCGGAGCTGGTGCCGCCGTCCTGGTTCCAGATGTCTACCACCTGGCCATTGCGCACAAACGGTGTGAAGCGCTCGCCCAGGCCGTAGATGTTTTCGCCCACGCCCAAGTCCAGGCGTTCGAACATATACGCGCGGCCCGTGGACTCCTCCAGCGCCTGGCCGCCGCTGCGCAGGCCGCTGCCGGTCAGGCGCTGCGCGCCGTGGAAGAAGTCCAGCGCCCAGGGGCCGCTGCGCGGAATGCAGACCGACAGCGTGCCGCTGGTGAGCGTGGCGTGCTCGGGCCCCATCTCCAGCTTGGCCGCGCTGCCAGCATCGGCGTACAGCGTGAAGGCCGGCTTGGCCACGCCGCCACCCTGGAAATGCTCCATGCGCACGCCGATGATGCCGGGGCGCGGCGCAAACAGGCGCAGGTTGAACAGCGCCGTGTCCAGCTGGTAGGCGCGCTGTGACACGTCCTTGGGTGCGGCGTGCACCAGCAGTTCATTGCCGCGCTGCTGCACCTCGTGCACATGCACCGGATACATCACTTGCAGGCCCTTGCGGATGAGCCAGTTACCGTCGTTGATCTTCATAAAGTTGGTTCAGAAATACGACCGTGCCGTCACAGTGCGGCTTCGGTGGAGTGGTCAAAAACATGGACCTGGGCCGGGTCTATACCCAGCGGCACCCAGTCGCCCGGAACAAAAGAGACCCGGCCGGTCTGGGCCAGCGTCACGCTGCAACCCGCCAGATCGAAAGTGATGAAGGTCATGCTGCCGGTGGACTCCACCGCATCCACCCGGCCCAGCAGGCTGCTGCCTTGCTGGATGTGCAGATGCTCGGGGCGCAGGCCCACCCAGACAGCACGGCCTACGGGGCGTTTGCGGTCCAGCGCCAGCACGCTGCCCACAGCGCCGGTGACGGCCACCTGCAGGCCATCACCGCCCACCACGCCCGCTACAAAGTTCATAGCTGGTGAACCAATGAAGCCGGCCACGAAGCGGTTGCTTGGCTTGTCATACAGTTCCAGCGGCGTACCCACCTGCTCGATCCGCCCGGCACGCATCACCACCACCTGGTCGGCCATGGTCATGGCTTCGATCTGGTCGTGCGTGACGTAGACCGAGGTGGCCTGCAGGCGCTGGTGCAGCTTGCGGATCTCGCTGCGCATGTGCACGCGCAGGGCCGCGTCCAGGTTGGACAAAGGCTCGTCAAACAAAAACACCTTGGGCTGGCGCACGATGGCCCGGCCCATGGCCACGCGCTGGCGCTGGCCGCCCGACAACTCGCGCGGCATGCGCTGCAGCAGGGTCTGCAGGCCCAGGGTGTTGGCCACGCCATCCAGGGCCTTGCCTATCGCCTCCGTCGTGGCCTTCTTCAGCCGCAGCGAATAGCTCATATTGCGCGCCACGTCCATGTGCGGGTACAGCGCATACGACTGGAACACCATGGCCACATCGCGCTCACGCGGCGGTTTGTGGTTGACCACCGCGCCGTCGATGCGCAGCGTGCCGGCGGTGATGTCCTCCAGCCCGGCGATGGTGCGCAGCAGTGTGGACTTGCCGCAGCCCGAGGGGCCAACCAGCGCCACAAAGCTGCCACGCGCGATGTTGAGGTCAATCTCGCGCAGGATGGCGGTACCGCCAAAGGCCTTCACCAGGCCCTGGATTTCAATGGTATTCATGGGGAACCTACTTGAGTGCGCCAGCCGTCAGGCCGCTGACAATGCGCCGCTGCAGCAGCATGAAGGAGATGAGAATCGGCGTGGTGTAGATGGCCGCGTAGGTCATGATGCCGACCCAGTCGGTCTTGGTGTCGCCCACAAAAGCCGCCAGCGCCACGGTGGTGGTGGTGTACTTGTCGTCCAGGATCAGCGAACGCGAAAACACGTATTCACCCAAGGTCTGCAAGAAGACCAGGATGCCGGTCACCAGCACGCTGTTGCGCACCAGCGGCAGCACCACGTGGATGAAGGCCTGGCGCGGCGTGGCGCCGTCCACCAGCGCAGCCTCGCGCAGCTCGCGCGGCACCTGCACAAAGGCCGAGCGCATCAGCACCATGTAGAAAGGCAGGGTCTTGCTGATCTGTGCTAGCGTGACCGACAGGCGCGGAAAGCCCAGCAAGCCCAGCTCCTGAAAGGCCGCGAAGGTGGGCGTCACCATCAGCGCTGGCGGCAGGGCCTGCAGCACCAGCACGGCGAACAGCGCCGTCTCGATCCAGCGGCTGCGCGCCTGGGCCAGGGCGTAAGCCGCGCCGGTGCCCAGCAGCACCGTGGCCGCCGTCACGCCGCTGGCAATCACCAACGAATTCCACAGGTTGCGGCCCATGGCGTAGTCGTGGAACACGCGGGCGATATTCGACTGCGCGGCCTCCGGCCAGAAGGTAGGCGGCAGGCGGAACAGCTCGGGGTTGCTCTTGAACGCCGTGATGAACATCCAGTAGAGCGGGAACAGGTACAGCGCGGTCAGTGCCAGCGCCAGGCAGAACAGCAGCTTGCGTCGCATGGCCATCTCTTACACCAGCCTTTCGCGGCGGGTGGCGCGCACATAGACCACCGCCGTGGCCACCACCACGACCAGCATCAGCGAAGCAATCGCACTGCCCGACGCCACCTCAAAGGTCTGGAACGACAACTGCCAGGACCAGTGCTGCGCCAGCTGCGATGCATTCGCCGGGCCGCCCTGGGTGAGCGCCGCCACCAGGTCGAACTGCTGGATGGTCATGATCACACCCAGCGCAATCACCGCCCCCAATGTGGAGGCCATCATCGGCAAGGTGATGGAGGTAAAACGCTGCCAGGCATTCGCACCGTCCAGCTCGGCGGCCTCGTACAGGTCGCGCGGAATCTGCGCCAGCCCGGCCGACAGCAGCAACATATTGAAGGGCACGCCCAGCCACACATTGGCGATGATGACGGCGTATAGCGCATAGCGCGCATCCGACAGCCAGTAGATGGACTCGCGCACCAGGCCCAGCTGCAGCAGCACATGGTTGAGCACGCCGTAGTCGCCCGCGAACAGCAGCTTCCAGACCACGCCCGCCACCAGGCCGGGCATGATCCAGCCGGCCAGGAACAGGCCACGCATCACCGTGGCGCCCAGAAACGCCTCCTGGAACAGCAACGCCAGGCCAAAGCCCAGCACCACCTGAAAGAGCAGCGACAGCGCGATGAACAGCCCGGTGTTCAGCCACACGCCGCGCGCCTCAGGGCGCTGCAGCACGTCGATGTAGTTGTCCAGCCCCACCCAAGACCGCGACCACCAAGCGCCCGGTGCCATGGCATCCACCTCCTGGAAGGACATCAGCAGGTTGTAGAACAGTGGAATGCCGGCAAACACCAGCAGATAGGCCAGGCCCAGCACCAGCAGCCATTGCTCGAACGTGCCGTAGCTGCGCGGGGGCTGCTGCAGGCTGCCATCCTTGCGGCCAGGCCGCAGGGATGGCAGGGATTGCAGGGCCATCGCGCTTTTAGTTTTTGCTGACACGCTGCACCTGGGCGGCTGCCGCCGCCATCGCGGTCTTGGCGTCAGACTGGTGCGTCAGCACCTGTTGCATGGCGCCCGAAATCGCCTTGGAAATTTGCGGCCACTCGGGGTTGGGGCCGCGCGGGCGGGCGTACTTCATCTGCTCGGCAAAAGCCTGGTAGGCCTGCGGCCATTTCGGGTCTTTGGACACCGCATCCGAGGTGGCGGGCAGGATGCCGAAGTCATTCCAGTTGCGCCCCTGCTGCGAGATCACATATTCCAGAAAGCGGAAGGCCGCCTTGGGGTTGGCCGCCGTCTTGGGGATCACATAGCTTTGCTCGCCCAGGGCCGAGGTGCGTGGGCTGTCGGCCTTCTCGCCCGGCAGCAAGGCCACGCGCCACTTGAACTTGGCGTTCTTGTCAATGCCCGGAATCTCCCAGGGGCCGGACACCACCATGGCCGCGTTGCCGTTGACAAAGGTGGCGGTGGAGTCGGACTGGCCACGGTTCAGCGTGTCGCGCGAGGCCAGCTTCTCGTCCAGCAGCTTTTGCCAGAACTCCACCGCGCGGATGGCGCCAGGGCTGTTCAGCTTGTCCCAGTCGGCACCGGTGCTCTGGATGTAGGGCAGGAACTGGAAGGTGCCCTCCTCGTTGCCGCGCGCCGAAAAAGCAAAGCCATAGATGTTCTTGGCCGGGTTGTTCAGCTTGGCTGCCGCGTCGTGCAGCTCGGCCCAGGTGCGTGGTGGCTTGTCGGGGTCCAGGCCGGCTTCGCGGAACATATCGTCGTTGATGTACAGCGCAATGGTGTTGGCGCCGCGCGGTATGCCCACCAGCTTGCCCTTCCAGCTGGAGTTGAGCCGGGGGCCGGGAAAGATCTTGTCGGCGTTGATGACCTTGGACTGCTTGACCATGTCGTCCAGCTCCAGCAGCGCCTTCTTGGCTGCAAAGAAGGCAACGTTAGGGTTGTCGATGGGCATGATGTCTGGCCCGGTGCCGGAGCGAATGGCGCGCAAAGCCTCGTCGTTCACATCGGAGAACGCGACGCGGCGCACCTCGATGGTCAGGTCCGGGTTCTTCGCCTGGAACTCCTTCACCATGGCTTCGGTGTAGTTGTCCTGCTCGCCAAAGCTCCAGATCTTCAGGGTCTCGGCCTGGGCGGCGCCGCTGCCGATGCTGAGTGCGGCTATGGCCGCAGTAGCCCATTGCAGGGCAAATCGTCGATGCATGGTTTTGTCTCCTTGTAGTTGGCACATCCAGGCGGGTTGCCCGGCCTGCGGTGGTGCAGCGGCTGGGCGCCCAGCGCCCGCGTCCTTGCGCCACGTCGTTCTTATCGCCCGTTGCTTCCTGCAATTTGTATCACCGGAAACGTTTACGGAAACATATTATTCAATGCTCGAACTAAGTGCGTCAAGCAAGAAAAAACCCATGGAAACCCTTGGTCTGCCGTGGACGGCACGCGAACCCGCACGGCAGCAAGCCCCAGCGTCACGCCAGGTTATTGCAATATACGTAACATAGTTGTTTCATATACAGGAGTACATCCACTTGGGCCTCGTCAAAATCTCGGAACCTATGCATGACAACCTGCGGGTTGCCAGCGCCGCCTTGGGCCGCTCCATCAACGCGCAGGCGGAACACTGGATGCGCATCGGCATGATGGGCGAGCTGAACCCCGAGCTGAACTACGGCGAGCTCTGCCGGCTGCTGATCCAGGACGAAATCCGCGCCGATGCCGAAGTGGTCGCGCTCCCCCAAAAGGCCCAGGCATGAAGAGCGCAACCGTCACCATCCGCACGCCGGCGGAAGTCGCCCTTGCCCGCCGTGCAGGCCATCTGGCCGCCGACGTGCTGCGCATGATTGGCGAGCACGTACAGGCCGGCGTAACCACCGACGCGCTGGACAAGCTATGCCACGACTACATCGTCAATGTGCTGGAGGCCATACCCGCCAACATCGGCTACCACGGCTACCCCAAGACGCTGTGCACCTCAGTCAACCATGTGATCTGCCACGGCATCCCTGGGCCCAAGGTGCTCAAGCGCGGTGACATCATCAACATCGACGTGGCCGTCATCAAGGACGGCTGGTTTGGCGACTGCAGCCGCATGTACTTTGTGGGCGAGCCCAGCCCGCTGGCGAAGCGCCTGGTGGACACCACCTACGAGGCTATGCGCGCCGGCATTCTGCAGGTCAAGCCCGGCGCGACACTGGGCGATGTTGGCCATGCAATCCAGACGGTTGCGCACCGCGAGAACTTCAGCGTGGTCCGGGAATACTGCGGCCATGGCATAGGCCAGATTTACCACGACACGCCCCAGGTGCTGCACTACGGCCGGCGTGGCGAGGGGCTGAAACTGGAGCCCGGCATGATCTTCACCATCGAGCCCATGGTCAACGCCGGGCGGCGTGAAACCAAGGAGCTGGCCGACGGCTGGACCGTAGTGACCAAAGACCACTCGCTGTCCGCCCAGTGGGAGCACATGGTCGCGGTGACCGAAACCGGCTTCGAAGTCTTGACGCCCTGGCCCGATGGCTACGGCAGCTACCCTGCCATCGTCTAGACCACGGTACTAGCCAGCAACGTCGCTGCCACCCTGCAGGATGTTCAGCGGCCACAGCTGCTGAAAGCCGGCAACCGGCGTACCAGCGTCTGCCGCCGCCATGCGCACCAGCAGCGCCTCGGCAAGGCGCGCACCCAGGGGGCGCAGGTCTACCGAGAAGCCGCTGAGCCGGGGCGACAGGTACTGCGCCAATTCGCCCGTTAGCACCCCGCCAAAAATCGCCATGTCCCGGCCCGGCTGCAGGCCACGCTCGTGCAGGCCGCCGTAAGCCCCTATGGCCATGCAGTCGCTTTGCAGAATCACGGCAGTGGGCGGCTCGGGCAAGGCCAGCAGGCGGTGGATTTCGCGGTGGCCCCCGCGCTCGGAAAGCTCTTCCCGGCCAATCAGGCCATCGCCCACCACCAGGCCGTGGCGGCGCATGGCGCTGCGGTAGCCCTTGCGCATCAGATGGCCTTGCATGGCGTCGTCTTGCGGCGTGCACAGTGCGATGCGCTGGTGGCCCCGCGCCACCAGGCTGCCCACCACCTGGGCCACGCCCAGCTCAAAGTCCAGGTCCATCCAGGCATGCTCGCCGCCCGAGCTGCTGCGGCCCAGCGCTACGTACGGAAAGCCCTGGGCGGCTATGTAGTCCAGGCGCTCGTCCTTGCGGCGCGTGCCGGCCAGCACCAGGCCGTCCACCAGGCGCCGCTCGACCACGCGCTTGAGACGCGCCAGCTCGTCGGCGTCGTCGCGGTTCTGGAACAGCACCAGCTCCAGGTCTTCGGAGGCAATGCGGGTCTGTATGCCCTCGGCCAGGGTCAGGAACAGCGACCAGGTGTAGTTTTCATGGCTGCTTTTGGGCGGCAGCATCAGGCCGATGGTGTTGTGCCGGCCCTTGCGCAGGCTGCGGCCCGACTGGTTGGGCGCATAGGCACGGGCCTGGGCGGCGGCTTGCACGCGCAGGCGTGTCTGGGCGCTGACTTCGGGGTGGTTGTTCAGCGCCCGCGACACGGTGGCGATGGACAGGCCCAGGTCCTGGGCCAGGCTTTTGATACCCATGGCGGTGCTCAGGCGGAGTGCTGCGGTGACCGCCGCGGCTGCGGGCGCAAACGAGGGGCAAAAAATGAGGGGGAGTGCATGATTTACTGTAGCACGGCCACCGCCACAACTTACAGATAAAAAATGCCTCTGGCGTAGATACTAGCTGCGCCAGCAGCTCTCAATTCAATAGCATCACGGCACACCCAGGAACAGATACACATTGCTGCTGTGGCCACTGGCCAGGCCGTAGCCGATGTAGACCGGGCCCAGCGGCGTCTCGCCGCCCAGGTAGACCGTGGCCGACTCCAGCGTGCCGGTACGCTGCGTTTCGGTATAGCGCGTACCCATGCGTGCGGCCTCCAGCGCCAGGCCGGCACGCATGTCTCCACGCAGGCCCAAAGGCAGGTTACCCAGAATGCGCTCTACACCGACGCGTCCGTAGCGCATGTCGTCGCCCAGCAACTGGCCACGGGCATAGCCCGACAGCTTGAGAAAACCGCCCAGTGAAGCCGCATCGAACACCGGCAATGCGCCACGGGTGGAACCGGTGTAGGCCAGCTGGCTGCTGACGACAAAGCGCTCTAATGAAAAACTACCCTGCAGCTGCGCATCCAGCTTGCTGTAGCCACGCTCAGGCGAGGTGAAGTAGCGGCTGTGCAGCGCCCAGCCATGGGTGGGAAAGTACAGCCGGTCCAGCTGGTCCAGATCCAGGCTGGCAAAGCTGCCCTGCACCTGCTGCGACTGGTCTGCAAGCACAGCAGAACCGGTCTGCAATGTCGCCCGTCCCAAGGTGTTGGATACGCCCAGGCGCACCTGCCCCAGGCTTCCCAGGTTGGCACCGCCGGCCAGCTCCAGGCGCACGGTGCTGACGTCGTATTCCGCCACCTTGCGGTTGTTCTGGTAGGCCGGGGCCGACCGCGACGCATAGTGCACGCTGGGCTCGATGAACCAGTTCTGCCGCGGGTCCAGCGGCTGGTAGTACTCGGCGTCCACGCCGGGTTCGCTGCCAATTTGCCCATTCACCAGCAGTTGCCCGCCCAGCCGGTTCAGCGCCGTGCGCTGGTAGGCGGCGCGCAGGCTGAAGTCCGAGCCGTTCTTGCGGTCGCTCTCCAGTGCCACGGCGAAGCGCAGATAGTCTGGCCCCCAGGGCTTTTCCATCGGTGTCACGCGCAGAATGTTGCGGCCGCGCTCGCTCAGCAGGGTGTAGTCCACGCTCTGGTAGTAGCCGTCGCCATAGACGCGCTCCAGGTCGCGGTACAGCGCATCCGCGTCCAGCAAACTGCCGGTGCGCTGGCTGATGTGCTGGGCCACCATTTGCGGGTCGGTCAGCTTGGGGCCCACGATGTCGATGGCATCAACGATGGCAGTTTTACGCTGCGCGCCGGCCAAGGCCTGGGTCCAGGCGGCGTAGGCATCGGGCTGCATGGACAGCGTCTGCAGCTGGGCGGTCAAGGCCGCAGCGGCCTGGTAGCCTCGCTCCACCGCATCGGCATTGCGGTCGAAGTCGCCAGAGGTAATGCCCTCCAGAGCAGGGCGGATGTAGATGTCGGCCGGTGTGAGTTCGGCCATGGACTGACTGACGTTTTGCTCGGTCAGGATGTTGATCATCTGCGCCGACACGCTCAGCGCAGAGCCAATCTGCTCCGGCGCCAGCAGGGGTGAACCCACGTTCACGGCAATCACCACGTCGGGGTGGCACAGGGCGCGCACCTCGCGCACCGGCAGGTTGTCCACCAGGCCGCCGTCCACCAGCTTGCGGTCGCGGTAGAGCACTGGCGCCATCAGGGCGGGTACCGACATGCTGGCGCGCATGGCCTGGGTCAGGCTGCCATCGCGCAGCACCACGCGTTCGCCGGTACCGATGTCGGTGGCGATGATGGATACCGGCAGCGGCAGGCTTTCGATCATGCGTTCCGACAAGTCGGCGCGCACCAGCCGGTTAAAGAACAGTTTGATCTTCTGGCCTGCCAGCACCCCTGGCGGCGCCACCACACCAGACTCCCCCACGCCCAACTCCAGACCGGGCAGATAGCGCTGCACCAGCATCTTGTTGCGGTAATTGGTCTCGGGGTAGGCCGTGTCGTCCTGGAACAGGTCATTCCAGTCGGCCTTGGCCAGGGCCCGGCGCATGGCATCGGGCGGCAGGCCGGCGGCGAAGGCGCCTGCTACCAACGCGCCCATGCTGGTGCCGGCAATACAGTCCACCGGTACCCGCAACTCGTTCAGTACCTCCAGCACACCCACATGGGCCGCACCACGCGCACCGCCGCCGCCCAGCACCAAGCCCACACGCAAACGCTTGGCCAATACGGGGCCGGCTACGGAGCCAGCTACGGAGCCGGCATCGGCCGCGCTTTGCGCCAGGCTGCTGCATGCCACTGCCGCCAAGGCCATGGCTAGAAACACGGAGAAAAGTAAGGACGGGCGTAGAACGGGTTTCTGCATGCCGGGCATTGTCAACCGCCCGCGCCCGGCATGAGGGCGCAAAAAAGCCCGCCGAAGCGGGCTTTTCTGGAGCACAAAGGCATTAGCCCATGTGCAGGCCGCCGTTGACCGAGAAGTCGGCGCCGGTAGCGTAGCCACCTTCTTCCGACGCCAGCCAGGCGATGATGGAGGCGATTTCGCTGGGCTTGCCCAGGCGCTTCACAGGCACGGTGGCAACGATCTTGGCCAGCACGTCTTCGCGGATGGCATTGACCATGTCGGTGCCGATGTAGCCGGGGCTGACGGTGTTGACCGTCACGCCCTTGGTGGCCAACTCTTGTGCCAGCGCCATGGAGAAACCGTGCATACCGGCCTTGGCAGCCGAGTAGTTGGTCTGGCCAGCCTGGCCCTTTTCGCCGTTGACCGAAGAGATATTGATGATGCGGCCCCAGCCCTTTTCGACCATGTCACCGACCACTTGCTTGGTGACGTTGAACATGCTGTTCAGGTTGGTTTCGATCACCGAATCCCAGTCTTCACGCGACATCTTCAGGAACATGCGGTCCTTGGTGATGCCGGCGTTGTTCACCAGCACGTCGATGGTGCCGTGCTCGGCCTTGGTCTTGGTGAAGGCTTCGACCGTGGAATCCCACGAGCCCACATTGCCCACTGACGCGTAGAAGGTGAAGCCCAGTGCAGCCTGCTCGGCCAGCCATTTGGCGTGGTCGCGCGTAGGGCCGCAACCGGCGATGACCTTAAAGCCCTCGGTGTGCAGGCGTTGGCAGATGGCGGTCCCGATGCCACCCATGCCGCCGGTGACGTACGCTACTTTTTGACTCATTTTTATCTCCTGAATTATGGGTACACCCCCAAGCTACAGCGCAAGCGCTTTTCGCCAACCCCCTTGCAGGGGGCGCATCCAATGGCCTGGCAAAGCCAGTTCCACGGATGCTCTGGGATCGTTGCGTTCTTGCTGATGCTGAGAGGTGAATAGTTTGCTTGTTAAAAAATACGCTAGTAATTAGCGTTCGATGGTGAGTGCAACTCCCATGCCACCACCAATGCACAGCGATGCAATGCCCTTCTTCGCATCGCGGCGGGCCATCTCGTGCAGCAGGGTCACCAGAATGCGGCAGCCAGACGCGCCGATAGGGTGGCCGATGGCAATGGCGCCGCCGTTCACGTTGACCTTGCTGGTGTCCCAGCCCATTTCGTTATTGACCGCGCAAGCCTGGGCCGCGAAGGCTTCGTTGATTTCCAGCAGGTCCAGGTCCTGGGCCTTCCAGCCCGCGCGGGCCAGCGCCTTTTGCGACGCAGGCACCGGGCCCATGCCCATGTAGGCGGGGTCCAGGCCACTGGTGGCGAAGCTAGCGATACGGCCCAGGGGTTTCAGGCCCAGGGCTGCAGCCTTCTTGGCCGTCATCACCATCACGGCAGCAGCGCCGTCGTTGATGCCGGAGGCATTGCCTGCGGTCACACCACCGGCCTTGTCGAAGGCAGGGCGCAGGCCGGCCAGGGCTTCGGCGGTGGTCTTCTTGTTAATGAATTCGTCAGCCGCGAAGACGATGGGGTCACCCTTTTTCTGCGGAATGGTGAAGGGGGTGATTTCATCCTTGAACTTGCCGGCTTCCTGGGCGGCGGCGGCTTTTTGCTGGCTGGCCAGGGCCAGGGCGTCTTGCATCTCGCGGGTGATGCCGTATTTCTTGGCCACGTTCTCGGCGGTGATGCCCATGTGGTACTGGTTGTACACGTCCCACAGGCCGTCCACGATCATGGTGTCGGTCATCTTCCAGTCACCCATGCGCTGGCCGTCGCGGCTGCCCAGCAGCACGTGGGGCGATGCGCTCATGTTTTCCTGGCCGCCAGCAACCACGATCTCGCTGTCGCCATAGGCCACAGCCTGGGCGGCCAGCATCACAGCCTTCAGGCCGGAGCCGCACACGGCGTTGATGGTCAGGCCGGGCGTACCCTGGTTGAAGCCGCCCTTGATGACGGACTGCCGGGCCGGGTTCTGGCCGGCGCCTGCGGCCAGCACCTGGCCCATGATGACTTCGCCGATCTGCTCGGCGCTCAGGCCGCTGCGTGCTAGCACTTCCTTGATGACGTGCGCGCCCAGTTCGGTCGCGGGGATTTTGGCAAGGCTGCCGCCAAACTTGCCAACTGCCGTACGTGCGGCGGAAACGATGACGATGTCTTCCATTTTTGAGCTCCTAGTTTATTGATTTGTTACGTGTTGAATGTCAGTGTAGAGGGTGCTGATGGCGGTTCTGCATACGCAAAACTACGAGGCACGGGTTTTCACGTAGCGACCTGGCGCGGGCTCGGTGGCCTTGTAGGCGCCCTTGCCATAGACCGTGGGTGCCGCCACCTGTTTGCCTGCATGGCCCTTGAGCCAGGCCGACCAGTCGGTCCACCAACTGCCTGGCTGCTCGGTGGCCCCGGCGATCCAGTCCGCCGGCTTGGCCGGGAACTGGCTGGACTCGCTGGTCCAGTGGCTGCGCTTCTTCTTGGCCGGCGGGTTGATCACGCCGGCGATGTGACCGGAAGCCCCCATCACAAACCGCTTCTTGCCCGGCAGTACCTGGGTGGACGCATAGGCCCCGCCGATTGGCACGATGTGGTCTTCACGCGAGCCGTAAATGTAGGCCGGCATATCCAGCTTGCCCAGGTCGATCTTCTGGCCGCAAACCACCGCCTTGCCAGGCTTCACCAGCTTGTTTTCCAGGTAGGTGTTGCGCAAGTACCAGCAATAGAACGGGCCAGGCAGGTTGGTGGAGTCGCTGTTCCAGTAAAGCAGGTCGAACGGGGGCGGGGTTTCGCCCTTGAGGTAGTTGCCCACCACGTAGTTCCACACCAGGTCGTTCGGCCGCAAAAAGCTGAAGGTGCTGGACAGGTCACCGCCCGGCAACAAACCACCCTTGCCCAGCTGCATCTCCCGGTACTTGACCATGGCCTCGTCCACGAAGATGTCGATGATGCCGGTGTCGGCAAAGTC
This sequence comes from Burkholderiales bacterium, assembly GCA_026400275.1. GTDB lineage: Bacteria > Pseudomonadota > Gammaproteobacteria > Burkholderiales > Burkholderiaceae_C > Rhodoferax_B. Next base: position 13,705 of record JAPLPK010000015.1, read on the forward strand.
CAGCAGCGTGGTCAGCAGGGTCAGGCTGGCCACCGGCTTTTCACCGCGTGCAGCCAACACTGCCAGCGCCGTGCTGAGGATGGTGCCGCCCACGCAGAAGCCCAGGGCGTTGATCTGCTTGGCGCCTGTGATCTCTTGGGTTACCGCTATGGCTTTGATAGCGGCTTGTTCGATGTAGTCGTCCCAGGCCTTGTGGCCCAGCGATGCATCCGGGTTGCGCCAGCTGACCACAAAGGTGCGGTGGCCCTGCTCTACCGCGTAGCGGATCAGCGAATTCTCGGGCTGCAGGTCCAGGATGTAGTATTTGTTGATGCAGGGCGGCACCAGCAGGAACGGGCGCTCGTAGACCTTGGCCGTCAGCGGCTTGTATTCGATCAGCTGGAACAGCTCGTTCTCGAACACCACCGCGCCTTCGGTCGTGGCCACGTTCTTGCCGACTTCGAACAGGCTCTCGTCGGTCATGGACACATGGCCCTGCTGCATGTCGTGCATCAGGTTCTTCAGGCCCTTGGCGATGCTTTCGCCCTGGGTCTCCAGCGCGCGCTTCTGGGCTTCGGCATTCAGCGCCAAAAAGTTGCTGGGTGCCGAGGCGGCCATCCACTGCTCCACCGCGAAGCGGATGCGGGCGCGGGTTTTCTCGTCAGTCTCCACCGCATCGGCCAGGCCCATCAGGGTACGGCTGGTCAGCAGGTAAGCGGCGGCGGAATAGGTGGTGAAGGGGTTTTCGGTCCAGGCCTCGGAGGCAAAGCGCCGGTCCTTGCGGATAGCGGCGGCGTCCATGCTCTGGTTCCACAGGGCGGCAGCCTCTTGCAGATACTGCTGCTGCAGCTCTTGCAGCTTGTCGGGCGAAAACGCAATCTTGGGGGGAGTTGCACCGCCGTTGACCTGGCCCATGTCCAGGCCTTGCAGAGGCTTGATCGCATCGGCCCAGGCACGGGTCCAACCGTCGCCCAGGGATTGCTGGAATTGCCGGGCGGCTTGCGCCCAGTCCGGTTCAGAATGCATAGTGCTTCCTCACAAAGCTTGTTATTGACTGCAATAACAATTGGCTAAAACTCGCCCTCTACAGAGCACTATCTTTATGTACATCGTTCCGATTGGCTGGCTTTACGTGGCCCTCATGATGGCAGTGGCTGAGGCCACCAATACTAATGGCACTGTACTCGGTGCCGTGTTCACGTTTGTACTCTATGGCGTGGTGCCGGTCGCCTTGGTGGTTTACCTCATGGGAGCCCCGGCCAGGCGCCGTGCCATCAAGGCGCAAGCCGCGTCAGAGCTAGCTGCGCAGCGGGCGCAAGCCTCTTCAGATGCGTCAATTGCCCAGCCAGATACTGGCAGCCATTCGTCCACAAATGGGGCTACGCCGGTAGGAGAAAAATCGTAACGAATTGCTAACAGTGCACCAAGCCGGGCTGCCGTCGTTGCCATAAATGCCGTGCACGCCCAAAGCCTGCAAGCGCAAACGCGCCAGCTCAGGCAGATCGGCCAACCACTTTCCCGGCCCATGGGGCACAAAGCAGGCAGCCGCCTCGGGCTGCTGGGCCATGAAGGCAGCCGGCACCTCGGGCCCCACCTCAAACTTCTGCGGGCCTATGCACGGACCCAGCCACGCTATTATTTCTGTAGCTTCTTGCGCAGACCCTGCCTGCGCCAGAGCACTTATTTCCTTATAAGTAGCCTCCAGCACGCCCTGCCCGTCCTGGCCCAGCAAACCGCGCCAACCCGCATGGGCTGCGGCCACGGCACGGCCCTGGGTGTCGGTGAACAGCACCGGCAGGCAGTCGGCCACCATCACGGTACAGGCCTGGCCGGGCTGGTTGCTCACGCTGGCGTCGGCCACGATGGGCGCCGGCACCGTAGCAGGAAGGCGTGCCACGAAACGGCCATGCACCTGCTGCAAAAACGTAGGCTGCGCCTGCAGCAACTCACCCAACAAAGCACGATTGCGCTGCACATCGTGCAACGCGTCGCCCACATGGTCACCCAGGTTCATGGCATCAAAAGGCGCCTCCGACACACCGCCAGCACGGCTGGTGAACACCGCGTGCACGGAACGGGGGGCGGGCCAATCGGGCAGCAGCCAGTCGCTGGGAAGGGTCTCAGGTTTCAAGATCGTGCGCCGTGAAAGTAGGTGCCGCCAAGCATACATTGCAGCCGCTCCAAATCCAGCTTTCACAGCCCGTATTGCTATATTTTCAATAGCTACTTGCGCAGATAACGTGTGCGCCAGAGGCACTTTTTCTCATTTTTATGTGCCATACCTAGCTGCAGCACGCCGCCTGCCCGGCCTTGTAAGAGAGGGACATCCCCATCGACCTGCGAGTTGCGAGTTGCGAGTTGCGAGTTGCAAGTTGCAAGTTGCAAGTTGCAAGTTGCAGAGGCATCTTTATAAAAAATTTACACACCACTGACACATCAATTCACCTAATTTACACACAGCGTTACGAGAATTGCGGCCTTACACAGAAGCGGGCCGACCCGCTTCGCTGCCTCTGTTTACCCGTCAGCCCACTGCGTCCCCTCGATGAAAAACACCGCGCCCCAATTGAAGGTAGACACACAGCGGCGCGGTTTCAGCTGGATCGATGGCCTGGTACTGCTAAGCGTATTCGGGCTGCTGTGGAGCGTGATGCACTTCGGCCACGGCATGCTGGTGGCTTTCGACCCGGGAAGCGTGCCGGAGCTGGATTTCTCCGTCAGCCAGATCCCCTATTACGCCGGCCGTACCCTGCTGCGGATGTGGATTGCCTTCGGCTTCTCTCTGTTTTTTGCCATCTCGCTGGGCTATCTGGCGGCCAAGAACAAGGCCGCGCGGGCGGTGATCCTGCCGGCGCTGGACATCTTGCAGTCGGTGCCGGTGCTGGGCTTTTTGTCGGCCACCGTGGCGGGCTTCATGGCGCTGTTCCCCGGCAGCCTGCTGGGCGTGGAATGTGCGGCCATCTTTGCCATCTTCACCGGCCAGGTCTGGAACATGGCCTTTGGCTTCTACCATTCGATGGTCACCGTACCCACCGACATGCAGGAGGCCGCGTCCACCTACGGCCTGAACCGCTGGCAGCGCTTTCGCACGGTAGAGCTGCCGGCCTCCGCGCACAGCCTGATCTGGAACTCGATGATGTCATTCGGCGGCGGCTGGTTCTTCGTGGCGCAGAGCGAGGCCATCAGCGTAATGAACAAAGACATCAAGCTGCCCGGGCTAGGCTCGTACATGGCGACGGCAATTGAAAAAGGCGACAACCAGGCCGCAGTCTGGGCCGTGGTCGCCATGCTGGTGCTGATCCTGGCCAGCGACCAGCTGGTCTGGCGGCCGCTGCTGGTCTGGGCCGACAAGTTCAAGATCGAACTCACCGAGTCGGCCCTTCCGCCCACCTCCTGGGTCTACAACCTGTTGCGCGGCACTTACGTCTTCACCTGGCTGGATCAGCACATCTGGCAGCCCCTGGGTGATGCGCTGGACGCCAGCCTGCACCGCCGGCGGCCGGCACGCAAGCGCCTGCGGCCCGATGCCGTGGGCTGGCCCATGCGCATCGCCGGGATCGTGCTGGCGCTATGGCTGGGCTACGAGGCCATCCTCGGCGCGTTTGCCGCGATTGCGGCGCTGCATGGAGCGCTGACGGTGAGCACCTTTGCACACATCGTCTGGCTAGGCTTTCTGACCCTGCTGCGGGTGCTGGCCATGACCGTGCTGGCAACCCTGGTGTGGACACCCATCGGCGTATGGATCGGCTTTCACCCCCGCGTGGCGCGGTTCGCCCAGCCGCTGGCGCAGATTGGTGCGTCCTTCCCGGTCAACATGACCTTTCCCATCGTGGTCGGCCTGTTTGTCGCCACCAGCACGCCCATGAACTGGGGCAGCATCCTGCTGATCGCCATGGGCACGCAGTGGTACATCCTGTTCAACGTGATCGCCGGCGCCATGGCCATCCCCAACGAAATGAAGGAAGTGGCCCGCATCTACGGCCTGCGCCGCTGGAAGCTGTGGCGTACGCTGATCTTGCCCGCCATCTTTCCGTTCTGGGTCACCGGTGCCTGCACCGCTGCCGGCGGCGCCTGGAACGCCAGCATCGTCGCCGAACTGGCCACCTGGGGCGACACCACGCTGAAGGCCGATGGCCTGGGCGCCTTCATTGCCGAAGTCACCAAAACCGGTGACACCCCGCTCATCATCGCCAGCATTGGCGTGATGTCGCTCTTCGTCGTGGCCATGAACAAGCTGGTGTGGCGGCGACTCTATGGCTTTGCAGAACGCCGTTTCCGACTCGATTGATCTTTGATATGCACACCCCAAACACTTCCACCAGCACCAAGCCGCCGATTGCCGAGCTGCGCGGCGTCACCAAATCCTTCACCACCGCGGGCGGGCACGCGCTCAAGGTGCTGGACCAGATCGACGTGGCCGTACACGAAGGCGAATTGCTGGCGCTGCTGGGACAATCCGGCTCGGGCAAATCCACTATCCTGCGCTGCCTGACTGGGCTGATCGAGCCCACCTCAGGCCGGGTGCTGCACAAGGGCGAAGGCCTGCATGGCATCAACGATGAAGCCTCGGTGGTATTCCAGACCTTCGCGCTATACCCCTGGCTGACGGTGGAGCAGAACGTGGCCGTGGGCCTGATGGCGCGCAGCATCGGCCGCGCCGATCGCGACGCCGCCGTAAACCGTGCCATCGAACTGATCGGCCTGGGCAACTACCACGCGGCCTATCCGCGCGAGCTGTCGGGCGGCATGCGCCAGCGCGTGGGCATTGCGCGGGCGCTGGTGTCGCAGCCACGGCTGCTGTGCCTGGACGAAGCCTTTAGCGCACTTGACGTGCTGACCGCCGAGAATCTGCGCCAGGAGCTCATCAGCCTGTGGCGCACGCCCGGCACCGGCCTGAGCTCTATCTTTATGGTGACGCACAACATCGAGGAAGCGGTGGAGATGGCGACCCGCATCGTGGTGCTGTTCCCGCGCCCTGGCCGCTTGGGCCTGGTGCTGGAGAACCCGCTGCCGTATCCGCGCGACACCAAGAGCCCCGAATTCCAGCGCCTGGTCAGCCTGATTCACGAGTGCATCACCACCACCACGCTGCCAGACATCCCCGCAGAAGTGCCAGTAGCCGGCCAGCCGATTTCGCGTGCGCGCAGCCGCATGGAGTCGATCCCGCTGGTGCCGGTGGGCCAGATCCTGGGCCTGCTTAGCATCCTGAACGACTCGCCAGAGCTGTCCAACATCTACGACATCTCGGACGAGATCGGCAGAGAGTTTGGCGAGACGATTGCACTGGTCAAGGCGGCGGAAATCCTGGAGCTGATCGACACGCCGAAAGACAAGGTGGTGTTCACCGAACTGGGTCGGCGCTTTGTGGCGGCGGACCCCGTCGCTCGACGTGCCATTTTTGCGGAGCAGGTATTCAAGCTGCGGCTGTTCCACATCATCATCGCGCTGCTGCACGAATACGAAGAAGTAGAAGCCGACCGGGTGATCAAGGACATCGGCAGCGCCCTGCCCTATGACAACCCCGAGCGCATCTTCCAGACCATGATCGCCTGGGGCCGCTACGCCGGCCTGATGGACTGCAACGCCAAGACCCGCATGGTGTTCGTGCCTAAAACTGAAGCCGAAGAAGAGGTTTTGTAAGCCGCCTCTCTCATCTTCAATTTCTAAGCCGGACCACACTCCGGCGAAATCTAGAAGTTAAAACGGCGAGGTGGAGGCCGCACCGGTCTCCAGCGTGTCCACCGCAAACTGGCCGCGCTCAAACACCAGGCCCTTGCCGGGCCGCGAGCCGTAGTGCTCGATCTGGCCCAGCAAAATGTCGTGGTCGCCCGCCTGCACGGTCTGGTACAGCTTGCAGTCGAACCAGGCCAGGGCAGACGCCAGCTTCAGGCGCTGGCTGTCCAGCCGCACAAATTCACCCGCCGCAAAACGCTCGGCCTGCGTGCCTCGGGCAAAAGCCTGGGCCAATTCCTGGTGCTCGCTGCCCAGCACACTCACGGTGTAGCCGCCGCCATGCACAAAAGCCTGGTGGCTGGTCGCGTTGTGCCGGATGTTCCACAGCACCAGGGCTGGGTCCAACGACACGGCGTTGAACGAGCTGCAGGTCATGCCCCAGTCTTGCCCGTTCCAGTGGGTGGTAACCAGGGTCACGCCAGTGGCAAAGCAGCCAAATGCGTCGCGCAATGCGCGGTCTGTAGCGGCGGCGCTCATGGCACTTCCACGCCTGCGGCCAGGCTGTACAGCTGATACCAGGTCTCGCGGTCGATCTGGACCTTGAAGGCATCGCCCAGGGCCTGCACGCGGCCCAGGTCGTTGGTGCCCAGCACCGGCACGATGCGCGCCGGATGCGCCAGCAACCAGGCCACGGCCACCGCGTCCAGGCCCACGCCGTACTGGCTGGCCAGGCTTTGCAGCAGAGGCCGCACACGCTGGGCGGCGGCACCGTCGCCAAACAGAGCACCGCCCGCCAGCGGCGACCAGGCCATGACCGGCTGCTGACGTTGCTGGTGGTAGGCCAGTTGGCCGTTGGTGAACGGGCTTTGCGCTAACAGGCTGAGTTCAATCTGGTTCGTGGCCAGCGGGGTCTGCATGGCCGATTGCAGCAACTCGCAGTCCCAGGGCTGGAAGTTGGACACGCCCACCGCGCGCACCTTGCCGGACTGCACCAGCTGGTCCAGGCAGGCGCCGGTTTCAGCCGCGTCCATGAAGGGGTCGGGGCGGTGCAGCAGGAGCAGGTCGATCACGTCCACGCCTATATGGCTGAGCGACGCGTCAACCGAGGCGCGAATGTGCGCGGCCGAGGTGTCGTAGTGCTTTACCTTGCGCGCCGGGTACTTGGCCGAGGTCAGCATGATGCCGCACTTGGTGACCGTCTGCAGCCGGGCTTTCAGCTCGGGCGCGGCCTTCAGCGCGGCGCCAAACAGGGCTTCGCACTGGTAGTCGCCGTAGATGTCGGCATGGTCAAAGCTGGTGATGCCCTGGTCCAGGCAGGCGTGGACCCTGCGTAAGGTGGCCTGCACCGAGGTATCGGCGCTATCGGCCAGGCGCCATACGCCATAGACCAGGCGGCTAAGTTCGGGGCCCGAAGCCCCCAAGGCAATGCGTTGCATTAACGACGTTCTCCGAGCCCGAGGGGCGTTTTCGGTGTGGATGGTGGAATGCGCCCGTAATATTGCGGCAGCGAAAGCGTGTTCAGTTGGGGCAAGACCTTCTGGCCGAAGATTTCACGTTCGTCCCGGTGCGGGTAACCCAGGAAAATAAATGCCCGGATACCCATCTTGCGGTAACGCTCTAGTTTACTGAGAACCTGGTCCACACTGCAGGCAGGAGTGCAAACACCCTTGCAGCGCGAGAGCAACGAGGTGTCTTCGCGATGGAGGGCGGAAGAAAGGCGGGAGTCATACAAAAGGGAAGATCATCGCAGTTTGTAAGGTCTTGCTTGCTCCTATCCAAAGACATGGATTGTTCCAAGAGCGTGTTCACGATGGGCCAAATCAAACCGACTAAAGTACAGGCCATGCATGAAGTTCCCCACGTAGTTCTATGCGAAGGCTGCGATGCTGCGTACCCCCATCCCCGGCTGCTGCCGCAGCAAATCGCCAACTGCCCGCGCTGTGGCACCGAGCTGGACCGCCATACCGGTAGCCAGTCGCAGCGGCTGCTGCCCCTGGCGATTGCCGGGCTGGTGATGTTTGCCGTGGCCAATCTGTTTCCTATCGTCGAAATGGTGCTGGCCGGCCAACACAGCGAAACCACCCTGCTGGGTGCAGTCACCGTACTCACCGGCGAAGGAATGACCAGCGTGGCCCTGCTGGTGCTGGCCACCACCATGTTGTTTCCGCTGCTGCAATTGCTGATCCTGATTTATGTGCTGGTTCCACTGGCGGCGCAGCGCAAGCCCCTGGGCTTTGCCTGGCTGGTGCGCGTGCTGCAGTCGCTACAGCCCTGGGGCATGGTCGAGGTGTTCATGCTCGGGGTGCTGGTAGCCATCGTCAAGCTCAGCAGCTCGGCCGAGGTGATCGTCGGCCCGGCGCTGGGCGCGTTTGTGGCGCTGACCGTGCTGCTCACCGCCCTGCTGTCGTTCCAGCCGCGCAATCTCTGGCATATGGCTTTTGCCACTGCGGCGGAGCCGGACGCATGAGCGCACCCAGCACACCACCCACCGGCAGCAGCCTGGGCCTGACCGCCTGCCACCATTGCGGTACTGTGTGGAAGGACGCCAGCGACGGCAGCCGCTGCAGCCACTGCGGCACCGCTCTGCACCGGCGCAAAGCCCATAGCCTGCAGCGCACCTGGGCCCTGCTGCTGGCCGCGCTGGTGATGTACATCCCGGCAAACATGCTGCCGGTGATGGTCAGCAGCAGCCTGATCAAAACCCAGACCGACACCATCCTCAGCGGCGTGATCTACTTCTGGGTTACCGGAGCCTGGGGATTGGCGGTGGTGGTCTTTGTGGCGAGTTTCATGGTGCCGCTGTTCAAACTGGTGGCCTTGCTGCTGCTGGTAGTCAGCGCACAGCGCCGCAGCGGCTGGCGCCGCAACGAGCGCACCAAGCTGTACCGCATCGTCGAACTGATTGGCCGCTGGTCCATGCTGGACGTTTTCGTAGTCACACTCATGGCCGGCGTGGTGCGCATCGACGGCTTTGCCGAGGTCACAGCTGGCATAGGCATTGCTGCATTTGCCGCCGTAGTGGTGCTCACCATGCTGGCGGCACTCAGCTTCGACCCCCGCCTGATCTGGGACGGTACGGACGCCCCGGCGATACACATTTCAGAACCAATCCCCGCAGACAATCCACCGCATGGCTAACACTCCGAGTCCTGATACACCGCCCGACCTGCCCAAGCCCGAGATCCGCCGCCGCCGCGACTGGCTCCCCTCACTGATCTGGCTGATCCCCATCGTGGCCGCGCTGGTCGGCTTGACCCTGGTGGTCAAGACCGTCCTGGCCCGTGGGCCACAAATCGAAATCAGCTTCAACACCGCCGAGGGTCTGGTGGCCGGCAAAACCAAGGTCAAGTACAAAGACGTGGACATCGGCGCTGTTACCGCCATCAGCCTGGCCGAAGACCGCTCGCGGGTCCTCGTTACCGTGCAGCTGCAAAAGGAAGCCAAGAGCTTCACCGCCACCGACACGCGGTTCTGGGTGATACGCCCGCGCCTGGATGCGGCTGGCGTGAGCGGCCTGGGCACACTCTTGTCAGGCGCCTATATCCGCGCAGATGCGGGGGCCTCCGACGACACCAGCAGCAAGTTCACCGGGCTGGAAACCGCGCCCATCGTGACCCGCGACTCGGCGGGCCGGCAGTTCGAGCTGCATGCCAGCAACATCGGCTCGCTGGATGTCGGCTCGCCGCTGTACTTCCGGCGTATCAAGGTCGGCCAGGTGGCGGCCTACGCGCTGGACGCCGACGGCAAAGGCGTGACGCTGCGGGTGTTTGTGAACACGCCGTATGAAAAGTTTGTGGGCGCCAACACCCGCTTCTGGCATGCCAGCGGTGTGGACGTGGAAGTGAACTCCAGCGGCTTCAAGCTGCGCACCCAGTCCCTGGCCACGGTGGTGACGGGCGGCATCGCCATGCAAGCGCCCGACGACCAACCCGGCCCGCAGGCCAGCGAAAACACCAGCTTCGCCCTGGCCGAGGACGAAACCCACGCCATGAAGGCACCAGACGGCCCGGCGCAAACCCTGCTGCTGCACTTCAACCAGTCGTTGCGCGGCCTTGCTCCTGGCGCGACGGTGGACTTCCGGGGCGTAGTGCTGGGCGAGGTCAAGTCCATAGGCGTGGAATTCAACAAGGCCCAGCGCGAATTCAGCATGCCGGTGTTGATCGAGATCTACCCCGACCGGCTGCGCACCGACGCCCAGGTCGACTCCCAGAAGCGCCTGCAGGAATTGGTGGACAAAGGCCTGCGCGCCCAGTTGCGCACTGGCAACCTGCTGACCGGCCAGGTCTTTGTGGCGCTGGACTTCTTCCCCAAGGCCGCGCCGGCCCGACTGCGGGTGGTGGATGGCACGGTAGAACTGCCGACCCAGCCCAACAGCCTGGACGAACTGCAGACCCAGATCGCGGAAATCGTCGCCAAGATCAACAAAGTGCCATTCGAGCAGCTGAGCAACGACCTGCACAAAACCCTGACCAGCCTGGACGGCACGCTGCGCAACGCCGAACAGCTGGTGAAAAACCTGAACCAGGACGTGGCCCCCGAGATCACCGCCGCCATGAAGGACGTGCGCAGCACCTTGGCCACCGCCAACAAGGCGCTGGGCTCGGCCGACCGCGCGCTGTCCGACGACGCACCGCTGCAACAAGATTTGCGCCAGACCCTGCGGGAGGTGAACCGCGCCGCCGCATCCGTGAAGGTGCTGACCGACTACCTGGAGCGCCACCCCGAGTCGCTGCTGCGTGGCAAATCCGAGGAAAAGAAATGAAGACGACCACCCTGCTGGCCCCGATGGCCATAGCAGCAGCGCTATCTACCACCCTGGTGGGCTGCGCCAGCGCCCCGCCGGTGCGCTACTACAGCCTGAGCACCGCCCTGCCCGCCAAGGCCGTAGCCAGCACCAACACCCTGCTGGTCGAGCTGCCGCCACTAGCCCTGCCCGAACGCCTGGTGCGCCCACAGATGGTGGTGCGCACAGCCAGCGGGCAGCTGGAGATACTGGACCAGCACCGCTGGTCGGCACCGTTCAACACCGAGCTGCGCGACGCGCTGGCCGCTGGCATCACGCAGCCACTGGGCGCCATCGACGTATCCAACGGCGGCCGGCTGGCCGGTCAACCGGTGTACCGCATCGCCGTGCAGCTGCGCCAATGGGAGGCGGTGGAAAACAGCCGTATTGAGGCCAGCTTCAGCTGGACCATCCGCCGATCTGACGACGCCCGCAACCTGGCCTGCCAGTGGAGCCAGTCCGAACCCGTGGGCCTGGGCACCCAGGCGCTGGCCGAGGGAGCACAACGCCTGACCGCGCGTGCCGCGCAAAGCATGGCAGCCGCCCTGGCGGCGCTGGATGCCGATGCCGGCGCCCGATGCCCGGCCTAGCCCATTGCTATCAATTGAATAGCTATCAGCGCAGATGAAATCTGCGCAAGCGGTCTTTTTTATTTAAATCAGGCCTGGGGCTTCAGCACCGCCGGCTGGGCAAAACCCACGATGCGCCAGACCACGGCGGTAAAGGCCAGCACCACCAGCAGCATGCTGGAATAGGCCCAGCGCACGCCAACCACGTCCGACAAGCTACCCACCAGCAGGCCCGCCAGCTGCGAGCCCACGCTGTAGCCAATCATCAGCAGGGCCGACAGCTTGGACGCCTGCGCCGGCATGTCGTCGATCATGATGGCCAGCAGCACCGGGAACACCACGCCCACCCCCACGCCGAACAAGAAGTTGCCTAGCCCGGCCGCCAGCCAGCCGCCCTGGCCAGCCAGGACCACATTCATCGCCATGCCGGCCAACGCCAGCAAATTCAGGCGCCACAGCTTTTGCCGTAGCGGCCAGTTGCTGTGCCAGAAAGCCTGCCACAGCCGCGCCCCCACCATGCCCGCCACAAAAAACTGCAGGCCAAAACGCGCCGCATTCGGGCTGAGCTGCTGGGCGTTGATGCCGTAGCTTACGTACCAGAAGTTCTGCCCCCATTCCAGAAAGCCGCTGAGCACCCCGCCCACCACGGCCCAGCACACCACCGGGCGACGCAGTAGCGCCAAATAGGACATGGACGTGCCCTGCTCCTCCGCATGGTGCGGCGGCGCCAGATGTTCAAAATGGCGGCGCGGCCAGAAGGCGAACAGCACCGTCAGCAGCGGCAGCAGGTACAGCGCATACGGCATGCGCCAGCTGCCGCTGAACTGCTGGATACCAATCACCGCCATGGGCGACACCAGGTTGCCCAAACTGAAAGCCACGTCCACCATGCTCAGCATGCGCGCGCGCACCTCGGCCTGGGGGTGGATGTCCGCCAAAATGCTGTGGGCCAGGGTGAACAGCGCGGTCTCACACAGCGCCACACAAAAGAAACCCGCCATCAGCACCGTGAAGTTGGGCGACAGCACGATCAGCGAGATCGACACCAGGGCCAGGCCGGTGTACGACAAAAACAGCAGCCGCGGCGCATAGCGCTGGGCCATGCGCCCGCCCTGCAAAGCGCCCAGCACGCCGCCGGCCGACCAGACCATCATCAACACGCCCAGCTGCTGGTAGTTGTCCAGTTCCTCGCGCAACTCGGGTGTCACCGCGCCCAGGATGGCGGCAAAAATGCCGGCGCAGAAAGCGGTGTAGATCACCACCCAGGCCAGGTAGGGAATGCTGGAGAGAAAGTCTTTGAGTTTCACGGTACGGGCGCACAAAAAAGTACAGCCTGCAGGGCAATGGGCAGGCTGATTGGTCAGAATCGGGGGAAGTCCTTATTGTCCAAGTTTTGTGTGACAAATGGTGAAGCCGGGCCCAATGGCACTGGCGCGCTGTCAACCATGCAGGGGCCGAGCGCGTCTTAGGATGACCATGTTTCACATCCACAAGGTTCCCATGCGCTCCATTGCCTCTGCCGCCTACGTTCTTTCCGCTGTCGTGCTGGCCAGCAGCCTCACAGCCTGCGTGGTCGCCCCCTACCAGCAGGCGCAGCCCGCAGCCTACCCCGTGCAGCAGCAACCGGCGCCCTACCCAGTCGCGCAGCAGGTACCGCACTCTGAGGTGGGTCGGGTCGCCAATATTGAGCAAATGCAAACCCCGCAACGCCAGGGCCCCAGTGGCGCAGGCGCGGTCATCGGTGGCATAGCGGGCGCAGTCCTGGGCCACCAGATCGGCGGTGGCTCGGGCAAAGACCTGGCCACCGTACTGGGTGCGGTGGGCGGCGCCGTGGCCGGCAACCAGGTCGAGAGCAACAACCAGGCGGCCCAGGTGCGCATCAGCTACCGCGTCACCGTGCAGGCGGACAACGGCACCTACCGCCAATTCGAAGTGCCGGCCCAGACGCAGCTGCGTATTGGCGACCGCGTGCGCATGAGCAACGGCCAGCTTTACCCGTTCTAACTACCCTCTAGCGCAGGTATTACCTGCGCTAGCAGCTATAAATACTAGAGCACTTCGCTGGCAGCGGCGACCACACCTCCGGCGACCTGCCAGGCCTGGGTATAGCCCAGCTGGCGCATGCGCTGCAAAGCCTGGCTGCTGCGTCGGCCGGTGCGGCAAAACAGCAGCACCGGTCGCGGCCGCTGCAGCCAATCTGCCAAAGTCGCGCCCAACTCCCCCAAAGGAATATTGCAGGCCGCACGGCCAAAGCGCTGCGGGTGCAGGTCTGCGGCATGTTCATGGGCCTCGCGCACATCGACCAGCAGGGCGTCCGGGTAGCGCTGCCAAAAATCCGCCACCGCAGCCGGCGGCAGATGGCTGGCCGGGTCGTCCGCCAAGGCTGCGCCCAGGCGCAAGGGCTCCAGCGCGTCATCTGGCAGTGCTTTCACTGGCACACGCTGGGCACGCAATGCGTCACCACAACGATGGATGCGGGCACAGGCCTCCGCAATGAAGGCCGCGTCGGCTAGCGCCCCGAACGACATCCGCACCGCCGATGCCGCCTGCCACTCCGGCACCCCCATGGCCTGCAGCACAATGCCGCCTGCCACTCCGGCACCCCCATGGCCTGCAGCACATAGCTGGGTGCAGCCTTCTTGGCCGAGCAGGCGCTGCCCGCGCTGACGCGCACGCCAGCGGCATCCAGCAAGTCCACCACCAGGCTGCTGGGCAGGCCGGGAACGGAGAAATTCAGCGTGGTTGGCAGCGTATTACCCCACTCGGCGTTAAACACAATATTGGGCCAGGCCGTACGCAGACTCTGCGCAAGCAGCTCTCGAAACTGTAGCATCTGGGCAGTATTGCAAAAGCTGGCACCGTCCTCCAACGCCAGCAGTACCGTACCCAATGCAGCAATACCCGCCACGTTTTCGGTGCCCGAGCGCATGCCCGCCTCCTGGCCACCGCCGGCCATCAGCGGGGTGAACGGCGCGCCCTCGCGCACATACAGCATGCCTATGCCCTTGGGCGCGTACAGCTTGTGGCCGGAAAACGGCGCGTAGTCGATGCGCGTCTGCGCCAGCC
>JAPLPK010000060.1 GCA_026400275.1 Burkholderiales bacterium
GACCCTGGCCGACCGCGTGGTGGTGCTGCGCGACGGCGCCATCGAACAGGTGGGCGCACCGCTGGAGCTGTACGACAAGCCGGCCAACCAGTTTGTGGCGCAATTCATCGGCATGCCGTCGATGAACATCGTCAAGGCGGCCCAGTTGTCGCAGTTTGGCACGCTGGCTGGCCAGGCCGCTGGCCGGGTACCGGCCGACGGCCTGATCGGCGTGCGCCCTGAAGGCGTGCGGGTGCTGCCGGTGGGCAGCGCAGGAGTACCGGGCAAGGTGGAGCTGATCGAAGCCCTGGGAGCGGATACGCTGATCCATGTGGACGTGATGGGCACACCCATGATCTCGCGCCAGGCCGAACGTACGCAGTTGCACATCGGCGACCCGGTGTCTCTGGAGTTCGATCTGAACACCTTGCATTGCTTTGACAAGGCCGGCCGCATGGTCGCCCTGGGCTGAGACGGGCGCCCAGCCGCGCTATCCACAAACGCTGCCGTGTAGACTCCTGCACCAATATTTCCTTGCATAAAAAGTGCCTGCAGCGCAGGCAGAGCAAGCGCAAAAAGCTATTAAAAAAATAGCAATTCATGGCTAAATCAACACCAAGTGCCCGCCCAGCACAGGCATAGCGTGAGCGTTTAAAAGCAACTGCGTTCAAGAGGTTTGTGGGACCAAGGGTTCTATGATGTGGACACACAAAAGACAAACTACCGGTATGTGCGACACACCTGACCACGACCACCACGCCCCCATTTCTTGACCATGGCATCACTCCAATTTGACCAGGAAGAAAAGCTCTTCACGACGTTCTATGCCAGCCAAGCGCCGCTGCTGGACAGCATGTGCCAGAGCTTGCAAAACCGCATCGCCGAGCTGCTGGGGGGTGCTGGCGGTGTTGCGGGCGTGAAGGTGGAGGGGCGCATCAAAGACAGCGATGAGTGCCTGCGCAAGTTCGCCAACAAGTACCGCTATGCGTTGGAAGAGGCCAACCAGGCCTATGCCATCCACGACCATCTGACGGACCTGATCGGCATCCGGGTCGTGTGCCTGTACGAGGACGAAATCTGGAAGATTGCGGAACAGATACGGCCCAGTTTCAGCGTGATTGAAATCTCCGACAAGATCGCCAAGGTGGAGGGCACCGACGATTCCTTTGGCTACAAGGGCCTGCACCTGGACCTGGGTTTTCGGGCCGAGGACGTGGGCCTGACGCCCGACACCACGCTGCTGGTGCGCCAGTTTGAGCTGCAGGTGCGCACCATCATCCAGGACTCTTGGAGCGTGCTGGACCACCAGATCAAGTACAAAAAGTCGATCCCCAGCCCGCTCAAGCGGCGCATCAATGTACTGGCGGCGCTGTTCGAACTGGCCGACCGCGAGTTTCGGCAGATACGTGACGAAACAGAAGCCGGCCTGCAGTCGGCGCTGGATGAATCGGCGCTGGCGGAAACAGCACCCGACACCCGCTCCACTGCACGGGACGGCCATGCGCAAAGCGAGCTGAACGCCTTCACCTTTTTGAAGATCGTGAACCACTTCTTCAAGGACTTTGCGTTTGAGCCGGCCAAGGTGGACAGCTTTGTGGAGAGCATCAAGTCCTGGTCACCCAAGATCAACCGCAGCGAATTCAACTCCATCGTGCGCCACCAGATCGGTACGGTGAAGAAGTACAAGCTGTACTTCGAGGACCGCAATGACAGCCTCAAGTTCAACCCCTACACCGTGATCCGCCACTGCCTGTACCTGAGCGACAAGGACACCTACGAACTGGCCCTGCGCCGCAACGCCAAGGAATCCTTTGATGCCTGGCTGGAGCAAAACACCCCGCCTTCGGCAGGGGTGTGAAGTCTGAGCCCCCCGGACGCAGCGCGGCGATCGCAATGCACACCGGCCTACTTAGGCCACAGCACCCATAGCTTCAAGGGCTGCTTCAAGCGGCCAGCCAACTCGCCCGCCTCGGGGCCCCAGCCGGCGAAGTAGTCGGCACGCACGGCGCCGACGATGGCGCTGCCGGTGTCCTGGGCCAGCACCAGCTTTTGCAGCTGCACGTTGGGGCCGCTGGAAGCCAGCCACACAGGGGTGCCGTACGGAATGCTGGCCGGGTCTACCGCGATGGACCGGCCTGGGGTCAGCGCCACGCCCTGGGCGCCGCGCGGGCCGAAGGCGGCATCGAACTCAGACAACACCTCTTCACGGAAGAACACCATGCGCGGGTTGCTCCACAGCAGCTCGTTGATGCGCTGCGGGTTCTGGGCGATCCAGGCCTTGATGCCGGGCCAGGTGGCGTCGCGCACCAGACCCTGGTCCAGCAGCCAGCGGCCCACGCTCTTGTAGGGCTGGTCGTTGGTGCCGGCATAGGCCAGGCGCACCAGACGCTGGCTGCCGTCGGCCTCGGTGATGCGCAGCCGGCCAGAGCCTTGGATCTGCAGCACCAGCGCGTCCACCGGGTCGGCCAGCCAGGCGATGGCGCGGCCGGCCAGCTGGGCCTTGGCCTCGGGCAGGGTGTCCATCTCCTGGCGGGTGTACCAGGGCTTGCGCTGGCCCAGGGTGGCGGGTGGGCGGTACAGGGGCACGGCAGAGGCGCTGGTGGGGTTACGGGTGGCGTCCATCAGCGGCTCGTAGTAGCTGGTCAGCAGGCCCTCGGTGCTGCCCTGCAGGGGCTCCACGCGGTAGGGCTGGAAGCGGGCCACCATCCAGGCGCGTTGCTCGTCGCCTGTGCCTATGCTGAGGCGGCGCACGTCTTTGCACAGCGCGGCGTGTACCGGGCTGGGGCGTTCGCAGCTTTTGATCCAGGCGTTCCAGGCCTCAAACAGCGGGTCTTGGGCGAAGCCGGGCAGCTCGGCCCAGCGCACGGGGGTCCAGCGGCTCTTGCCCTGCACGATGGGCGCGGGCAGCGGGCCGGTGTCGCCGGGTACCACGAAGGGCGGGGCTTCGGGTGCGGTGGGGGTGGTCGGGGTGGCGGGCGGGCTGGGCTCGGGGGCGTAGTCGGGCATGCGGGTGGCGCAGGCGGCCAGGGTTCCTACAATCGCGGCCATCACAGATTGCTGAAGGAGTCGGTTCATGGTGTTGCTATTGCTTGAAGCGCTAGGGGCGGGCTTGTTACTGGTGCTGATAGTCTGGTGGACCATGTTCTCGGGCCGCAGCGGAGGTGAGATTATCCCGCCCCCCAGCGAGCCCAAGGACTCTGAGGAAAAAAGGCCTCCAGCGCAGGAATAATCTGCGCAAGCAGCTACATCTTTTGTAGCAAGTTGGCCAATTCGACAGCCGACTTAACCTCCATCTTGTCGAACACCCGGGCGCGGTGCACCTCCACCGTGCGTACGCTGATCTCCAGCTGGTCGGCCACCAGCTTGTTGGGCAGGCCCTGCACCACCAGGCGCATCACGTCGCGCTCGCGCTCGGTCAGCTCATCCACCCGGGTTTGCAGCTGGCTGCGGCTGTGCAGCCGCTGCAGGTGCTGGGCCGACTGCTGCAGCGCCTGTTCGATGCGGTCTACCAGCGCGTTGTCGGAAAAAGGTTTTTCGCAGAAATCAAAGGCGCCGCGCTTGACCGCGTCCACCGCCGTGGGCACATCGGCATGGCCGGTCAGGAAGATCACCGGCATGGCCGTGTGCAGGCCCCGAGCCACCAGCTTGTCGAACAGGGCCAGGCCGCTCATGCCGGGCATGCGCACGTCCAGCAGCACGCAGCAGGCCTGGCGCGGCGTGAAGTCGGGGCCCAGCATGGCGTCGAACACCTCGGCGCTGGGGAAGCTCTCGCTGAATAGGCGGCGTGAGCGCAGCAACCAGGACAGCGCGTCGCGCACGCTGGCGTCGTCGTCCACGATGAATACGGTGGCGTCTTGTATGGGTTGCATGGCGGGTTGGCGAACGAAAGAGGCTACTTCACCGTGGGCAGGGTAAATCGGAACACGGTACCACGCGGATAGTTGGCCTCGAATCCCAAGAATCCCCCATGCTGCTCGACCACCGTGCGGCACAAACTCAGGCCCAGGCCCATGCCCTCCAGCTTGGTGGTGAAGAACGGGGTGAACAGGCGCAGGGCCACGTCCTCAGAAATGCCGTCGCCTTGGTCTAGCACGGCAAATTCCAGCCAGCCGCTGGGCTGGGAGGCGCGCAGATTCGCGCCGGCCTGGCTGACGCGCAGCACCAGCAGGCGCTGGCTAATGTTCGGCTGGTCCATGGCCTGCATGGCGTTGCGGGCCAGGTTCAGCAGCACCTGCTCGACCATGGTGCGGTCGCACAGCACGGCGGGCAAATCGGCCGGCAGCTCGGTCTGCACCTGCACGCCCAGCTTGCGGGCCTGCAGCTCGACCAGGGGCATGATGGCGTCCAGCAGGGTCTGCGGGGCCACGGCTTCGCGGGCCTCGGCACGGCGCCGCACAAAGTCGTGCACGCTGCGGATCACCTTGCCGGCGCGCTCGGCCTGCTCGGCGATGCGGCGCATGGCCATGGCCAGGTCGGCACCGTCCAGCGCGTCGGCCTGCAGCAGATTCAACGAACCGGTGGCGTAGCTGGAGATGGCGGCCAGCGGCTGGTTCAGCTCGTGGCTGAGCAGCGACGCCATCTCGCCCACGGTGGCCAGGCGGGCGGTGGCCTGCAGCCGGTCCTGGCTGGTGCGGGACAGCTCTTCGATGCGGCGCTGCTCGGTCAGGTCCACCACCGCGCTCATCCAGCCAGTTTGCGTGCCCTGGGCGTCGATCAGGGCGGCCTCGATGATCAGCACCGGGAAGCGCGTGCCGTCCTTGCGCATGAAGACCGAGCTGAAGCCCTCGCGCGGCGGCGCGTTGCCGGCCAGGCGCACTTCCTGGCGCTGCTGGTATTCCTCGGCCAGGTCGGGCGGCCAGTAGGGCGCGGGCATGGCGTGGTCGGCCAGCTCGTCCACGGTGAAGCCCACCATCTGGCAAAAGGCCGGGTTGACGTAGGTGATGCGGCCTTGCAGGTCGCGCGCGCGCAAGCCGGTCAGCAGCGAATCCTCCATGGCCTTGCGAAACGCCAGGGCCTCGGCCAGGCCGCGCTCGGCGCGCTGGCGCAGCCGCGTGTCGCGCGCCAGCAACACGGTGACGGTGATCAGCGCCAGCGACATCAGCGTCACCAGGGCCATCATCAGATTCGGGAACACACCGGGCGCGCCGCGCCAGCTATCCACCCGCACCACGAGGGTGTTGCCGGGCAGGTCCAGCAGCTGGCGGGCAGTGAACACCGGCGTGCCACGCCGCGCCACGCCGTTCAGCGCCAAGCGGGCGCCATCGGCCTCGGCAAACGACACCTCCTGGCTGCGCGTCAGCTGGCGTCCCACCAGGCCGGCCAGAATCTCGGGCAGCGAATAGGTGGCCACCACGTAACCGGTGATGCCACCGCCCGCAGCCAAGGGCAGACAGACCTCCATCACCTCCATGCCCAGGCCGTCTTTTTGCGGCAAAAAGTAATTCGTGGAATAGGCCGCGCCATTGAAGCGGCGGGCGGTAGCGCAGCCCAGCGCCACGTCGGCCTGGGCATAGCCACGGCCCAGCATGTCGAA
Organism: Burkholderiales bacterium; assembly: GCA_026400275.1. Classification (GTDB taxonomy): domain Bacteria; phylum Pseudomonadota; class Gammaproteobacteria; order Burkholderiales; family Burkholderiaceae_C; genus Rhodoferax_B. Next base: position 5,513 of record JAPLPK010000060.1, read on the forward strand.
AGCGGGCGGGCGAAACGGTGAATCCACGGCGGCCAGGGTGTCCATGGCCGGGGTACGCCACTCCACACGCAGCAGCTCGCGGTGCTCGCCCATGAACTGGGTGGCGTGGTCGGCCCAGCTGCTGGGCGAAGGGTCGCGCGCATGCAGGGCCTGCAGACTTTGCACATTGCGGGTCAGGCCGCTGCGGATGTCGTTGACCACATCGGCGGCATCACGCTCCAGCTTTTCCTGCACCTGGCTGGCTTCGAAGCGACCGGCCAGCCACACCAGGGTGACCAGCAGCAGCAACATCAGGCCCAGCAGCAGCCCCCACAGGAACCAGCGATGTCCCGCCGGGCTGCGGGGCCAGCGCAGGGCTTTCACAGAACCCGGTGCTCCAGCGCCGGCAGCTGGCGCCGGTAGCTGTCGCGCTGCGCGGCGTCCAGCAGGCCGGCCACCACGGCGTCGCCCTCGGCGTGCTGGGCCAGCACGGTGCCCCAGGGGTCTACCAACATGCTGTGGCCCCAGGTGCGGCGGCCGTTCTCGTGCAGGCCGCCCTGGGCTGGCGCGAGCACATAGGCCAGGTTTTCCACCGCGCGGGCGCGCAGCAGCAGCTCCCAATGGGCCTGGCCGGTGGTGTGGGTAAAGGCACTGGGCACCAGCAGCAGGTCCGCGCCCTGGGCTGCGTAGCGGCGGTACAGCTCGGGAAAGCGCAGGTCGTAGCACACGCTCATGCCGATGCGCCAGCGCTGGCCTGAGCGCGCCACCAGCTCGAACAGCACGGGCTCGCTGCCGGGCTCCAGTACGCGCGACTCGTCAAAGCGCTCTTGCCCGTTGTCGAAGCGGAACAGGTGGATCTTGTCGTAGCGCGCCACGCAGGCGCCGGTGGCGTCGAACACCAGGCTGCTGTTGCGCACGCGGCTACCGTCACCAACCGTCAGCGGCAGCGTGCCGCCCACGATGCACATGCCCAGCTGGCGCGCGCTGCGGGCCAGAAAGTCCTGGATGGGGCCGCTGCCAAAGGCCTCCTGGATCTGCAGCTTGTCGGTGTCCTTACGGCCCAGCAGGCAGAAGTACTCGGGCAGCACGGCCAGCTCGGCGCCACCGGCTGCGGCCTCGGCCAGCAGCTGGCCAGCACGCTCCAGGTTCGCCGTCAGGCTGGTGCTGGAGACCATCTGGATGGCGGCAACTTTCATGGCGTGGTTCCTGGCTTGGGTGGCAGATCGGCTTTGCTTTCCGCGATCTTATGCGGCACCTTGGTGATTTTCGGGTCGGCCCAGGTGCCGTCGATATGGAATTCCTGCGTGGCGGCTTCGGTCAAGGGGCGGCGCAGGAACCACTGGGCCAGGAATGAGCCTATGCCGATGGCCGGGTTGATCACGGTGGCCACCAGCGAGGCCGTGCCGGCATTGATCTCGGGCACCACCACCACCTTCAGGTTCTGTGTTTCGTTCGGGATGCTGGCGCTGCCGTCCATCAGCACGGCGGCGTTCACGCCCTTCATCTGCAGGTTGTTGGTGTTGGCCGTGCCCTGGTCTATGCGCACATCACCGCGTATGAAATCGAACGCAAAGCCTTCGCTGAACACGTCGCGGAAATCCAGCGTCAGCCGGCGGGGTAGAGCCTGCAGATTCAGCACACCCAGCAGCTTGGCCAGGCCGGGGTCGGCCTTGAGGAACTGGCCGTTTTCCACCTCCAGATTGAACTGCCCGCCCAGCGAGGGGTAGTCCAGCGACAGCGGCGATCCCACCCAGGCCACCTGGCCTTCCATCTGCCCCTTGCCGCGCCGAATCACGCCGGCCATGCCCAGGCGGGTAAGCAGGGCGCCGGCGTCATTGATGTCCAGCTTGAAGTTCATCACCGAGCGGTGCGGCATATAGCCGGATGCCAAACCCTGCGCGGAGGGCAGGGCGGCGCTGGCCAGCGCAGTCCAGTTGCCGGTGGCGCTGAGCTGGGCTTCCGGGGTGGTGATGGTGAGCTTGTTCAGCCGCCAGTCGCGCATGCCCCGGTTGACGGCGTCCACCTCCACCCGGCCCAGCTTCTTGCCCTTGAGCTCCAGATCGTCCACCACGATGTCCAGCGCCGGCACGCTCTCGGTGGGTTCGTCGAACAGGGTGTTGACCTCGGTACTGGCGCTGGGTGTCAGGGTCAGGCGGGTCAGGCGGGCGTAGACACGGCCGGGGTTACCGCCACCGGGTTGGCGGAATTCCACATAGCCATTGAGCTCGTCGGCATCCATATTGGCATGCCATGTCGTGCCCTGGCGCGTGCCGTCCATCACCAGATGGTGCAGGGTACGCCCGCTGGAGGTCAGCGTATTGACCCGCAGCTTCAATGTATTGGGCAGGTAGGCGATGGCGTTCGGGTCCACGGCGGCCATGCCCGTGGCTCCGGGGGTGGATGCCAGCAGGCGGTCCCAGGCGTCGGTATTGATGCTGTCCACGCGGACGTTCGCGGCCACGCCTTCTTCCGGCATGGCCACCGTCTCGCCTGCTGGCAGGCCCACGGCCATGCTGCCACGCAGCACCCGGGGCTCGGGTCCGCTCACATCGCGCACATAGGCCACGCTGCCAATGCCGGGCAGGTCCAGCGCCAGGCGGTCGCGCAGCGTGCCGGCCGGGCTGGGCAGCAGGGTGTTTTCAAACCGCAAAGGCATGGACGCCTCGGCCGACTTTTTATAGGGTGCGGGCAGGTCCAGGGCCATGCCTTGCAGTGTGCTGTTGACCGCCACCTCCAGCACCTGCTGGCGCAGGCCCAGCACGGCGGAATAGGCCGCGCTGCCGGCCATGCGCGCAGTCAGGCGCGACAGACTGCCCAACCCCGGGGCCTGACGCAGGCCGTCGGCCGTGGCCACACCCTGCACGCGGAACTGCAGGCTCGCATCGCGCGAAGCCACGGCAGCGGTCGGGTTGTTACCCGCCACCGGCGCCCGCGTACCGCCGTCGATGCGCGCCTCACCCCCGAGCAAACGCGCCTGCCCCCCCGCCACGGTAAAGCCCGACTCGGTGAAGTTCACCACGCCGCGCACCTTCTCCAGGCCCACGGTACCGGGCACCACCTGCAAGTCGTTGCCGCCCAAAACCAGGCTGCCCTGTATCTTGCTCTGCTCAATCTTGTCTATCGGCAGCTGCAGCTGCAGGCGGATATCGGCCGTGCCGGTGCCGCTGGCGCGGTCCAGCGCATGCTCGGTCAGCGCCGCCAGCGGGGACCGCGCCATGGCGCCCAGCATGTCGGGCAGGGGGCCGCGCCCCTGTCCCTTGAACACCACCACCGCGTGCTCCACGTCGGCAATCTGCACCTCGGCCTGGTGGATGCGCAGGTTCGGCGCACCCGCCAGCACAGCGGTGGCCCGGTTGACTTGCAGGGAGCCACGGTCCAGCACCAGCTCGCCAGACAATTGCTCCAGCGCCGGCCAAGGCAAACTGCCCGCCGGGTGCAGGCTGGGTGGGGAATAAGCGTAGGTGGCGTTTTTCACATCGGCCACCACGCGGAACTCGCCCAGCTGCGGCTTCAGGAACGGGAAGTCGTGCAGATCCCCCTTGACGCGGAACTTCACCCGGTCCGAGCTGCCGGCCAGCAAGGCATCGCGCAGGTAGTGGCGCGTCTCGGGTAGGGACAAAGGTAGGTAGCGGTGCACGCGCGCGCCCTCGGCCCGGCTCAGCTGGCCCTGCAGATCCAGCACGCCGGGAAAGCGCGAACGGCTGCCGGAGCGTGCCGGGTCACTGGTGTGCCAGCTGGCCTGCAGTGTGCCTTCCAGGTCGGGGTTGGCAAAGCGCATATCGCTGACCTGCACCGCCAAGGCCTGGCCATCGATCTTCCAGGCCAGGCCGGCCGACAACTGGTCCACCGGCAGCACCGGTTCTTCAAACACGCCAGGCAGCTCCAGTGCGCCCTGGGCGATCTGCAGGCTGGCCTTGCCGGCGGCCTGGTTCAGGTCAAAGTCCAGGGTGGCGCCACGCACGCCTAGCGCCGCAGCACCACCCACGTCCAAGTTCGTCGCACGGCCCTTGGCCTGGAACTGGGTGGGTGCCGCCACATCGCCCTGCCAGCTGGCCTCGATACGTTCCACCAGGCCTTTGGGTGCGTAGGTATCCAGCGCCGTATGGACATCCGGGCCCAGCGGCAGGCGCTCGGCAATCTGCGCCAGAGTGGCCAGGTCCAGGCGGTCGGCACGCAGCTGGCCCTGCTTTTCTTGCAGCCGAGCAAACACATTGCCACCAGACCATTGCACGCCCGCATCGGTGGTGAACTGCAGGCCCTCGGTACTGAATTCGACGCCGCCAGCCAGGGGACGCCCGGTCAGCCGGCCCTGCAGCTGTTGCAAGGCCAGGGGCTGCAGATCAGCGCCCAGCTGAACCCGCACATTGGCCAAGGCCACGTCGGCCGTGGCGGCCTGCAGCTTGCCGTGCTGCAGCTCGGCCCATAGCCGCAAAGCCCCTACACCCTGGGCGACATCCAGGCCCATGTCGCTGCCCAGGTCGGTGTACTGGCGCAGCTGCGACACGTCCACGCGGGGCAGGCTGGCATACACCGGGCCATCCCACTCCTTCCAACGGCCCCGGTGCACGCTCAGCAGCGGCTGGCGGAACTGGGCCATGGCGCTGAAGCGCTCGCCCCATTCGGCCGGCGGCGTGGCGTCCAGGCGCAGGCTATGGCGCAGGCCCTTGTTGCGCATCACGAAGTCCACCGCGCTCAAGGCCAGCGGCGGGGCGCCGCGCTGTTCGTCAGTCCAGCGCACGGTGCCACCGCGCACCACCAGCTCGGTTTGGGCAAACAGCCAGTCCAGCGCCCGGGTGTCCTGGCTGTCGCCTTGCGACACATCCAGCCCGGCCACCAGCAGGCGGCCATCGGCGCTGCGGCGCACATCCAGCTCGGGCTGGTCTATCACCAGTTGTTCAAAGCCCAGCTTCAACAGCGAAGCAGGCGACAGGGCCGCCAGCACACGGGGCAGGCGCAGGGCTTCACGGCCCTGCGGGTCCAGCACCGCCACATCGTGCAGCTCCACAGAAGGTATCCAACCCGTGGAATGGGCCGAAATAGAGCCGATGCGCACCGGTACCCCTAGCGCCAGGCTGGCCTGCGCTTCCAGCTGCGGGCGAAACTCGCCGATTCGCGGCACAATCCAGCCGTGCAGGGCCCCCCAAGCGATGGCCAACACCAACCACGCCGCCGCCACCAGGCCCAGGCCCCAGGGCGCTGCCTTGGCAGCCAGTCGCAGCAGACGCGTAGGTTGGGGCTTAGATTCAGTCATTGGACACATGGATGCAACAAGAATTATCACTCCCATGCTTCGCCCCCCTGTGGCGCAGCCCCAGCGAAACGGTGAAGTTTTGTTAATAAGCCAGCCCCCCACCGCCCTCTTATCTGAGCATTCGCGCTTTGTGCAGCGCCTGCGCCGCCGTTATGCCGACCAGCTGAGTCTTCTGCCACCTGGGCCGCCGGTGTATGAGAGCATGCATGCCACCCTGTCTGCCCTGCTGGCCCAGGGCCTGGAACTCGGTGCCGCCCTGCGCACACTGCGCCAGCTGGTGATGGAGCGCCTGGTCAGCCTGGACTGCGATAGCCAGGCACCGCTGGCCGTGGTGACCCACGCTGTCACGGTGCTGGCCGAAATCGCCCTGGACGCCGCCTGTACCTACGCACAGCAAACCCTGGACGAGCAGCACGGCATGCCCCTGGGCCCCGACGGCCAGCGCGCACAGCTGTGGGTCATCGGCATGGGCAAGCTGGGCGCACGCGAGCTGAATGTATCCAGCGACATCGACCTGATCTACATCTACAGCCAGGGCGGAGACACCTCTGGCACGCCCGAGGGCCGGGGCCGCATCTCCAACCACGAATACTTCGGCAAGGCCGTCAAGACCATTTACGCCCTGGTGGGTGACACCACCGAGCACGGCTTTGTGTTCCGGGTGGACTTGGCACTGCGCCCGCATGGCAACTCCGGCCCGGTGGCGCTGTCGCTGGACGCGCTGGAAGACTATCTGCAGCAGCAGGGCCGCGAGTGGGAACGCTTTGCCTGGCTCAAAAGCCGGGTGGTGGCGCCACGCGCGCACATCCAAGACGCCTGCGCGCTGCGCGGCGTGGTGCTGCCCTTTGTGTTCCGCCGCTACCTGGACTACAGCGTGTTCGACGCGCTGCGCAACCTGCACCAGCAAATCCGCGAGCACGCTGCACGCCGCAGCGCGGGCCGGCCCGAGCGGGCCAACGACGTCAAGCTGTCGCGCGGCGGCATACGCGAGATCGAATTCACCGTGCAGCTGCTGCAGGTGGTGCGTGGCGGCCAGTTCCCTGAACTGCGCACCCGCCCCACGCTGGACGCACTGCAGCGCCTGGCCCATGCGGGCCTGATGCCGCAATCCACAGCCGACGCGCTGGCCCAGGCCTACACCTTTCTACGCAAAGTCGAGCACCGCATCCAGTACCTGGACGACCAGCAAACCCATGTGCTGCCCACCGCCGACGAAGACCTGGCCTGGATCGCCCACACCATGGGCTACCCCGACTGCTGCGCCTTCCTGTGCGAGCTGGACAGCCACCGTGAACGCGTGGCGCAAGAGTTCGACACCCTGCTGGGCGGCGCGGGTAAAAAAGACTGCAAAGGCGGCAGCTGCAAAGGCAGCAAGAGCGGCAGCAACGACCTGGGCAATGTCCCTGACCTGGCCACACTGGCCGAGCAGCTGCAAGAACCCCTGCGCGCGCGCCTGCTGCAGTGGTCCGAAAACAGCCGCATCCAGGCGCTGCGTGACGCCCCCCGTGCCCGCCTGTCGCGCCTGGTGCAGCGCACCGCCGGCTGGCTGCGCGACGGCACGGCCAGCGAAGAAGGCGCGCTGCGCTGGATGGACTGGATCGAATCCCTGCTGCGCCGCGAAAGCTACCTGGCCCTGCTGCTGGAGCGCCCCGCCATCCACCAGCGCCTGCTGCGCCTGCTGGGCGCCGCCAAATGGCCGGCCCGCTACCTGCAGCAGCACCCCGGTGTGATCGACGAGCTGGCCGCCAACACCATGCTGGACGAGCGCTTTGTGCCCGCCGAATTCGAAGCCGAACTCGAAGCCCGCCGCGCCGCCCTGCAGTCCACCCAGGAAGACGACGACGA
>JAPLPK010000141.1:0-19185 GCA_026400275.1 Burkholderiales bacterium
CAGCACATCCTTGGCGCTGGCCGGGATCGGCGTGCCGGGGCCGTACACGCCTTTGACACCCGCGTTGTAGAGGTAGTCGTAATCCTGCGCAGGGATCACGCCGCCGACAAACACAATGATGTCGTCGGCGCCCTGCTTCTTGAGCTCTTCGATGATCGCTGGCACCAAGGTCTTGTGGCCGGCGGCCAAGGTGGAGACGCCGACAGCATGCACATCGTTCTCAATGGCCTGGCGGGCGCATTCCTCGGGGGTCTCGAACAGCGGGCCCATGTCTACGTCATAGCCCAGGTCGGCAAAGGCGGTGGCCACTACTTTGGCGCCCCGGTCGTGACCGTCCTGGCCCAGCTTGGCGATCATCACGCGCGGGCGGCGGCCTTGCGCCTCGGCAAACGCGGCGATCTCGCCCTTGAGGGTGTCCCAGCCTTCGGCAGAGTCATAGGCGGCCGCGTAGACACCGGTCACCTTTTGCGTGTCAGCGCGGTGGCGGCCGTATGATTTTTCCAGCGCATCCGACACCTCGCCCACGGTGGCACGCAGGCGCACGGCCTGGATGGCCAGGTCCAGCAGGTTGCCTTCGCCGGATTCAGCGGCGGCCGTGAGCGCCTGCAGCGCTTTCTCTACCGCAGCGGCATCGCGCGTCGCCTTGATCTGGTTCAGCCGGGCAATCTGGCTGTCGCGCACCTTGACGTTGTCGACTTCGAGGATGTCGACCGGGTCTTCCTTGGCCAGCTTGTACTTGTTGACGCCGACAATCACTTCCTTGCCCGAGTCGATACGCGCCTGTTTCTCGGCAGCGGCCGCCTCAATCTTGAGCTTGGCCCAGCCGCTGTCCACGGCCTGGGTCATGCCACCCATGGCCTCGACCTCTTCGATGATCTTCCAGGCCGCGTCGGCCATGTCCTGCGTCAGCTTTTCCATCATGTAGCTGCCGGCCCAGGGGTCGATCACATGGGGGATGTGGGTCTCTTCCTGGATGATGAGCTGGGTGTTGCGGGCAATGCGGGCACTGAACTCGGTGGGAAGGGCAATGGCTTCGTCGAAGCTGTTGGTGTGCAGGCTTTGCGTGCCGCCGAACACTGCTGCCATGGCCTCGATAGTGGTGCGCACCACGTTGTTGTACGGGTCTTGCTCGGTCAGGCTCCAGCCGCTGGTCTGGCAATGGGTGCGCAGCATCAGGCTCTTGGGGCTCTTGGCGTCAAAGCCCTTCATGATGCGGCACCACAGCAGGCGCGCGGCGCGCATCTTGGCCACTTCCAGGTAGAAATTCATACCTATGGCCCAGAAGAAGCTCAGCCGCCCGGCGAAGGCGTCCACATCCATGCCGGTGGCGATGGCGGTCTTCACGTATTCCTTGCCGTCGGCCAGGGTGAAGGCCAGCTCTAGGGCCTGGTTGGCACCGGCTTCCTGCATGTGATAACCCGAGATGGAGATCGAGTTGAACTTGGGCATGTGCTGCGCGGTGTAGCCGATGATGTCGCCAATGATGCGCATGCTGGGCGCCGGCGGGTAGATGTAGGTGTTGCGCACCATGAACTCTTTGAGAATGTCGTTCTGGATGGTGCCGCTGAGCTGGTCCTGGCGCACGCCCTGCTCTTCCGCCGCCACCACATAGCCGGCCAGCACCGGCAGCACAGCGCCGTTCATGGTCATGGACACGCTGACCTTGTCCAGCGGGATCTGGTCGAACAGGATCTTCATGTCTTCCACCGAGTCGATGGCCACACCGGCCTTGCCCACGTCGCCGGTCACGCGCGGGTGGTCGCTGTCGTAGCCGCGGTGGGTGGCCAGGTCAAACGCCACGCTCACGCCCTGGCCGCCAGCGGCCAGCGCCTTGCGGTAGAAGGCGTTGCTTTCTTCTGCGGTGGGGAAGCCCGCGTACTGGCGGATGGTCCAGGGCCGCACCGCGTACATGGTGGCTTGCGGGCCGCGCAAATAGGGCTCGAAGCCGGGCAAGGTGTTGGTATGGGGCAGCCCTGCCACATCCTCGGCGGTGTACAGCGGCTTGACGGTAATGCCGTCGGGCGTATGCCAGTCCAGTGCCGACACATCGCCACCCGGTGCCGACTTAGCGGCGGCTTGGGCCCATTGCGCGAGACTGGCGGGGCTGAATTCAGGTGCGGTGTGACTCATGGATGAAGGCTCATGAAACGGGGGACTCGGCGGCGTTGGGAAGCAGTTTACTGCATTCATAATTATAAATTCAGAATTATTTTTGGCATAGAATCCGGCCCATGGCTGTCACCACCCTTACTCCACTGACTCCCCGCGCGCTCTATGAAGAAGTGGCCGAGCTGCTGCGCCAGCGCATCTTCGCCCGCACGCTGGAGCCCGGCAGCTGGATCGACGAGCTGAAGCTGGCCGAGGAATACGGCATCAGCCGCACACCACTGCGCGAAGCGTTAAAGGTACTGGCCACCGAGGGCCTGGTGACCATGAAGGTGCGCCGTGGCGCCTATGTGACCGAGGTGTCGGATGCCGACTTGACTGATGTCTACCACCTGCTGGCGCTGCTGGAGTCCGACGCCGCTGGCGTAGTGGCCGCCCGCGCCACCCCCGCGCAGCGCGCCGAGCTGCAAGCCCTGCACGCCGAGCTGGAAGCTGCAGTGGATGACCGCGAGCAGTTCTTTGCCATCAACGAGCAATTCCACATGCGCCTGCTGGCGATCGCCAACAACCGCTGGCGCGACCAGATCGTGGCCGACCTGCGCAAGGTGATGAAGCTGAACCGGCACAACTCGCTGCTCAAATCCGGCCGCATCCAGGAGTCGCTGCTGGAGCACCGGGCGCTGATGGACGCCCTTTTGGCCCAGGACGCCGCACGCGCCAGCCAGTGCATGCACCAGCACTTCCACAACGGGCTGGAAGCCGCCTCCTGAAGGCCCCCAAAAGCTACAGTATTTGTAGCTACCTGCGCAGATAGAACCTGCGCCAGCGCATGTTTTGACCATCATCCCCTAAACAGATGACCGCCCTAAGCCACAGGGTGCCAAGGGGCTTGGCGAATGGTCTAAAGCGCTACAAAATGGGTGATACCTGCGTCCGGCGTGTGTCCGGACCGCCCCCCCTGCCAGAGCCATCGCCAAGGAGCCCCATGACATCGCACGAGTTGCTGGAAAAGTTCAATATCACCCCCCACGATGTAGACCATGTTCGCAAGGCGGGCAGCATCATCGAGCCCGAGCTGGAGGCCTTTGTGGAGGAGTGGTATGTGTGGCTGCGCAAGCAGCCGGAATACCTGCAGTTCTTCCCCGACAGCGACAACGTGGGCCGCGTGCGCAAGCTGCAGGTACGCCACTGGCAGCAGTTTTTTGCCGCCGAGATCAACGACTTCTACGTGGCGCGCTGCACCCATGTGGGCGCCATCCACGCCCATATCGAACTGCCCAACGACATCTACTTTGCCGGTGTCAGCATGTTCTACCAGATGCTGGTGCAAAAGCTGCGCACCACTGAGCTGCCCACTGAGGAGGTGCTGGACATGGCGCTGTCCATCAGCAAGCAGCTGAAGATGGACACTTTTCTGGTGATAGACACCATCTCGCGCATCGCCCGCGAGCGCATCGCCGACCATAGCCGGGCGATGATGGAGATGTCCACCCCGGTCACGCCGATCTGGGAGGGCATTCTGCTGCTACCGCTGGTGGGCATCATCGACACCATGCGCACGGCCGAGATCATGAACAAGACACTGACCAAGATCGCCGAGAGCCGCTCCAAAGTCTTTGTGCTGGACATCAGCGGCGTGGCCTCGGTCGATACCGGCGTGGCCAACCAGTTGATCAAGATCACCAAGGCCACCCGGCTGATGGGCTGCGAGTCCATCATCTCCGGCGTGTCGCCCTCCATCGCCCGCACCATGGTCGAGCTGGGCGTGGTGATTGGTGAGGTGCGCACCACCGCCACTTTGCGCGACGCGTTCGAGCTGGCACTGCGCGCTGTGAGCGCGAGCGATGCAAGCGCCACGGCCCAACTCGTGGGTAGCCTGCGCCCCCGGAGCGGGCTGTAGGGGGCGTTGACATGTCTGCCAGCATGCTTCACAGCGTCTCCATGACCGAGGTGCAGGGCTGCCTGGTGGTGGCCATGCAGGCTGATTTGCGGGACGAAAGCTTTGACGCGCTGCACCAGGCCGTGACCGAGCGCCTGGTGGACAAGCGGCTGCCAGCGGCCGTGATCGACTTCTCTGCTGTGCCGGTGCTAGACCTGCATGAGTTCTCGCGCATCCAGGCGCTGGCCCGGGTGATGGGTTTTCTGGGCGCGCAGGTGGTGTTTGTGGCGCTGAATCCGGGCATTGCCAGTTTTCTGGCCCAGGCCGGTGCAAGCATCGGCGACCAGCAGTTTTGCATGCACATGGAGGACGCCTTCGCGCTGCTGGCGTCCCACAACCTGCGCTGACCATGGCTGGCAGCACCCACGACAGCGCCGCCTTCCGCATCCAGTCGGCACTGGACCTGCGCATGGCCGTGGCCCACGTGGGGCGCATGCCAGCACTGGCGCAGTACTCGGCGGTAGACCTGTCAATGCTGGCCACCGTGGTCGCCGAGCTGGGCAGCAACATCCTGAAATACGCGGGCCAGGGCCATATCCGCATCCAGCCCGTGCACAGCGGCTACCTCCACGGCGTAGACATCGTGGCCGAAGACGCTGGCCCGGGCATTGCCGACGTGGACCAAGCCATGGAGGAACACTACAGCTCCTCAGGCACGCTGGGCCTGGGCCTGAGCGGCGTGCGCCGTATGGTGTCTGAATTCCATATCGCTTCCGCGCCCGGCCAGGGCTGCAGAGTGCAAACCCGTAAATGGCTAGGCCAATCCGCCCACACCATGGCACTCGCTAAGGCTGCGCTGCGGCCCAGCCCTACCCCCTTGCCCACCGTATCCGTCCCGGCAAGTGGCCCAAGCCCTAAGCTCACCTTCGATCTGGCCGAACTCAACCGTCCCTGCTACCCGCAGTACCTGTGCGGTGACAGCACGGTGGTACAGCAGGTGCCAGACGGCCTGCTGCTGGCCTGTATTGATGCATCGGGCCACGGCAAACGCGCCCATGCGGTAGCCGAGCCGCTGGCCAACCTGGTGCGCACGGCCAACAGCACCCAGCCAGACCAGCTGCTACAGCGCATGCACCAGTACTGCATAGGCACAGTGGGCGCAGCTGCGGCCGTGGCCTTTGTGCATGCGGTGCGCGGCGAGCTGTTGTTTGCCGGCGTGGGCAATATCCGCATCCGCTGCGTTGGGACCACACCCTGGGCCGGGATCTCACGCGACGGCGTGCTGGGCGAACGCTTCCCTTCGCCGCATGTACAACGCTTCCCGCTGCAAGCCGATGATGTGGTGCTGCTCTATTCAGACGGCATACGCGAAACCATCAGCAGCCAGATGCTGCGCCGCACCCGCCTGGGTACGGCGCAGCAAATTGCCGAACACATGCTGCGCGAAGGCAGCAAAGCCACGGACGATGCCAGCTGCATCGTGCTCAAGTGCAGGCGGTAGCCAGCATAGGCCAGCTGTCGCTGTATGCGGCACACTCCTGCCTGGAAGCGCGCAGCAAGGTCTTGCATGCCCTGCTGGATATCGAAGGTCCATCCATACACTGCACGCCCATGGCGGCCTGTACCTCAGAGATGTGCCGCTGGCTACTGACCCATGGACAGGCACCGCAGCTGGCCATGGATATCTACCGCCTGGGGCCACGCGATTTCGCCAGCCTGAGCTTCAGCGCCAGCACGCCGTTGCCGGTGCCAGCGCTGGTATTGCGCGGCTTGGTGCACAGCAGTGAAGCCTTCCAGAAAGACGGCCGCCATGGCATGCGCCTGTTCTTTGCCCTGCAGCAAACACTGCGCCCTGAGCGCCTGGATGCGTTGCGTGCCCGGTTTGCCGAAAAGTCGCGCGAAGAACTGTTTCTGGAGTCCCGCCAGGCCGAGAGCGATATGCGCGCCATGCTGGAGCAGTTGCGCATGGCCAAGGATACGGCCGACGCGGCCAGCCGGGCCAAAGGCGACTTCCTGGCCAATATGAGCCACGAAATCCGCACGCCCATGAACGCCATCATCGGCATGTCCTACCTGGCGCTGAAGACCGACCTGAACCCGCGCCAGCACGACTATGTGTTCAAAATCCGCCAGTCTGGCCAGCACCTGCTGGGCATACTGAACGACATACTGGATTTCTCCAAGGTCGAGGCCGGCAAGTTGCGCGTGGAAAGCACCGCCTTCGAACTGGACCAACTACTAGAAAACGTCGCCACCGTGGTGGCCGACAAGGCGCAGAGCAAGAACCTGGAGCTGGTGTTCAAGGTGCCAGCCGACGTGCCGCAAAGCCTGCTGGGCGACCCGCTGCGGCTGGGCCAGATCCTCATCAACTATGCCAACAACGCCATCAAATTCACCGAAGTGGGCGAGATCGATATCGTCGTGCGCATGGAAGAGCGCAGTGACACCCAGGCCCTGCTGCGCTTCGAGGTGCACGACACCGGCATAGGCCTCACGCCGGAGCAGATCGGCCGCCTGTTCCAAAGCTTCAGCCAAGCTGACAGCTCGACCACCCGCCAGTACGGCGGTACCGGCCTGGGCCTTGTCATCAGCAAAAACCTGGCCGAGCTGATGGGCGGCAAGGTGGGCGTGTACAGCGATAAGGGCAAGGGCTCCTGCTTCTGGTTCACCGCCCGGCTGGGCCTGGGCGAGCAGCGTCCGCGCTGGCTGGCCCCCAGTATCGACCTGCGCGGACGCCGGGTGCTGGTGGTGGATGACAACGACAACGCCCGTACCGTGCTGGTAGACATGCTGGCCGCGCTGAACCTGAGCGTGGCCTCGGTTGCGTCCGGCCCACAGGCGCTGGACGCCTTGCAGCTGGCCTCCAACGCAGGTACGCCCTTTGACATCGTGATGCTGGACTGGCAAATGCCCGGCATGGACGGGCTGGAGGTCGCCCAGCGCATGGAGGCGCTGGGCCTACCCGTGCTGCCGTGCCGCGTGATGGTCACCGCGTATGGCCGCAGCGAAGTGGATGGTCAACATGCGGCGTTTATCGACGAGCTGCTGCACAAGCCGGTCAGCGGCTCGGTACTGTTCAACACCATGATGCGCCTGCTGGAAGCGCGCCCACCGCAGGCCAGTCCACGGGATGCATCGCTGGCCGGCAGCTCGGCCCTGGCCGCTCTGGCACCCTTGCGTGGCGCACACATCCTGCTGGTAGAAGACAACCCCTTGAACCAGCAGGTGGCCAACGAGCTGCTGCAAGAAGCGGGCTTCCAGGTCAGCCTGGCCGACAACGGCCAGATCGCCATCGACATGGTGAGCGCGCGGCCGCTGCAACAGGCTTTTGACGTGGTGCTGATGGACATGCAAATGCCGGTGCTGGACGGCATCCACGCCACGCTGGCAATGCGCGCGAATCCCGATTTCGCCCAGATGCCCATCCTGGCCATGACGGCGAACGCCATGCAAGCAGACCGTGAGCGCTGCGCCGCCGCCGGCATGCAGGGCTTTATCGCCAAGCCCATAGACCCCGAAGAACTCTGGCGGGCCCTGGCGCGCTGGATACGCCCGCGTGCAGGACTGGGCGGCACGGCATCCACCGCACCATCCCCATCCGACCCTGGCCCCTCACTGACCAGCCGGCTGCGGGAGGTACCCGGGCTGAACGCCGCCATGGGGCTGAAACACATGATGGGCAAAGAGTCCTTCTACGGCAGCATGCTGGGTAAATTCATAGACGGTCAGCATGACTGCTGCACACGCATACGCCTGGCCTTGCAGCAAAATGACCCAGCCATTGCCGAGCGCCTAGCCCATACCCTGCGCGGCGCGGCAGGCACGATTGGCGCCATGGGCTTGCAGCAAGCCGCAGCCCAGGTGGAGTTGGCCATCAGAGACCAACGCAGCCCGACCGAAGTGGAAACCCTGCTGCAATTGCTGCAGCAGCCGCTGGACATCCTGGTGCAAGCCACCCAATCGATACTGGGCAAAACGCCAGCCCCTGCCCGGGCTACAGACCCCATACCTGCCGACGTCATGCAGCGCTTCGTACTCCAGCTGCAAGACAACGACCCCGATGCGCGCGATGTTTTCCAGCGCTACCGCGAGCCCTTCAGGGTGCTGCTGGGCCCCCGCCATGCCGACATGGAGGCTGCCCTTCGGGACTACGACTTCGAACTGGCCCTGGCCGAGCTGGCCCAGGCCATGCCGGTCTGACACAAGCTAGGCGGGGGTTGCCTATGGGCCAGTTGTTCAACATGTTCAGTACACGCTGGGTTCCAATCCGCCTGGTGTTCGGTATATTGACAGCCCGCCCCGTGGTGGTGCAAGCAAAGAACAAGTCCGTCTACAAGCCGACATGAAATATATAAAAATGGCCTCTAGCGCATATAAATACTGCACAAGCAGCTATCAAATGTGCAGCAAATGCACATCAATGCGAACGCCATACTGCACACCATCACCGCAATAGAAACAGCGCACCATGAAAGCCTGGCTGAACCGGCGGTTGATATCGCAGAAAGTAGCCCTGCTGGGCTTGCTCAGCCTGGTGCTGATCGCCTTGCCCATGGCGCTGTACCTGCGCGAGGCCAACGCCACCACCGACGCACTGCACAAGGAACTGCAGGGCGTACCGCCGATACGCTCGGTACTGGCACTGGCGATGCAGCTGCAAAAACACCGTGGACTGGTGACGCAAGCCTCGGCCGGCAGCCAACCCGCAGGTCTGCGCGACGCGCGGGCTGGCGTCCACACGGCGATGGCGCGGGTCCAGTCGCAGCTGCCCAGCATCCGCACACCGGTGATCTCCGCCCTGTGGGAACAATGCCAGTCCGAATGGATGGACCTGCAGGACACGCTGGACAGCAAGCACCCGATGCAGGATCAGAGCTTCGCCCAGCACACCGCGCTGATACGCCTGCTGATGAAGATCAACGACCAGTTGGCCGACGACTTCGGCCTGAACCTGGACCCGCATGCCGAGAGTTACTTGCTGGAGCGTGCGGCCTTGATCGAATCCCCCGCGCTGCTGGAGTCACTGGCGCAGGTGCGTGACATGGGCACGGAGCTGATCAGCAAGACCGATGTATCGGCCGAGGAGCGCAACTACCTGACGGCCCAGGTGGGCCGCATCACCGACGACTTCGACGAGCTGCAAAACACGCTGGAGAAGGCCGTGCGGGCCAACGCAGACTTCCGCGAACCGCTGCAGACGCCGGTGTTGGCTAGCAGCTTCCACTGGCAGCGCATACACAAGAACCTGCATGCCCACATCCTGCAGCCGGATATCTTCGGCCGCAATGCGCCCGACGATTTCCAGACCCTGAACGAGATCATCGACACCCAAAGCCAGTTCACCGACGCGGCCTTTCTGGCGCTGCAAAGCAGCCTGAAGCAGCGCCTGGATGCACTCACCACCACCAAGTACACACTGCTGACCGTGGTCGCCTTGCTGTACCTTGTGCTGGCGGTACTGGCTTACTTCATAGGTCGCTCCATCAGCGAGCCGGTGCTGCAAGCCGTGCAGATTGCACGCCAGGTTGCCGCCGGAAATCTGTACGACTCCCCGCTGCCGCACGGCAACAACGAGATGGGCCAGCTGCTGGGCTCGCTGAACGACATGAACCAAAGCCTGCTGCAAACCAACCGGGCACGGCAGCAGTACGAAGAACGCCTGGCGCTGGCGCTGCGTGAGCAAGAAACCATTTTTGAATCGGTGAGCCTGGGCGTGATGTTCGCCGTGGACCACAACATCCAGCGCTGCAACTCGGCCATGGAGCGCATGTTTGGCTACGGCCCCGGCGAGCTGCTGCAACGCGGAACCAAGGAGCTTTTCCTGTCCGAGGAAGACATGTCCGCCATCCGCCGGCGGGTCAACCCGGCCATGCAGGCCAGCGGGGTTTTCTCGGGTGACGTAGAGCTTCGGCGCAAGGACGGATCGACGCTGTGGGTGCACACCTACGGCCGCGCGGTTGACCCACAGAAACTGAAAGAAGGCGTGGTGTGGGTGTATGAAGACATCTCCATCCGACGCGCCACCGCCGCCGAGTTGCGCCAGGCCAAAGAAGCCGCCGAATTGGCCAGCCAGGCCAAGAGCGACTTCCTGGCAAATATGAGCCACGAAATCCGCACGCCCATGAACGCCGTCATCGGCATGTCGCACCTGGCGCTGAAAACCGACCTGGACCCACGCCAGCGCGACTACCTGCAAAAGATCTATAAGTCAGGCCAGCACCTGATGGGCATATTGAATGACATCCTGGACTTCTCCAAGGTCGAGGCCGGCAAGCTGCAGGTAGAGCACATAGCGTTCGACCTGGAGCAGGTGCTAGGCAATGTGGTCACCGTCATTGCCGACAAGACCCAGGCCAAAAACCTGGAGCTGGTCTGCGACCTGCCCGCGCAGGTACCACAGCAGCTGGTGGGCGACCCGCTGCGGCTGAGCCAGATCCTCATCAACTATGCCAACAATGCCATCAAGTTCACCGAACATGGCGAGATTGAAATCTCGGTGCGCGTGCAGGAGTACGCACCCAGCGGCGTGGTTCTGCGCTTCACCGTGCGCGATACCGGCATTGGCCTGAGCGCCGAGCAGATAGGTCGCCTGTTCCAAAGCTTCAGCCAGGCCGACAGCTCCACCACCCGGCAGTACGGTGGCTCAGGCCTGGGGCTGGTGATCTGCAAGCGCCTGGCAGAACTCATGGGGGGCCAGGTCGGCGTGGACAGCACGCTGGGCCAGGGCTCCAGCTTCTGGTTCACGGCCCGCATGGGGCTGGGTCAAAGGGTGGCACGCCCACGCCTGGCCGACATGCAGCTGCGCGGCCGCAGGGTACTGGTGGTGGACGACAACGACTCTGCGGCCACGGTGCTCAGCGAAATGCTGCGCAGCATGGATTTTGTGGTGGAAACCGCCTCCAGCGGCGCGTTGGCATTGGAAGCCGTCCGTAGCTGCGCCCAGGGCAGCAGCCCCTTCGATCTGGTGATGATGGACTGGCAAATGCCCGGCATGGACGGGCTGCAAGCCATACAACGCCTGCGTGCCCTGAAGCTGCCAGCTGAACCTGAGGTAGTGCTGGTCACGGCCTTTGGCCGCGAAGAGGTCATGCTGGGCGCACGTGAGGCGCACGTACCCAATGTGCTGCTCAAGCCTGTCAGTCCCTCGCTTCTCTTTGACACCATGGTCAACGCGTTGGGGAAGCACGCAACACTCAGCCCAACCGATGACATGGCGACGCACGCCAGCACTGCACTGCGCAGCCTGGCGCCTCTGCGCGGTGCACGCATTCTGCTGGTGGAAGACAATCTGCTGAACCAGCAGGTGGCCGGCGAGCTGCTGCAGTACGCCGGTTTCCATGTGGATATGGCCGACAACGGACAGATGGCCGTGGACATGGTCCAAAAGGTGGCCTACGACCTGGTGCTGATGGACATGCAGATGCCGGTAATGGACGGCATCACCGCGACCGAGGCGATTCGCCGGCTGGGCGATGGCACCGCGCTGACCGCTCTGCCCATCGTGGCCATGACCGCCAACGCCATGCAAGCAGACCGCGAGCGCTGCCTGGCCGCCGGCATGAACGGCTTCGTTGCCAAACCCATAGAACCCGATGAACTCTGGCGCGCACTGGCGCAATGGATACAGCCCCGCAGCGGCCTAGGCAAAGACGCCCCCCCGCCAGAGGCCGCGACCGAGCCGCCTGCTGATGCAGTGCCGCAGCACATCCCCGCACTGGACACCATGCTGGGCCTGCGCCGCGTCATGGGTAAGCAGTCGCTCTATCTATCGATGCTGAGTAAATTTGCCCATGGCCAGGCACACGCCGCCAGCGATATTGCCCAGGCGGTGCAAACACAAGACTTCAGCACCGCAGAACGCTACGCCCACACCCTTAAAGGTCTGGCCGGCAACATCGGCGCCACCGATTTGCAACATGCCGCAGACCAGCTGGAGGCTGCCCTGAAAGCCCGGCAGCCCGCCGAAGCCGTGGCCGTGCTGCTAGCCCCGGTCGCAAGCCAATTGGCCGCACTGGTAGAAGCCATACGGGCTGCACTACCCAGCAGCAAAACATCCAGCACTGCAGTGGACCCGGTACAGCTGGCAACCACGCTGGATACGATCCGCAGGCAACTGGCCGACAGTGACCCAGAAGCCCTGGACACCTGGCAAGAGCACAAAGACATGCTGCAAGGCGCGCTGGGAGACACCTTCCGCACGGTGTCGGCAGCCATGGCCAACTACGACTTCGAAACCGCGCTGGCCGAGCTGAAGTAAGAACCTGTCTGCGTCCTGCGCGCGTCAGTGGGCATGGGCCAGGGCCATCACCTCGCGCGGCGGCGTGGTTTTCAAGCGGTGGTCGCTCCACACCTGGCGCCAGCGGCGCGCACCGGGCAAGCCGTGGCGCAGGCCCAGCATGTGGCGGGCAATGCCGTACCAGCCCAGGCCCTGCTCTACGGCCAGGCGCTCCATATAGGCCACCATCTGCTCTTCCACGGATTCGCGCGTGGCCTCGCTGGGCGCCGCGCCGTAAAAAGCCTGGTCCCAGCCCGCCATGGACCAGGGGTTGTGGTAAGCCTCGCGGCCCACCATCACGCCGTCCAGCAGGTCCAGTTGCTCGGCAATCTGCTGCTGGGTGGTGATGCCGCCG
This sequence comes from Burkholderiales bacterium, assembly GCA_026400275.1. Lineage (GTDB taxonomy): Bacteria > Pseudomonadota > Gammaproteobacteria > Burkholderiales > Burkholderiaceae_C > Rhodoferax_B. The sequence continues at coordinate 12,616 of JAPLPK010000141.1, forward strand.
TTAATGGCAATCGTCAGCGCCGGAAAGTCGCGCTTAAGGCGGTGCACCAGCTCGTAGCGCAGCGGGGGGATCTCACGGTTTTCCTTGGGGCTCAGGCCCTTGAGCCAGGCATTGCGCGCGTGGACGATGAAGGTGCTGCAGCCAGCTTCGGCCACGGTGCCGACGAAGTCGCGCACAAACTCATAACTCTCGGTCTTGTCGATACCGATGCGGTGCTTCACCGTGACGGGCACATCCACCACATCCACCATGGCTTTCACGCAGTCGGCCACCAGCGGCGCCTCGTTCATCAGGCAGGCGCCAAAGGCACCGCGCTGTACCCGCTCGCTGGGGCAGCCGCAGTTGATATTGATCTCGTCGTATCCCCACTCCTGGCCCAGCACCGCACAGCGCGCCAGATCGGCCGGCTCGCTGCCCCCAAGCTGCAATGCCACCGGGTGCTCCTCGGTATTGAAGCGCAGGTGCCGGGGCACATCACCATGCAGCAAGGCGCCGGTGGTCACCATCTCGGTATAGAGCAATGTGTGGCGGGAAATCAGACGGTGGAGATAGCGGCAATGCGCGTCGGTCCAGTCCATCATGGGCGCAACGGACAGGCGCCAGGGACTGTAGGCAGGGGACGTCATGGAATGCAGGGCTTGGGAAATAGGCTAACCAGTGATTGTCCTGCTTTTCCCAATGTCGATCAGCGACGCGCCGCAGAAGCCATCCATGCCGATGCGGCAGAGGTTTAAAGTTAAACTTTATGAGCGGTCCCCCGGCAAGTGCTGCCTGCAGGAGCATGAAGCCCCCGATTCCTAATCTTCCGGAGTTTTTATCCCCCATGTACCAGCACATCACCGTACCTGCTGAAGGCCAGAAAATCACAGTTAACGCAGACGCCACACTCCATGTGCCTGCCAACCCCATCATTCCCTACATTGAAGGCGATGGCACGGGCCAGGACATTACCCCGGTGATGCTGAAAGTGGTGGATGCGGCTGTAGCCAAAGCCTATGGCGGCAAACGCAAGATCCATTGGATGGAAATCTATGCGGGTGAAAAATCCACCACCATTTACGGCCCGGACCAATGGCTGCCCCAGGAAACCCTGGACGTCATACGCGAATACCTGGTGTCGATCAAGGGGCCGCTGACCACGCCGGTGGGCCGAGGCATACGCTCGCTGAACGTGGCCCTGCGCCAGGAGCTGGACCTGTACGTCTGCCTGCGCCCGGTGCAGTACTTTGATGGCGTGCCCTCCCCCGTCAAGGCGCCTGAGAAGATCAATATGGCGATCTTCCGTGAGAACTCGGAGGACATCTACGCCGGCATCGAGTTCGAAGCCGAGTCCGACAAGGCCAAGAAGCTGATCCAATTCCTGCAGGATGAAATGGGCGTGAAGAAGATCCGCTTCCCCCACACCTCAGGAATCGGCATCAAGCCCGTGTCGCGCGAAGGCACGGAGCGCCTGGTGCGCAAGGCCCTGCAGTACGCCATAGACAACGACAAGCCCAATGTGACCATCGTGCACAAGGGCAACATCATGAAGTACACCGAAGGTGCGTTCCGAGACTGGGCCTACAGCCTGGCGCAAAAGGAATTCGGTGCCGAGCAGATCGACGGCGGCCCCTGGATGCGCCTCCAGAACCCCAAGAATGGCAAGCAGATCATCGTCAAGGATGTGATCACCGACGCCTTCCTGCAGCAAATCCTGCTGCGCCCGGCCGAGTACAGCGTGATCGCCACGCTGAACCTGAACGGCGACTATGTGTCCGACGCGCTGGCGGCCCAGGTGGGCGGCATCGGCATTGCACCCGGCGGCAACCTGTCCGACTCGGTGGCCTGCTTCGAGGCCACCCACGGCACGGCGCCCAAGTACGCGGGCAAGGACTATGTGAACCCTGGCTCCGTCATCCTGTCCGCAGAAATGATGCTGCGCCACATGGGCTGGCTGGAGGCTGCCGACCTGATCATCGCGTCCATGAAAGCCGCCATCGCAAGCAAAAAGGTCACCTACGACTTCGCGCGCATGATGGCCGACGCGATCCAGGTCAGCTGCTCAGGCTTTGGCGACGTGATGATCGAGCAAATGGAGCAGCTCTAAGGCGACGCTAAGTAAGTCCTCGCTAGGCTGCGCGCCCTGGCTCGGGATGGGATGCCAGGCGCAAACCGCAGACCGCAGACATAGCTTGGGCTATGGCGAGGATTTGCAACGCCGCAGACCGCCCGAGGCCAGGGATGCGCTGGCGGCGAGGGACTTGTTCAGCGTCGCCCTAATTTTGTGCTTCACAAAATGGGAGCGTATGCGCACTCATCCTCACGCAGCGGCTACATCTCGTCTATCGAGGTAGAGCGCGACTGGGCCTGTGCCTCCAGGGCGTAGCGCTCATTCGTCTTCACATAGAAGCTGGCGCCAAAGCGGCCCACCGGGTGGTAGTGCTGCAGGCGCACACGCCAGGTCTCGGTATCGATCAGCTCATCACGCGCATGCATCCAGCGCACCTGGCCGATGAAGATCTGGCGACTGTCGGTCTCCAGCGTTTCCCATAGCGTGCATTCAAACGCCACGGGCGCCTCGGCGATGCGCGGTGGCGCTACGGCACAGGACGGTACTGCAGTCAGCCCCACGGCGTCCAGCTCGCTCTCATGGGGTGGCAGGCGCTCGCCGCAGCGGTGCATTTGCTCGGCCAGGTCTTCATCGCACATATGCACCACAAACTCTTGGCTGCGCTGGATATTGGCGGCGGTGTCCTTTAAGTACCCGTCTTGCAGGCGGTTGATGCTGAGCATGACGATGGGCGGCTCCTCGCCCATCATGTTGAACATGCTGAAGGGCGCGGCATTCACCACGCCGGTAGGCCCCAGGGTGGTCACCAGGGCGATCGGGCGGGGCACGATCAGGCTGGCCATCATCTTGTAGCGCTGGTGTTCGGTCAAATGGGCAAAGTTGATGTTCATGGTGGCTGTAGGAATAGAAAACGAGGCACGCCAGCCAGCGCTGGCCCTGAGAACCTGTTCATGCAGCAATACGCATGCCCAGCGAAGCGGACCAACGCAGGGGCGTATCCGTTAACGCAGACACCATTCGGACACCTTCACGCCAAGAATGTCACGAAGCAGCTTCCAATTTCATCAAATATATTTATTTATTCGGCACTAAAGATAAAATTGATAAACAAATTAAGAAAATATGATTTTTTTGATAAAAATTAAATTCAAAACCACAGCACACGATGAACTACCTCAAAATTTCGACACGCCTGGTACTGGGCTTTGCGGTCATGGGCGCCCTGATGGCCCTGCTGGGCGCCATTGCCTTCGCCAAGCTCAACGTTCTGGGCGAAGAATTCTCGTCCGTCGTGCAAGACCGCTACGTCAAGGTATCCCACCTGACAAGCATCGCTGAAACCAACGCACGCAATATGAGCGCAATCCGCGATCTGCTGCTGCAAGATGACGAGGCCAAGAAGTCTGCCTTGCTCAGCGAGCTGGCGGCCAACTCAAAGTCCATCAACGCCGACTTCCAGGCTTTGGAGCAAACAGTCGTATCGCCGGAAGGCAAGGACATGCTGGCCAAAGCCCAGGCCGCGCGTGCCGCCTATGCCAAGATGCGCGACAAGGTCGTCGGCCTAGCCAAGGCAGGCGATAAAGACGCCGGTGCCGCTGCCTTGTATGCAGACCTGGCCCCCGCACAGCGCACCTACCAAGCCGAAGTAGCAGCCTTCTCTTCCTTTCAGGAAAAGCTGATGGCAAAGGCAAGCGAATCGGTGAACAACACCCTGCAAACCTCAAAAACCGTCATCGTAGGACTGGTGTCGTTCGCACTCTTAGTTGCCGCCATCATCGGCACCTGGATCACCCGCAGCACTACACGCCCTATCGCCCGTGCAGTAGATGTGGCCCGCGCCGTCGCGGCAGGCGACCTGAGTATGCAAATCGACACCAGCGGCCACAACGAAACCGCGCAACTGTTCCAGGCCATGGCGGAGATGCAAACCCAGCTGTCCAGCATTGTGGAAGGGGTTCGTCAAAGCGCCCACCAAGTGGTGACTGCCAGCAGCGAAATCGCCCAGGGCAACAACGATCTGTCCAGCCGCACCGAACAACAGGCCAGCGCCCTGGAAGAAACCGCCGCCTCGATGGAGGAGCTGTCCAGCACCGTGAAACACAACGCAGACAACGCGCGCCAAGCCAACCAACTGGCGGTGAGCGCTTCGACGGTGGCCGTCCACGGTGGCGAAGTGGTGGGCCAGGTGGTGGACACCATGAAGGGCATCAACGACAGCTCGAAAAAGATTGCCGACATCATCAGCGTCATCGACGGCATCGCCTTCCAAACCAACATCCTGGCGCTGAATGCAGCCGTGGAGGCAGCCCGTGCCGGCGAGCAAGGCCGTGGGTTTGCCGTGGTCGCCAGCGAAGTGCGCAGCCTGGCGCAGCTTAGCGCCGCCGCCGCCAAGGAAATCAAGGTGCTGATCGCCAACAGCGTGAGCCAGGTAGACCAGGGCACCAGCTTGGTGGCCAAGGCTGGCGACACCATGACCGAGGTGGTGTCTGCGATCCGCCGTGTAGCCGACATCATTGGCGAAGTCAGCGCCGCCAGCAACGAACAAAGCCTGGGCGTGACGCAGGTCAACGAGGCAGTCGCCCAGATGGACCAAGTGACCCAACAGAACGCTGCTTTGGTGGAAGAAAGCGCAGCAGCGGCAGACAGCCTGAGCAAGCAGGCCGAAGACCTGCTGCAGTCCGTGGCCGTCTTCACGATCAACGGCAACGCAACCAAGCTCGCCTACGCTGCACCCCAGCCAGCGCGCAAACTGGAACACGCAGAACACGGTACGCCAAACCGGGCCCCCAATGTGGTGCTACCCGCGCTTAACCGCGCCAAACCTACGGCCCCAAAAACCAAGCGCGTCAGCACAGCAGTCGCCAACACGGGCAACGACGACTGGGCTAGTTTCTAAAACAGCTGCTCAAAACTGAACATGACGCAAATAGCTACGTATTTAATAGCATCTAGCGCAATATCTATATGCGCCAGCGGTGCCTTATTTGCACCGAATTAATAGGCCACCTCATATGGAACGATGCAATCTATAGCGTCCTTCAACCAATCACATTCACGCAGAGAACGGCTTGCTCTACTACTGCCCCAAATGGTCCCCCATCTCAGAACACCAACTTATGCAACTTACGGCGCAGTGTGAGTCCACCATTTCTTACCCAAAAATGGGGAAGTTTCCGTCAAGCGTTGATTTACCCGAAAAAATACCAAACAGCTACCTAGCGAATTGCGTGAAACTAGGCTTTAAATTTAAGCGCAAATATTTCCTTAACGGCCACACCGCCTAGTTTGTATTGAAAAAAGGAGTCATTCAAATGAGCTTAAACAAATTCACATTCAAAGGGCTTCTAGGTATTGCGTTTGGCCTGATGGCCCTGCTGGTGTTGGCCGTGTGCCTGATCGGTTTACGCGCATTGGGCCGCATCGGCGACAACCTTACCGAATACAACCAGGTCATCATCGCGCAACAGAATTTAGCTAGCGCCATTGCGGGTTCGGTGAACCGGCGCGCAATTGCAGCCCGTAACCTGGTGCTGGTGACCTCGCCGGAAGACATGGCCACCGAAAAGAGCGCCGTATTGCAGGCGCACCAGGACACGCAAGAATCACTGCGCAAGCTGAACGACACGCTCAAAGCAGACGTCAATGCCACTGCAGAAGAGCGCGGCCTGATTGAAGAAATCAACAGGGTAGAAGCGCTGTACGGCCCTGTGGCGCTGGACATCGTGAAGCTCGCCCTGGCAGGAGACAAAGAAGCCGCCATCGCCAAGATGAACAAGGACTGCCGCCCCCTGCTAGCCGCCTTGATCGCAGCGACAAACAAGTACCAAGTATTTAGCACCAAGAGCGGCGCAGAGAGTGTGGTCATGGCCGATGCCGACTACGCCAATGCCCGCATGGTGCTGCTGGCCTGCAGCATTGGTGGCGTAGCGTTGGCGCTGGCCATTGGCGCCTGGCTGATACGAGCCATTACCCAGCCGCTGGCTGTAGCAGTCAATGCGATTGAGCGCGTGGCCGCAGGCGACCTGAGCGTACGCATCGAGTCCAACACACAGAACGAAACCGGCAAATTGCTGCAGGCCCTCCAGGGCATGCAGGAGGGCCTGACCAGAGTGGTGTCCACTGTTCGGCAGGGTTCCGACAGCGTGGCCACCGCCAGTGCCGAAATCGCCCAAGGCAATAGCGACCTGTCCAGCCGCACCGAGCAACAAGCCAGTGCCTTAGAAGAGACAGCCGCCTCGATGGAAGAGTTGTCCAGCACCGTGAAACACAACGCAGACAACGCGCGCCAGGCCAACCAGCTCGCGGTGAATGCATCTACCGTCGCAATGGAAGGCGGCGATGTGGTGAGCCAGGTGGTAGACACCATGAAGGGAATTAACGACAGCTCGAAGAAGATTGCGGACATCATCAGCGTGATCGACGGCATTGCTTTCCAGACCAATATCCTGGCGCTGAACGCCGCAGTGGAAGCCGCCCGCGCAGGCGAGCAAGGCCGTGGGTTTGCCGTGGTCGCCAGCGAG
>JAPLPK010000141.1:19204-26268 GCA_026400275.1 Burkholderiales bacterium
CAGCCTGGCCCAACGCAGCGCCACCGCGGCCAAAGAAATCAAGGCGTTGATCGACAACAGCGTAAGCCAAGTAGACCAAGGCACGACGCTGGTGGCCAAGGCGGGTAGCACCATGACGGAAGTGGTGTCTGCGATCCGCCGGGTGGCCGACATCATTGGCGAAGTCAGCGCCGCCAGCAACGAGCAAGCTCTGGGCGTAGCCCAAGTGGGCGAAGCCGTCACCCAAATGGACCAAACTACGCAGCAAAACGCGGCGCTGGTGGAACAAAGCACGGCAGCCGCCAGCAGCCTGAGTAAGCAGGCAGATGAGCTGCTGCACGCCGTGGCGATTTTCAAAATTGATGGAAGCGCAACAGCCTTTGCGCCTAGCGCGCCTGTCCATGCAAACCACCAGGTTCACAAAGTGCTGCCGAAGGTAAAAGATGCGCGGAGCGTCTTAAGGCCCGTGCTCAAAAAGGCCAAGGCCCCGACACCCCGACTCAACACGGCTGCTGCCAACACCAGCCCAGCAGGCGGTGACGACGAATGGGCTAGTTTCTAACGGCCTTCAAAGCCGATCCGCCGCAAAAGCCACATCACGCTACTTTTTTAATAGCATCTAGCGCATTATCTATATGCGCTAGATGCCATTAACGCTTGAAATCCTAGCCCTCAAACTGCGGGTGCAGCTGGCGGATTTTGGTCATGGCCATGCCGGCGGCGGCGGTACGGGTCTCGACCCCCATCTTCACGTAGACCCGCTCCAGGTGCTTTTTCACCGTGGCCGGGCTGCTGCCCAGGATCTCGCCAATGTCGCGGTTGGTCTTGCCCTTGACCACCCAGTACAACACCTCGGCCTCGCGGCCAGTGAGCTTGAAGCTCAGGCTCATGGCCTCGATCACGGCGGCGTCAGACACCTCGCGCATCACGATCAGCCAATCGCCGCCGCCCTCGCTGTCGCCGGTTTGCTGGTGCAGGCGAAAGCTGAGGCGGCGCGCGCCTTTTTCAACGCTCAGGCGCGGCGGCTCGATCTGCTGCTGGGCCAGCTTCCCCAGTTCAGGTAGTTGCTGCTGCAGCCAGTTCACCACCGGCTGGGGGGCGAAATGGTGAAAAGGGGGCGCGCTGGTGCCAAAGTAGTCCAGCAGCAGGTCGCGGGCTAGCGCGGTCTGCCACATCAGCTTGCCGTCGCTAGCGCGCACGGTGATGCTGGCGTAGCCAAAGGCGTCCAGCGCATTGCGGGCCTGGCCGGCCTGGTGCACCTGCTGGCGCGCCTGGCGGGCGCCTTGCAGATGCACATTCATGCGGGCCAGCACCTCTTTGGGCTTGATGGGCTTGGTGACGTAGTCCACCCCGCCCGCATCCAGCGCGGCCACCAGGTGCTCGGTCTCGGTCAGGCCGGTCATGAAGATGATGGGGATATGGGCCGTGGCCGGGTTGGCCTTCAGCCGGCGCGCCACCTCGAAGCCGTCCATGCCGGGCATCATGGCGTCCAGCAGCACGATGTCGGGCAGGGCCTGGGCGGCGCGCTGCAAGGCGGCCTCGCCCCGCGTAGCCACCAGCACGGTGTAGCCGGACTCGTCCAGCGCGTCGTGCAGCACGGCCAGGTTGTCGGGCACGTCGTCCACGATCAGCACCAGATCGCTGTTGCGGCGGTCCAAAGTTGAGCCAAGGGGGGCGGAAATCACAGGCTTAGCGGACATGGGCGACATCAGGGGCCTGGGCCAGCAACTGGCCTATAGCTTCAAACTGGAATTGTTGGGCCAGGGCGCGCACTTCCTGCACCAGGCCCCGGCATGCTGGCTGGGCGGCGTCCAGCGCCGCCAGTTGGTTGAGGATACCCCGGTAGAAGCCGAGTTCGGCCACCTCGCGCAAAGCCTGCAGGCTGGCTGCATCGGGCCAGACACGGGCGGGTGGCGGCTGGGGCGCGGCGGGTGCAGCTGTTACGGCGGCTGCGTCTGTCCACTGCAGGCCCAGGCGGCGCTCCAGCCAGTCCAGCAGCTCACTGTGGCGAACCGGCTTGGTGATGAAGTCTTCGCCCCGGATGCCCACGTCGTTGTCCAGCCCCTTGTCGAAGGCGTTGGCAGATACCACGGCAATGTGGATCGCGGCATGACCGTCCACGCGTCCCGCCGCCAGGCCGCCCCAAGGCGGGACAGCCCCCTCGGGGGGCAGCGAGTACACATCAGTGACGAGCGTGGGGGTACGTATTCTGCGTATGGTTTCCCAGCCGTCGATGCCGGGCATGGCCAGGTCCATCAGCACCGCATCCGGGCCGTAGCCGGCGGCCAGCAGGTCCAGCGCGTCGTGGCCGCTGGCGGCGGTACGCACCTCGAAGCCCAGGGGCTGCAGCAGCTGCACCAGCAGCTCACGGTCGGGCTCCTCGTTATCCACCACCAGCAGCTTGCGGCGCGGCCCCAGGTAGGCGCGGCGCACACGCGGGGTGGCGGGCGACAGGGCTTTGGCGTCACCACCGCGTATCTCGGGCAGAAACAGCTTAACGCGGAACACGGCGCCCTGCCCCGGCGTGCTGGTGACGGTCATCTCGCCGCCCATCAGGTCGGTCAGCATCTTGGCGATGGTCAGGCCCAGGCCGGCGCCGGGCGCGCCCGGGTTGGCAGGCACGGACGAGGTGCCGCGCGCAAACGGCTCGAAGATGCGCTCCAGCTCGTCGGCGCTCAGGCCGGGGCCCGTGTCTTCGATGTCGATCACCGCCATCTCCAGCGCATAGCGCACGCGCAGGCGCACATGGCCGCTGGCGGTGAACTTGATGGCATTGCCCAGCAGGTTGATGAGGATCTGGCGCAGCCGCTTTTCGTCGGCGCGCACCTGCTCGGGCAGCACGCCTTGCGGGTCGAAGTGGAAAGCCAGGCCCTTGGCGCGTGCCTGGGGTTCGAACATATCGCCCATCTCGTGCAGCAGGTCGGCGAACGGCATGGGCTTGGTGGTCAGGGTCAGCTTGCCGGACTCGATGCGGGCGATGTCCAGCGTGCCTTCGATCAGCGACAGCAGATGCTCGCCACCACGCCGGATGACGCTGACCGCCTGCTGCCGGTGCGGCGGCACGCTGGCGTCTTCGCCCATCAGCTGGGCGTAGCCCAGAATGCTGTTCAGCGGGGTGCGTAGCTCGTGGCTGATGGCGCTGATGTAGCGGCTCTTGGCCTGGTTGGCCTGGTCGGCCGCGCGCTTGGCTTGCTCGGCGATCTGCCGGGCCTGCTCGGCCACCAGCTTGGCCTCTTGCAAGGCCCGATCGGTCTGCTGGTGCAGGGCGATTTCGCGCTGCAGCAGGTGCGTCTGGCGGTTCGACTCCTCTTGCGCCACCTGCCGGCTTTTGTGCGCCAGCACCAGCCACCAGGCCACGATGCCGGCCGTGACGATCAGCGCCATATAGGCTTTGACGAAGCCGGAGCGCAGCGCTAGGCTAGGATCAAAATCAGCCTCCAGCGCAGTATCTACCAGCGCACGCAGCTCTTGAAAATATAGCAAGCCGAACAAGGTGGCCAGCACCGGCACCACCACCAGCATCAGCAAAATGAAGTGCGCCAGGCCGGTGTCCAGGTAAGGCCATATGCGCTGCGGCAGCAGCCAGCGCAGCGCCGCCGCCCACTGCACCGACAGGCTGGCCTGCGGTTTGCACAAATCGCCACAGCGCGCATCCAGCGTGCAGCACAGCGAGCAGATACTGCCCTGGTAGGCCGGGCAGTGGGCCATGTCGGGCGACTCGTATTCGCGCTCGCAGATCACGCAGCGCTGCACCTTCAGGCGCTGGTAGCTGCCCGTGGCTTCTGTCGCAGCGGCCACGCTCGTCGCAGCGCCGGGCCGCCCCAAGCGCGACGCGACCCCCTCGGGGGGCAGCGCAGCACACGAAGTGGCAAGCCTGGGGGCCACACCGGTCCAGTCCGACTGCGGGCCGCGTGCGATGTAGTAGCGGCCCTTGGTCCACCAGGCCAGGATGGGCGAGGCCACCAGCGCCGTGCCCAAGGCGATCAGCGCCGAAAACGCATGCGCCAGCGGCCCCAGCAGCCCCATATACGCCACCATAGACAGCATGGACGCCAAGGCCATGGAACCCACACCGACAGGGTTGATGTCGTACAGATAAGCGCGCTTGAATTCAATGCCCGGGGGCGACAGGCCCAGCGGCTTGTTGATGACCAGGTCGGCCACCACCGTCATCATCCAGGCAATGGCCAGGTTGGAGTACAGGCCCAGCACGTCGCCCAGCGCCTCAAACACATTCATCTCCATCAGCATGAAGGCAATCAGCGTGTTGAACACCACCCACACCACCCGGCCCGGGTGGCTGTGCGTGATGCGCGAGAAAAAGTTGGACCAGGCCAGCGAGCCTGCGTAAGCGTTGGTGACGTTGATCTTCAGCTGCGACAGCACCACGAAGGCCGCCGTCACCGCCACCGCCCAGCCGTATTGCGGGAACACATATTCGTAGGCGGCCAGGTACATCTGGTTCGGGTCCACCGCGCGCTCGGGCGGCACCATATGGGTGATGGCCAAATAGGCCAGCAGCGCTCCGCCCAGCATCTTCACCATGCCCAGCAGCACCCAGCCCGGCCCGCCGGCCAGCACGCCCAGCCACCAGCGCCCCCGGTTGGCGGCGGTCTGCGCCGGCATGAAGCGCAGGTAGTCGGCCTGCTCCCCCATTTGGGTGATCAGGGCAATGCCCACGGTGAGAGATGCACCAAATGAGAGCAAATTAAACCCCTCACCCTGGCCGGAAACACCAGCATAGTGCGCAACCGCACCAAAAACGCCCGGCTCGCGCATCCACACATAGGCAAACGGCACCACCAGCAGCGCCAGCCACAGTGGCTGCGTCCAGACCTGCAGCCGGCTGATGGCCGACACCCCGTGCGTCACCAGCGGTATTACCACCAGCGCGCACACCAGGTAGCCCCAGCGCGGCGGAATGCCCAGCGCCAGCTCCAGCGCATAGGCCATGACGGCCGCCTCCAGCGCAAAGAAGATGAAGGTAAACGACGCGTAGATCAGCGAGGTCAGCGTGGAGCCGATATAGCCAAAGCCCGCCCCCCGCGTCAGCAGGTCCATATCCACCCCAAAGCGCGCCGCGTAAATGCTGATGGGCAGGCCCGCCATGAAGATGATCAGCCCCGTGGCCAGGATGGCCCAGAAGGCGTTCACAAAGCCGTACTGCACCAGCAGCGTGGCGCCCACGGCCTCCAGAATCAGGAAAGATGCCGCGCCAAAAGCCGTGTTGGCCACCCGCCATTCAGACCATTTGCGGAAGCGCTGCGGGGCAAAGCGCAGGGCGTAGTCTTCCAGCGTCTCGCGTGCCACCCAGCTGTTGTAGTCGCGCCGGACCTTCACCACATGCTGTGGCGCGTCGTTCAAAGGAATGTGTTCTGCTTCTTGCACCCGTGGACCCACGCAGCTTTCAGGCCATGCGCACCGCCCGCAATGCGCCCAATGGCGTACGCCAGGGCACAGGGATTGCTAGATACTTGCCTAATAATCCGAAGCAACTTTCGCACACCGAGCCCCTTCAGAACCAACGCCCCGTGTTCGGCCAGCCTATGGCGGCCGCACGAGCCAATACTTGAGTGAAACGAAATGGAACTGACACCCCGTGAAAAAGACAAGCTGCTGATCTTCACCGCCGCCCTGCTGGCCGAGCGGCGCAAGGCGCGCGGCCTGAAGCTGAACTACCCCGAAGCCATTGCCTTCATCAGTGCCGCCGTGATGGAAGGTGCGCGCGACGGCAAAAGCGTAGCCCAGCTGATGAGCGAGGGCCGTACCGTGCTGAGCCGCGCCGACGTGATGGACGGCATCGCCGAGATGATCCCCGACATCCAGGTCGAGGCCACCTTCCCCGACGGCACCAAGCTCGTCACAGTGCACCAACCCATTGTTTAACCACCGTTTAACCCACCGGACGCCCACACCATGCGCACGCCCTCCCTACGCACTATTGTTTTGATAGCTTCTGCCGCAGTATCTACGGGCGCCAGCGCCCATTTAGGTACAGATGCCGGAGTCCACCATTCATTCCTGGACGGGCTGGTGCACCCGCTGACCGGCATGGACCATATGGCGGCCATGGTGGCGGTGGGCCTATGGAGCGCCATGACGGCGCGCCGCGTCTGGCTGGCGCCCATCGCCTTCGCCGGCATGCTGCTGGTGGGCGCGCTGCTGGGCCTGGGCGGGCTGGCGCTGCCGGCCGTAGAGCCCATGATTGCCGCGTCGCTGCTGGTGCTGGGCCTGCTGGTGGCGACCCAAGCCAAGCTGCCGGCCGCGCTGGCCGCTGGCGTAGTTGGCACATTCGCTGTGTTCCACGGCGTGGCGCACGGCACCGAACTGGCCGGCGGCGACAACGGCTGGCTACCGCTGGTGGGCATGCTGGTGGCTACCGCCGGCTTGCACCTAGCGGGCGTGGGTATCGGCCTGGCGATGCGCGCGCATAGCACCTGGTGGCCGCGCGCCATCGGCGGTCTGGTCACGCTGCTGGGCGGCGCATTTCTGCTGCAACTGGTTTAAGAGGTATTGGCCATGACCCCAGGCGAACTCCTAATAGACGCGGGCGAGCATGCCCTGAACACCGGGCGCCGCACGGTAACCCTGGTGGTCAACAACACGGCCGACCGGCCGATCCAGGTCGGCTCACACTACCACTTTGCCGAAACCAATGGCGCGCTAGGCTTTGACCGCGCAGCCGCCCAGGGCATGCGGCTGAACATCGCCTCCGGCAGCGCCGTGCGCTTCGAGCCCGGCCAGCAACGCACAGTGGAGCTGGTGGATTTCGCGGGTGAACGGGTGGTTTACGGCTTTCGCGGCCTCACGCAAGGAAAACTCTGATGGCAACGATAGGTAAACGCGCTTACGCCGAGATTTTTGGCCCCACCACCGGCGACCGGGTACGCCTGGCAGATACCGATCTGCTGATCGAGGTCGAGAAAGACTACACCCTGGGCGCCGGCGCCTATGGTGAGGAAGTGAAGTTCGGCGGCGGCAAGACCATCCGCGACGGCATGGCGCAAAGCCAGCGCACCAGAGCTGAAGGTGCCGTGGACTGCGTGCTGACCAACGCCCTCATCCTCGACCACTGGGGCATCGTC
>JAPLPK010000176.1 GCA_026400275.1 Burkholderiales bacterium
AAGACGCTCTGTCGTGAGTGGCTCCTCCACCATACTCTGCGTAGCCTGCGCAACAGCATTCAACCTAGAAAGACCGACCAAGATACTGATCAAGGACATGATCAGCACCACGGCGAAACCCAGACCCAGGCGCTTGGCAATGGACAGGTTCTTAATAAAGCTTGGCATGGCAGCGTCTCTCTTTGGGGTTATACGTAAGGGCGTCAAAAAAAGCAGGCCGCCAGGCCCGCAGAGCACAGTGGGCAGTACACCGCCATTGTGTGTGGGCGGTGTATGCGGCATGCGCGGTAAGCGCGGTACGCTCAGCCTTTTGGGGGGCAACTCGCAATGTAAAAGCCGAATTCTGCGGCAATTTACACCCGCTTACATGCAAGGCCTGCGAAATGCTAGAAATATATGCCAGCAATGCTCTGGCGGCTCCCATATGTGCACAGGATGGGTCGGCTCAAAAGCTATACATTTGATAGCTTCTAGCGCAGATGGCATCTGCGCAAGATGAGCATTTTCTATATGCCGGAAGACTGTGCGGCTGCCGCCCGCAGCTTGTCCTTTTTGCTTGGGCGCTTGCCCTTGATGCCACCGTTGGCATTGGCCGCGCTGGCAACCGGCGGCAGGGGCAACTCCACCGGTTCAAAACCCGCCACCTCTTCGCGCGGCAGGCTCAGGCCCTGGCGCTTTTCGATCAGGGCGAAATGGGCTGCGCTGTCGGCGGTGATGAAGCTGTAGGCCTCGCCGCTGGCGCCGGCCCGCCCGGTGCGGCCAATACGGTGCACGTAGTCCACAGCAGAACGCGGCAGGTCGTAGTTGACCACCACTGGCAAGTCTGAAATATCGATGCCGCGCGCCGCCAAGTCGGTGGCAACCACCACATGCACGCGCCCGGCCTTGAAGTCGTCCAGCACCTGGGTGCGTTTGCCCTGGCTTAGCTGGCCGTGGAAGGGCTCAGCCAGAATGCCGGCCTTGCGTAGCTTGTCGGCCACCACCTCGGCGGCAAACTTGGTTGCCACAAAGGCCATGACACGCTGCCAGCCCTGGCTTTGCACCAGATGGCGCAGCAGCTGGGTACGGCGGCTGGCATCCACCGCAATGGCACGCTGGGCAATTGCGGGCGTGGCCGCCTCGGTGGTCGGAGCCGCAGCCATCTCGATACGCACCGGGTCACGCAACAGTTGCGCTGCCAGGGCCTCGATGGCGGGTGGGAAGGTGGCAGAAAACAGCAGGTTTTGCCGCTGTTCGGGCAGCAGGGTGAGCACGCGGGCCAGCTCTTCGCTAAAACCCAGGTCCAGCAGACGGTCCGCCTCGTCCAGCACCAAAGAGGCCACGGCCGACAGCTGCAGGGCGTTGTGGTCTACCAGATCGAGCAGGCGGCCGGGCGTGGCTACCACGATGTCGGCACCACCGCGCAAACCCATCATCTGGGGGTTGATGGACACACCGCCAAAGATCACCGCAATTTTCAGCGGCTGCGGCAGGTGCTGGGCCAGGCCACGAAACACCTCGCCCACCTGGGCCGCCAGCTCGCGCGTGGGCACCAGTACCAGCACGCGGCTGCGGCGCTTGCCCTGCAGATGTCCGGCTGCCTGCAGGCGTTGCAGCAGGGGCAAGGCAAATGCGGCGGTCTTGCCGGAGCCAGTGGGCGCAGCAGCCCATACATCGGCCCCACGGGCGATGGCTGGGATGGCCGAGGTCTGGATCGCCGTGGGCGCAGAGAAGCCCTGTTCGCGCACAGCGCGCAGCAAGGCGGGAGCTAGTCCCAAGGAAGCAAAGGGCATGGAGTTGCGTCTGCAAGACGTCTAGAAGGGGGTGGGGAGTTTACTCCCCGGCTGGGCAGCGTCAGCGGCGCAGCGCCAGCAGCCACGCCGGCAAACAGTTCAGCAGAGCCACCAGCCAGCGCATTTGCCACGGGAACACCCGCACCGCCTCGCGCAGCCGGATGGCCTGGGTGATCTGTGCCACGGCCTGCGCTTCGGACAAGATGAAAGGCTTGTGGCTGGCGTCTCCCTGGTTCAGTGCACGCAGTTGAGCCGTATCCACATAGCCCGGAACAATGGCCGTGACTGCAATGCCAAAGGGCTGCAGGGCGGTACGGTAGGCGGCGCACAGGCTGAGCACGCTGCGCTTGGTGGCGCTGTACAGCGACGCACCCGGATAGTCGTGCAGCAAGCCAGCCACTGATGCTATCGCCACCAGCTGGCCCGACTGCTGGGCCAACATGGTTTCTGCCGCCAGGCCAAACGCCTGCTCCATGCCGCCCACGTTGGTCCGCAGCATGCGCAAGGTGGTGCTGGCATCCAGCGGATGGTGCCGGGTGTTGAAGTAAAAGCCTGCGGCCACGATAAGCAGGTCCAGGCCCGGCACGGAGAATTGCTGCACAACACGAGCCAGTGCTGGCGCATCGGTGACGTCCAGCGCATACGCCTGCAGCTGCGCTGCACCCGCGCCCAGGTCGGCGGGCAATCGCGCCAGGTCGCGGCCGGCCACGGCCACCGTGTCGCCCCGCTGCAGGTAGTGCCGCGCCAGCGCCAGACCGATACCGCTGGTACCGCCCAGTATCAGGACGCGCATGGCTCAGCCTGGTTGTAGCGGTCCACCTGGCGCATGCGGGTCTTGTCGCTGGGCACGGGCCGCTGAAATGCCTCCATACCGCGCTGGTAGCCATACTGCCATTGCGCGTCCACATACTCCGCATAGGTGGCATGGCTATCGGGCAGGGCCAGCACGATACGGTTGCGCAGCCAGTCCAGCTTTTTGTGTACCTGCTGCCGGGGCAGCGCACGCGACACGTCGGAGGTATCGAACCACACGTCGGCATGCTGCCCGTTGACCTGGCGCAGGCGCTGGTTGCCGTCCAGGCCCAGCACCTCGCGCCAGGCCGGGATGGAAAAGGTCTGGTCGAACGACTCCTTGAATTCGATCATCACCTCGTGGGCCAGTCGGTGCGCCACCTCGATGGGGAACAGGTCCACCACGCCGCCGATGTAGTGGTCGTCGCCGTGGCGGTGGCAGGGGAAGTAATAAAAGTCGGTAATGGACAGGCGGGCCGCCTCCTCCACGCCAATGCTGCTGTCGGTATAGAGCTGATCGGCAATCGCATGCGCGCCCCAGCGCGGGTTGGCAAACGGGGAATCCATGCCTTGCAGCAAGGCTGCTGCACGCGGCTCGCAGAGCACCGTTTGGGCGAACAGCTTGCGCTCACCACGGGGCTGCAGCACCTCGTCGGGGCCAAACAGCAGCTTGCCGCCCATGGTGGCCACAGCTACCTCGGATTGGGCGGCTGCGGGCGGCAAGGGCAGCTGCGGCGGAACCTCGAACAAATAGTCCTGGAACAGGTTAGGAATGCGCGGCACGCGGCACGCCACCAGTTTGCGCCGCAGCGCTCGGGCCAGCGTGCCGGTCAGTGTGGCTTGCCGCGCCGGCTGCAGGCTGGCCCAGAAGGCATACATCTGTGGCGAGCTCAGCCAGGCCTTGCGCTGCGCGTCATCAGGCAGCGCCTGGATGATGGCTGCCGCAATCGCGCCGCCACAGCTGGCCAGCAGCAGATCGGGCTGGCGCCCAGCATCGCGGGCTGCCGCATACATGCCGAGATAGATGCCAAAACGGAAACCACCTCCGGCGAACACCATGCAGCGTTGGTACTTTGGGGGCTTTGGGGACTGGTTCATGCCGCTAAGATAACTTAGGAGCCTGTCGGGCTTGGGGCGTCGAAAGCGAAAATCGGCCCCAGCGAGGACAGTTTTTGCCGACTTTGCAGCCGCATAGCTCCGCTATGGGGCAAAAAGACGGTGAAAAATGGACCGCTGCGGTCGGTTTGCAGCCGACGTTCCCCAAGTCCGAAAGGCTCCTAGGCATGATGGGCAACAAAAGAAGGCTGCGAATGGCGTGTGTGAACGGGGTGACATGGCAGCAGCGGCTAACCCACCTGGGGCTCAACAGCCTGGCGTTTTTGCTGTGCTACGTGCTTGCCAATGCATGGGCCCAACAACAGCTTACGGTGCGTAATGTGGCACTGGCTTGGGACGCACATATCCCGTTTCTGCCCTGGATGGTGCTGCCCTACGCCAGCAGCGGGCTGTTCTTCTGCGCGGCGTTTTTCCTGGTGCGCAGCCCAGATGCCTTGCGCGTGCTGAGCCAGCGTCTGCTGCTGGCCACCGCCGTGGCCGGGGCCGTCTTTGCGCTGCTGCCGCTGCAGTTCGGCTGGCCACGGCCCATGGTCACATCGCCTGTGCTGGCCACCCTATTCCAGGGGCTGGAGCTAGTAGACCGCCCGTACAACCAGCTACCGTCCTTGCATGTTGCCTATTGCCTGCTGTTCTGGGCATCGTTGCACCCGCAGCTGACCAGCCTGTGGGTACGCATGGCGCTGGGCGGCTGGCTGGTGTTGACGGCCGTATCCACCTTGTTCACCTACCAGCACCATCTGCTCGATGTGGCCGGCGGCCTGCTGCTGGGCGGGGTGTGTATTACCTGCGTTCCACCGGGCCGCAGCGAACCATTTGTGGGGCTGTATTACTTTGTCGCGGCCTGCATCGCATTGGTGCTGGGGCGCTACGCCTTGCCGCTGTGCGCCACGCTGTATCTGGTGCCGAGTCTGGGCCTGGTCAGCCTGGCCTATGCACGACGCCACCAGGGCTTTCTGCACAAGCGGCAAGGCCAATTCCCTTGGTGGGTGTGGTGCGTTTACGCACCCTATCTGCTGGGCTACCGGCTGACGTGGCTAGCAGTCAGGTGGCGCGACCGAAATTGCGCCCCATTGCGGCAGATCAGCCCACAACTGTGGATTGGGCGGCGCCTGACGAGCGCCGAAGCGAGGCTGTTGCCGCCCAACTGCAGCATCATCGACTTGGCCAACGAGCTACCGGAAACCAAGGCACTCCGCACCCAGGCCTATCAACACTTTGCGCTGCTGGACATCGTGCTACCGCCAGCGGATACAGTGCAACAGATCGTGGCGGCCGTGCGCCGCGAGACCGATGCCGGTCGCCCGGTGTATCTGCATTGCGCCATGGGCTACCGCCGTTGCCTGCAGATTGCCAGCGCCTGTACACAATAGACACCATGCGCATTTCCATCTACCAACTCAAACCCCGTTTTCAACAACTGCTGCGCCCTAGCCTGTCCTGGCTGGCACGCGCGGGGGTTACGCCTAACCAGATCACGCTGCTGGCCATGGTGTTGTCGCTGCTGTACGGCGCGGCGCTGCTGCTGTGGCCGCAAGACATGCGGCTGTGGGTCGGGCTGCCCATGTTCATGCTGCTGCGCATGGGCTTGAACGCCATCGACGGCATGCTGGCCCAGGCCACCGGGCAAAAAACACGCCTGGGAGCGCTGCTGAACGAGATCGCCGACCAGGTGTCCGACGCGGCCCTGGTGCTGCCTTTTGCCTTCGCGTCCGGCATCTACGCGCCCCTGGTGGTGCTGGCCGCGTTGGCCGCACTGCTGGTGGAATTTTCCGGCGTGCTGGCGCTGCAGGTCGGGGCGGCGCGCGGCTTTGATGGACCTATGGGCAAGAGCGACCGTGCTGCAGCATTCAGTCTGCTGGCCTTATTGCTGGCGGCAGGCGCCGGCCCGCTGTGGCTGAATGGTCTGCTGTGCCTGGTGCTGCTGCTACTGGCCTGGACGCTGCTTAACCGCCTGCGTTCGGCGCTGCGCCACGGCGCGCCACCGACACGGTAAAAATCCCCGCGACACCCACCTCGCTGTGGAGCTTGTGGCAGCCCGCACTGGCAACCAGGGCGTCCATCTCCGCCTGCGGGCGTGGGCGCATCTGCCAGGGCTGGCCCTGGTGGTTGGTCAAGGTCTTGGCAATCATAAGTAACTGCGGGTGCCAGGGCTGGCCGGTGTAGACCAGATGGCCACCCTCTTTCAGTTGTTGTCCTACGCCTTGCAAGGATTGCAGCACCCGGGCGTTATCGCTGAACAATTCATACAGGCCGGAGACGATAGCGATGTCGTAAGGTGCCTCGTCGGCAGGATAACTGGCTGGATCGAAAGCATCGCGGCGTTGGTAGGCGATATGGTTCTTCAACTGCAGCTGCATGGCGAGCTGCAGGGCCTGCTCCAGATTGCGCGGGTCCATGTCGCGCAGGGTGATTTCAATCTCTCGGTCCTGGTGGCGCTTCACAGTCTCCAGCACATAGCGGCCACCGCCAGCGGCAATGTCCAGGATGCGCAGCGGCTGGTCTGCCGGGTGCTGCGCAATCAACGCCCCCAGCAATTGCTGCAGCTGCGCCTTGCGCTGGCGTATGCCGCGCCAACCGATGGCGTCCAGGTAGCCCCGGTCGATCAGCGGCCCCACACCCCAGCGCCCACCGGCCTGGTTACGGTACACATAGTCCAGCGAGGCACCGGAATCAAATCCCTGCTCCAAGCCGATACGCATGCCATCGCTCCATGGCCCCAACTTCCCCAGCATGCGCTTCTGCAAACCAAAATAGGCGTCGTCCCAAGCACTGCCAGCCCTACCCTGTTGCAAGGCCTGGTAACGCTGTGCACTGGGGCCAAGCACGTCGGCCGCATGGTAGCGATCCAAGGCCGGTAAGTCCTTCGCGAAGCACTCGGCAATAAATACCTTACTAGCCTCTAGCGCTTGTTCTGCCTGGACCTGCGCTTCATAAAAGATAGCATGGTAGCAATCGGGAATGACTACATAGCGCTTCATGGGTGACGCCAAACGGTCAAAAAACTGGCGCTGCGGCGCCTGCTTGACCACATAGTCTTTGTCGGCCACCAGCATCAGCACCGGTGTGTCTATGGCCTGGGCGTCTGCCACCACGCGCTGCGCTGTATCGGCCAGGTCCAGCAGCACCCGCGCCGAAATGTTGCGGGTGATCAACGGGTCCAGATCGTAGGCCTGCGCCTGGGCTGCTGAATGCGTCAGCATGCCAGAGCGGATATAGCTGGTCACGCTCAGCCCTGGGCTAAAGCGCAGTGCCAGGCCCAATGCGGGCTTGGCCAGAGGGACGTACAGATTGATGTCAAAAGCCGCCGCCGCCATCACCACACCGCGCACCCGGGGCGCGTAGTCATGCAGCCAAGTGGCCGCAATCACCGCGCCCACGCTATTGGCCACGATCAGCATGTTTTCTGCGGCAATACCGTAGCAAGCTTGCAGGTGGCGGATGAAAGCCTCGAAGTCTTGCACCAGGGTGTAGAAGCTAGGCGCATCGCCCCGCTCGCCAGGGGAATGCCCGTGGCCGCGCGCATCCCAGGCAAAGGCCCAATCCTGGGTGCAGCCAAATTGCTCTACCAGCGGCTGGATGCGGCCCGAATGCTCATGGCCACGGTGCAGAAACACCAGCGCCCGCTGCGGGCCGTCGTCGCGTGGCATCGTCGGCTGCCAGCTGCGGTAAAAAATGCGGGTTTGGTCAAAGCTTTCGAAACCAGATTCCTGTTGGGTCCAGCCGGAAGCAGTCAATAGGGTCATAGAGATATCTCGGTAAACGGATCAGGTGCAGGCCTTACAGCGTCAAGCCCCAGTACAAGGCCGGCGCGGTCAATACCAGGCTGTCTACGCGGTCCAAAATACCCCCGTGGCCGGGAATCAGCTGCGAAAAGTCCTTGATGCCTAAACGGCGTTTGGCGGCAGATAGGGCCATATCACCCACAAAACCAGCCAACGATAACAACACGCCCAGGCCCAGCAACTTCGGCACGGCTGCCAGCTGCAAATACCAACCCAACAGCGCCGACACCGCCATACTGGTCAGCACACCACCCAATAGTCCCTGCCAAGTCTTGTTCGGGCTGATGCGGGCCGCAACCTTGTGCCGTCCCCAACATTTTCCGCACACAAACTGCGCAATGTCATTCAGGGCCGTCAGAACAAAGAGGTAGAAAAGCCAGGCTAGGTTGACGCCTGCAGACGACGTCATATGCAGCAGCCGCGGCAAAAAACTCATACCTGCACACAGCCACACAAACAGCAGGACCAGCATCCAAGAAGTTCTGCGGTAGACGCAGAAAGCCAAGGCCTGCAACAACAGCATTCCCAGCAATACATTGCAGGCCCAACCCGGGTCATACATTGCCAGCAACGTTTGCAGCACCAGCACCATGGCACATGCCGCGTAGAAAGACTGGGCCGGCCCGAGGTAATGCATGCCCAGTTCACGCATGGCCAAGCCGGCAATCAGCAAAAACAGCACACCCGGCCCCCACGGATACAACAGCAGACTCACACTGACCACGGGAAATATCCGCCACCACGCATTGATCTGCTGACGCAAAGCACTCTGCCGCGCAGAGCTCAAGCCCACACCCACACTTGCAATTGCCAGCACCCCATACAGCAGCAACATGGCCCAGCCTATGCGCGGCGCAGCACTCCAGACGGCATACCCAAACGCCCAGAGGCCAAATAGCACATCAGGCATCGATAGCCGCAAGCCGGAGGAATGTAAACATGCGGCAAATTCTATGGCAGCATAAACAAGCAGATAGGCCGCCAAAAGCGCTTGCCAAGCAGTAACGCAAATGAAAAGGCCGTTTGCCGGAAGCCAGCAAACGGCCTTGGATGTCAATATGGTGGAGCCGGGGGGATTTGAACCCCCGTCCGCAAGCCTTCTTCGAACAGTTCTACATGTGTAGCCATCTGGTTTAAGTCTCGCCTTTTGCATCGCGCAGTGGCACGCTATGCAAAACGCCAGTAACCTATTTTCTCGAAGTGCACTAAGTTACCCAGCGCGCTCCCAGCCAAATGAAATTACCCCGCAGCCTGGACTGCAATACCTTGCGGCATTACAACCCTTGCCCAGCCTATTGGCTTGCTGTTGCGAGGCTCACGCGCAATTAAGCGGCGAGTGCGAAACGTTCGTCGTTTGCAGTTAGGTTTTTTCTGCTGTTTTACGAGGTGACAGAACCTCGACATGCCCTGCTGCGCGTCCGAACCCACGTCGAAACCAGTGCAGCCCCAATCAGCCTATTTTAAACGACGAATCATGCCTGCGCATTCGGCAGCCATTGCAACAACTCTTCCGGCGCATGAATAACCTGGTGCGCACCCCACTGAGCAATATCTGCATTGCTTCCTAAGTAGCCATACGCTGCCGCCACGGTGTACATGCCCGCAGCCAAGCCGGCAACAATATCGCGCTCATCGTCCCCCACATACACACAGCGCGCGGGGGCAACCCCCAAGCGACGCGCTGCCTCGAACAAGGGCTCGGGATGGGGTTTGGCGTGAGGCGTCGAATCCCCACCCACAACCGCACCTGCAGACGCAAAAATCGGCATTGCCTGGGTCAAGGGAATCGCGAATCGCTCTGATTTATTGGTAACCACGCCCCAGGCCAGTCGCCGCCCAGCAAGTTCCTGCAACAAAGCCGGTATGCCATCAAACGCATAGGTTTGAAGCGTCAAGCGCTGTTCATAATTGCTGAAAAACTCTTCTCGCATCAGCGCGTAGTCGGAATGGTCTGGCTGCATACCGAATGCAATACCGAGCATGCCTCGTGCACCCGCGCCAACCATGGGCCGATAACGCTCCGCCGGATAAGAGGAAAGGCCACGATCGGTACGCATCTTGTCCGCCGCTGCAGCAAGGTCTGGTGCGCTGTCCACCAAGGTACCGTCCAGGTCGAACAAAATCGCCCGGACATTCTGAAATTGGGTCCCAGACGAAGAAGTCATAACTTTTGCGTCGCGAACATATAGTTCACGCTGGTGTCTCCGCTCAAGGCGTAACGCTGGGTTACTGGGTTGAACTCCAATCCACAGGTATTGCTTAGTGCCAGGTCCGCTGCACGGCAATAGGCTGCGAGCTCGCTGGGGCGGATCATTTTGGCGTATTCGTGCGTGCCACGGGGCAACATGTTGAGGACATACTCGGCACCCACGATAGCCATCAGAAAAGACTTTGCACTGCGGTGGATGGTGGAAAAAAACACCCAGCCACCTGGCTTAACCAAGGTCGAACAGGCCCGCACAACCGAGGCGGGGTCTGGCACATGCTCCAGCATTTCCATACATGTCACCACATCAAAACTGCCCACTTGCTCCGCAGCCATATCTTCAGCGCTGATTTCCCTGTATTGCACTCGCGGTGTACCTGACTCCAGAGCGTGCAACTGTGCCACCTTAAGGGCTTTACTCGACAGGTCGATGCCTATGGCATCCGCCCCGGCTCTGGCAATGGAGTCTGTCAATATGCCTCCGCCACAACCGATATCCAATACCCGCTTGCCCTGGAACGAGGCCAGGCCGTCCATCCACGCCAGGCGCAACGGGTTGATCTGGTGCAAGGGACGGAACTCGCTGTCCTTATCCCACCAACGATGGGCTAATTCAGAAAATTTCGCCAGTTCGGCGGGGTCAGCGTTCAGACTTGGATTCATTACATGATTTTCGCAGATTACACGCACCGACCTAGCCCGAGATATATGCCATACACACGCAAAAAAGCCTCCCGAAGGAGGCTTTTTTG
>JAPLPK010000098.1 GCA_026400275.1 Burkholderiales bacterium
CGCCCACCAAGGTGGGATGGCCCTGCGCATAGCGCACACATTCTGCCGTGTTGATATCCGCGGCGGTAAATCGGCCGCCGACCAGAAAATCTGTCCCTTCCAGATGCGTTTGCAAACGTGCCAAGGGGCGGCGCAAGCGCTCTGCGTGCGTGCGCTGCGGGTCGAACAAAGATTGTTCTGATTGCTGACGCAGCAGTGCTTTCTGTGCCGTGTCCATGCGTCCGTAAACGGTTTCGGCGCGTTCCAGTAGGGTGTCCAGGCGCTTGGCCTGCAGCTCGGCCGGCTCCAGGGACAGCCACTCCTTGCGGTAGTCGGCGTTCTTGTCGGCAAACTTGCGCTCCAGATGTTGTAGTTGCGCCGGGTTCAGGCTTTGGGCCAGGGTGGTTGCCGCGCCTTCGGTCGAGGACACCAGAGCCATCGCAAAGCTGCGTAGCTGCTGGCCTGCAGCGCAGACCTGTTCAGGCGTGGTGTCCTGTGCGGCCTGGCCCTGGAGTTGCTGAAGCCAGTCGGCGTAGATGGGCAGTTGCTGCTGGCGCTGGATGCGCTGCAGTGCACGCAGGTCTTCGCGTACCTGCTGCGCCTGGGTCTTGTCCAGATCCACATAGCCGTTCAGCCACCAGACGCCCAGATGCTCGCCCTGGTTGTAGGCCAGCTTCAGGCTGGTGCAGCCGGACAGCAGAATGCCAGCCAACAACAGGCTGATAATCCCAATCCATTTACCTTTGAAGAAGCAAGACATGGCAGAAATCGACGTAGTCATCATGGCAGCGGGCAAAGGCACCCGCATGAAAAGCAAGCTGCCCAAAGTGTTGCACTCTTTGGCCGGGCGTGCGTTGCTGGCCCATGTTGTCCACACCGCTAGCAGTCTGCAGCCCCGCAATGTGGTGGTTATCACCGGCCATGGTGCTACAGAAGTTGAAGCGGCCAGCGCAGGATATACGGGCGCTGGCGATACTTTTTCTATAAATTTTGCACGCCAGGAGCCACAGCTCGGCACGGGCCATGCGGTGCAGCAGGCGCTGCCTCAGCTGGCCGATGACGGCGTGGTGGTGATTTTGTCGGGCGACGTACCACTGACCCAGGCCGACACCTTGCGCCAGCTGATTGCAGTGGGCGCCGGCAGCAAGCTGGCCCTGCTGACGCTGGAGCTGACCAACCCAACCGGTTATGGCCGCATCGTGCGCAACGGGGATGCGGTGCAGGCCATCGTCGAGCACAAGGACGCTACGGACGAGCAGCGCGCCATCCGCGAGATCTATAGCGGCATCATGGCCGTGCCCGCCGCGCATCTGCGCACCTGGCTGGGCCGCTTGGACAACCGCAATGCCCAGTCCGAGTACTACCTGACCGACATCGTCAAGATGGCCGTGGCCGATGGCGTGCCGGTAGTGGCGCACAAGATCAGCGACGAGCTGCAGGTGGCCGGCGTCAACAGCCCGGTGCAGCTGGCTGAGCTGGAACGCGCTTACCAGCGGCAGCAGGCGCTATCACTCATGGAGCAGGGCGTGCGCCTGGCCGACCCCGCGCGGCTGGATGTGCGCGGTAGCCTGCAGTGCGGGCAGGACGTGTCAATTGACGTGAACTGCGTGTTTGAAGGCCTGGTCAGCCTGGGCGAAGGCGTGCGCATAGGCGCCAACTGCGTGATCGCCAACGCCCAGATCGCCGCGGGCGCGGTGATCCACCCGTTCACCCATATCGATGGCGAAAAGCTGGGTGTTTCGGTAGGGCCCGGCTCCTTGATCGGCCCGTTCGCCCGGTTGCGCCCGGGTGCCCAGCTGGGTGCTGAGGTGCATATCGGCAACTTTGTAGAGGTGAAGAACTCCACCCTGGCCAACGGCGCCAAGGCCAACCATCTGGCTTACCTGGGGGACGCCACCGTGGGTGAGCGCGTCAACTATGGCGCCGGCAGCATCACCGCCAACTACGATGGCGCCAACAAGCACCGCACGGTGATTGGCGACGACGTGCATGTGGGCAGCAACTGCGTGCTGGTGGCGCCCATCACCATCGGTGCGGGCGGTACGGTGGGCGGTGGTTCTACCCTGACCAAGGATGCCGCGCCCGGCGTGCTCAGCGTGGCGCGTGGCCGCCAGGTAGCGATTACCAATTGGCACCGTCCGAAAAAGGCCAAGCCTTGAGCGGGGCCGAAGCCACCATCGCTGATCTGCAAGCCCGCCTGCAACGTAGCGAAGCGCACAACGCCGCGCTGCAGGCTGAGCTGGAGCGCTTCGCCTATACCGTGTCTCACGACCTGCGGGCTCCGCTGCGCCATATCACCGCCTACGCGCCACTGGTGCGCGAGATGCTGGCCGAGGGCGAAGACCCTGCGCAATGCCTGGATACGTTGGAGCAAGCGGCGCGCAATATGGCCCGCATGCTGGACGCCGTGCTGGAGCTGTCGCGCCTGTCGCGCGTGGCCTTGCAGCCGGTCGTGCTGCCCATGGCCGCGCTGGTGGCCGAGGCGCAGCGTGCACTGGAATCTGCGGCGGCAGGTCGCCAGGTGGAATGGCAGTTGCCCGACAGCTGGCCTGAGGTGCATGGCGACCCCGCACTCATACGCCAGTTGTGGCAGCAGCTTTTGTCGAATGCGCTGAAGTTCACCCGGTCGCGTGCTTTGGCGCAGATTGCGCTGGGCTGGGAGTTGCAAGACGGTGTGTTGGTGTTTTGGGTGCGCGACAACGGCGTGGGCTTTAACCCTGCGGCCAGCGGATCCATGTTTGACCTGTTCCAGCGCCTGCACACCACGTCGGAGTTCGAGGGCGCAGGTGTGGGCCTGGCTTTGGCGCGCCAGATCGTGCTGCGCCATGGCGGCAGCATCCATGCGGAAGGCGTGCTGGATGGCGGCTGTACCCTGCGTTTCACCCTGCCTGGTTAGGGCGCGATAATGTTTCGCAGAGTGCCACTATCCGCCACATATTTTTCCAACTGAGAACCGACCATGAAAAAAACCATCCTTGCGGTAACTTTGCTGGCTGCAGCTGCTTTGGCGCAGGCGGAAATTAGCCCAGCCAAGCAAGAGCTGATCAACAAGGTGTTGCAGCTGCAACAGCCCACGCTGGACCAGATGTCGCGCCAATTGGCCGAAGGGGATGCCCTGCGTTTGATGCAGAACGCCATGTCGGTGATCCAGTTCAAGGTACCGCCTGAAAAGCGCGAAGCCCTGGCCAAGGACGTGCAAGGCGATGTGAAGAAATATGTGGACGATGTGCGTCCCATGTTGCGCGACCGCCTCACCAAGCTTGCGCCCGGCGCCGTCGGCCCACTGCTGGATGGTCGCTTCAGCGAAGACGAGTTGCGTCAGCTGATTGCGGTGCTGGATTCGCCCGTGTTACGCAAGTATTCGCAGATGGCGCCAGACCTGAACAAGGCGATATTCGAGAAGATTTCCGCCGACAGCAAGAGCCAGATCGAGACCAAGCTGCGCGCGCTGGATGCGGCCATCGTCAAGCGCCTGAGCGCTGTGGGCGTCATGGGCGCTGCACCTGCTGCCAGCAAATAAGGCCTAGGCATAAAAATAGCCGCCAGCGCAGTATCTACCTGCGCTGGCGGCTATTTATTTGATAGCGAATCCTGCGCGCAGCTTTAGGCTGGCACAGCCTCCCGCGCCACCGAACCCGCATAGGCTAAA
>JAPLPK010000150.1 GCA_026400275.1 Burkholderiales bacterium
CCATTCACCCCCACGTACGGGGTACTGCACCACGTGCAGCTTGTCACCCAGCCAGGCGGTGACCTGCTGCGAGCGCAGATGGGCCGGCAGCTGGGCCTGCGGCACCAGCGCACGGTAGGCCAGGTGGCCGGTGGAGCGCGGTGGGCCGTCTTGCAGCAGCCATTGGCGCACAGGGCTCCACAGGCCATCGGCGCCGACCAGTACATCACCGGAATGCCCGTTGCTGGCAGAGTCGGCGTGCTCTGCCCAGCGTACCTGTACGCCGTCGTCGTTTTGCTGGAACTGCGTGAGTGTGTGGTGCGTGTGTAGCTCTGCGCTGGCTTGCTGTTGTACCGCCGTGTGCAGCACGGTATGCAGGTCGGCGCGGTGTACCGTGGCGTAAGGGGCGCCGTAGCGCTGCTGCATGGCCCGTCCTAGCGATAAAACGCCTAGCTGCGCGCCGTTGCGTACATCGCGGGCCTGCAGTCGGTGCGGGAAAGCGACCACGCCCTGCAGAGCCGTGTCCAGTCCCCATTGGTTGAGCTGGCGTACGACGTTAGGGCCAATCTGTATGCCGGCACCGACTTCGCTAAATGTGCTGGCACGCTCTGAAGGCATGAAAGCCGTGAGTTTCAGCGCGGCAATAGGGTCTCTGTTACATCCGGCGTTGAATCGATCTGTATCAAAAAAAGCCCATAATGGAGAATACGTAGCAAGAGAGGGCAGCTTTGTGATCACCGAAAAATCGATGAAAGTATGCTGTAAAGCTAATAAGAATAACCCCGTAGTTCAAGACATTCGATGAATTTCCCCCCTGCAGAATGGCCAGCAAACCACGTTTGCGCCGGCTTTGGTGTCCCCTGTGCAAAATTGCGTGTCCCGCCACAGACCAGGGGGCAGCTGCGTGTTGTTAACAGGGGGCGGTCGTGATTAAACTTTTTAACCATTACCTGCATAAACAAACACTTTTGCAGATATTTTTTGACCTGGCTCTGGTAATCGCGGCGGTTCTGGCCGTTGTGGTTTGGCGGGGTGAGGATCTGACTTCGGTTGTGGCCCTGCTTGGGCAGGCCAGTCTGCTGTCACTGGGCATGCTGGTCATTAATTCGGCCCTGGGCTTTTATCAACGCATCCATAACCGGTCCCTGAACCAATCGCGCGCACGGGCCATGCTATCTCTGGTGTTTGCCGTACCGTTGACTTTTGCGGTGTTTTCCTTGTTCCCGGGTAGCCTGGCAAGCCGGGAGAACCTGGCCATGGCGGCCATGGCTGGTTTCGTCATCGTGCTGTTGCACCGGGTCTATGTAGCGCATTCAACGCCACAGTCCATGATGCGCCACCGTGTGCTGGTATTCGGCACGGGGCCGCGTGCGGCATTGGTGGGTAAGACGCTGAAGAATGAAGATCCCCATGTGGATGTGGTGGGCTACTACGCCAGCCCTAATGAAGCGGAGTCCGAGGTGTCGGCCTGGGGAATTTTGTCCAAGCACAAATCCTTGACCGATACGGCCCTGGAGCTGGAGGTCGACGAAATCGTGGTGGCCTTGGTGGAGCGCCGGGGTGGCAGCATGCCTTTGCGCGAGCTGCTGGATTGCAAGTTGCACGGCGTGAGGGTGGTGGACGTGGCCACGCATTTTGAGAAAACCAAGGGCCAGATTCGCCTGGATTCCGTCAACGCCGGATGGCTGATTTTTGGCGACGGCTTCAGCCAAGGTGGCCTGCGCTCGGTGGTGAAGCGCCTATTTGATATTTTCAGTGCCCTGGTGCTGATTTTGCTGACCTTGCCGATCATGCTGGTCACCATGCTGCTCGTGATGCTGGAGAGTCCGGGGCCGATTTTCTACCGGCAGGAGCGTGTGGGCTTCAATGGCCGCTTGTTCAATGTCATCAAGTTCCGCAGTATGCGCACCGACGCAGAGAAAGACGGTACCCCGCGCTGGGCCGCAGCCGGGGACGACCGTGTCACCAAGGTGGGCAAGTTCATCCGCAAGGTGCGTATCGACGAGTTGCCGCAGCTGTTCTGCGTGCTCAACGGCGACATGAGCATGGTCGGCCCCAGGCCCGAGCGGCCCTACTTTGTGGACCAGTTGACGCGTCAGATTCCATACTACGCCGTGCGCCAAAGCGTCAAACCCGGTGTGACGGGTTGGGCCCAGGTCCGTTACCACTACGGCGCCACTCTGGAAGACTCGGCTGAAAAGTTGCAGTACGACCTGTACTACGTCAAGAACCACTCGCTGTTCCTTGATATTGTTATTCTTTTCGAAACCGTAGGCGTGGTGTTGCTGGCAAAAGGCGCCCGCTGAACCATAAGCGCCTGCTGCTGCGCTTGCCCACTGTACCCAGCGTTTCTTTGCATGGATAGCCAAACCACTACGTTGACCTCCCTGGGCTATGCAATGGCTGCAGTGGTGTACTCGGCTTTCTGCTTGCGCCTGCTGGGCCTGGGTTACTGGCGTGCTCCTCGCAATGCATCCTCGGTCTATCTGATGTCCGCCGTCGGCTTCACGGCGGTGTGGGGCTGGCTACTGTTTGCATTAGGCTGGTACCCGCAGGCTGTGTGGCAGCTATTGGGCGGCTTGGCGGACGTGGCTCGTTACGCCTGCTGGTTCGGGTTCATGTTGTCGCTTTGCCGCGCCAACCGTGAAGGTCGATATCCTCCGGGCATGGGCTGGATGCCATGGGTGACTCTGGCAACCTTGTGCTTCGCTGTTGCCGCACCGCTATTGCTGGCGTTCCAGGTCACTTATTTCGGAGATGCGGTTTGGTTGTATCTGATGGCGGCAACCGCCTTGCCGGTGATGGGGCTGGTGTTGTTGGAGCAGGTCTATAGCAACGTCAGCGAGGATTCGCGCTGGAACATCAAGCCACTGAGCCTGGGGATTGCAGGCATTTTCTTATTTGACCTGTACCTGTATTCCCAGGCCGTGTTATTCAAACGCATTGACGCCGATGCGCTCAGCGTCCGGGGTGCAGTGCATGGGCTGATGGTGCTGCTGCTGCTGCTCTCTACTCTGCGGCGTAGCGACTGGATCGCGAATATCCGGGTTTCGCAAAAGGCTGCTTTTCATTCCGCCACTTTGCTGGTGGCGGGCGCCTATTTGATCTTTATCTCGGCGGTGGGCTACTACGTACGCTACTTTGGCGGCGAGTGGGGCCGCGCCTTGCAGCAGGGGCTGGTTTTTTCTGCGTTGATTGCGCTTCTGGTGCTGACTCTGTCGGGGGCATTTCGGGCGAAGTTAAGAGTGTTTGTGGGTAAGCACTTTTTCCGTTACCGCTACGACTACCGGGAAGAGTGGCTCAAGTTCACCCAAACCCTGTCTAGCAACCAATCGCCGAACGACATGGGCCAGCAGGTGGTACGGGCACTTGCGGACATGTTGGAAAGCCCAGGCGGTAGCTTGTGGATGAAGAGCGGCAGCGAAGCTGCATTCCGCCAGACGGCCTGCTGGAACTTGGCGTCCAGCCCGGTCAAGGAAGAGGCGGAGTCTTCTTTTTGCCAGTTCCTGGCCAGCAGCGGTTGGGTGATCAATCTCGAAGAGTTTCGTACCTATTCCAAACGCTATGGCGATTTGACATTGCCAGCCTGGTTGCAGGAATTACCGCAAGCCTGGCTGATCGTGCCCTTGACCGCAGGGGGGGAAATGATTGGTTTTGTGGTGCTGGCCAGCGCGCGAACCAATATCGACGTCAACTGGGAGGTCAACGATTTGCTGAAAACCGCTGGTCGTCAGGCGGCCAGCTACCTGGCACAGATGCGTGCTACGGAAGCCTTGTTGGAGGTGCGCAAGTTTGACGCCTTCAACCGAATGTCGGCTTTTGTGGTTCACGACCTCAAAAATATTGTTACCCAGCTGTCCTTGATGCTGAAGAATGCCAAGCGCCTGCACGACAACCCTGAGTTTCAGCAGGACATGCTCATGACGGTGGAGAATTCATTAGACAGAATGCGCCAGCTAATGCTCCAATTGCGCGAAGGTGCTACGCCTCCGGGAACGGTTGTGGGGGTGGATCTGGCAGTCATTGTTCAGCGCATTGCATCTGCAGCACTCAAGCGTGGCCGGCAGTTGGAGATGGAGCAGATAGACAAGGTTGTTACGCGTGGTCACGAAGAGCGCTTGGAGCGCATCATCGGGCATGTGGTGCAAAACGCTTTCGACGCCACAGACCCATCAGGCCGGGTATGGGTGAAGCTAGACCGCGCTAGCGGCCAGGCACGGGTAGAAATTGGCGATACGGGCCACGGCATGTCGGAAGAGTTTGTGCAAGAACGGCTCTTCAAGCCATTTCAAACAACCAAACAGGCGGGCATGGGCATTGGCGCGTATGAAAGCTTTCAGTATGTACAGGAATTGGGGGGGAAGATTTTGGTAAGCAGCGCGCAAAACAAAGGAACGCTTGTGACAATTTTGTTGCCGTTGTTCGAGGTGCATCAAGGCTCAGATCTGCACGACATGGGGGCGATATGAGTAGTGAGAACGCCCGTTCCCTGTTGATTGTGGAGGACGACCTTGCTCTGCAGAAGCAGATCAAGTGGTCTGTGGACAAGTTTGAGTCAGTCACCGCAAATGACCGAGATACTGCCCTGGTGCAGTTGCGCAGGCACAGCCCGGCCGTGGTCACCATGGATCTGGGGTTGCCGCCCGATGCTGACGGCGTGAGCGAGGGCTTTAAATTGCTGGAGCAAATTCTGGCGGTTGAGCCCGACACCAAGGTCATCGTTTTGACCGGACAGAATGACCAGGCCAACGCGCTGCGGGCGGTTGCATTGGGCGCTTACGATTTCTTTGCCAAACCGTTTGAGCCCGAGCTTCTGAATTTAACGATCGATCGCGCTTTTCGCATGTTCGAACTACAAAAAGAAAACCGCCGTTTGCAGGAGATGTACCAGCCCGACGCCTTGGCTGGTCTGGTCACGCGTGATCCCGAGATGCTGCGCGTATGCCGCACCATTGAGAAGGTAGCCAACACCACCGCCACTGTCATGCTGCTTGGTGAAAGTGGTACCGGCAAAGAGGTGCTGGCACGTGGACTGCACCAGGCATCGCAGCGCAAGGGCGAGAAGTTTGTCGCCATTAACTGTGCGGCCATTCCTGAGAACCTGCTGGAGAGCGAGTTATTTGGCTACGAAAAAGGCGCGTTCACCGGTGCAGCCAAGACCACGCTCGGAAAAATTGAGACGGCCAATGGCGGCACCTTGATGTTGGATGAAATCGGGGACTTGCCCTTTTCCCTGCAGGCTAAGTTATTGCGTTTTATCCAGGAGCGAACCATTGAACGGGTCGGCGGGCGCCAAGAGATTCCTGTTGACGTCCGGATAGTCTGCGCGACCCACCAGGATCTGAAAGCCTTGAGCAAAGAATCTCGTTTCAGAGAGGATTTGTATTACAGACTGGCTGAAATTGTCATCAATATTCCGCCATTGCGTGCCCGTAATGGTGATGCAGCTTTGTTGGCGTATTCTTTTGTGCGTAGGTTTGCGCGTGAGCAAAATCGCGGATCTTTGAATTTGAGCGAGGAGTGCGTACGGGTTATAGAGAACCACACATGGCCAGGGAATATTAGAGAGTTGGAGAACTGTATTAAACGTGCAGTAATTATGGCGGATGGCAACAAGATTACGCCGGAAGATGTCGGGCTCGAATCTGTTGTGTCTGAAGCTGCAGATGATTCTTTGGATTTGCGGGCTGTGCGCGAAAGTGCGGAGAAAAATGCAATTATTTCGGCTTTGGGGCGCGTAAATGGAAATATCGTGAAGGCTGCAGAATTACTGGGTGTGAGTCGGCCAACCTTGTACGATATTATGCATCGGCTCGGATTGAAGTAGAAATGCATGCATTTTGATTTTATTTGGATGTAACAATGATTCAGCGATATAAAAAATCTCGTGGTGTTTTGTGCGCAGTGGCGGTCGCCGCCTTTTTAACTGCTTGCGGTAATGATAAGCCAGAAAATTACCTAGCCTCTGCGAAGCAAAACTTGGAGAAGAATGAAAAAAAAGCTGCAATCATTCAGATCAAAAATGCTCTGCAAGCTAACCCCAATTTACCCGAGGCTCGATTCTTACTGGGTAAAACATTGTTGAATTTGGGGGAGTCGGGCGCTGCTGAGGTCGAGCTGGACAAAGCGCGAGCTTTGAAGTACCCCGACGATCTGGTCGTCCCGGAGTTGGCTAAGGCTTTGCTGGCCCAAGGAAAGTTCAAGAAAATAACCGATGATTTTGCGAAGACCCAGCTGGAGACTGCGGCTGCGAAGGTTGACTTGCAGCTGGCGTTAAGTGCGGCCTTTTTTGAGCAGGGAAGTGCGGCTGCGGGACAGAAAGCCTTGGATGCGGCTTTGGCTGAAGATCCAGAAAATATCGACGCTTTGATCATGAGCGTTCGCAGGCAAGCAGCCAAAAACAATATGTCGGGTGCTTTGGCGTCGATTGATGCTGTTATTAAAAAATCACCCAGTAATGCCGATGCTTTGAAACTAAAGGGTGATTTGGTATTGAATGCATCCAATAATCAGGATGCAGCTCTGGCTCTGTATGAAAACTCTGTACAAGCCAAGCCCGGTTATTTGCCCGGTTATATGGGAATGCTGGTGCTTCTAATGCAGCAGGAAAAATTAGACGAGGCTGCTAAAAAATTAGAGGCAATGAAGGCAATTGTTCCAAATAGTCCCCAGGTTAAGTATTTTGAAACGCAGTTGGCTTATCAGAAAAAAGACTATAAAGCGGCAAGAGAATTTTCTCAGCAGCTACTGAAGGTCGCCCCTAATTATACGCGTGGCCTGCAATTGGCCGGAGCCATTGAATTTCAATTGAATTCAATGTTGCAGGCGGAAATTTATCTAAACAAGGCCTTGACTGCTTCGCCGGAGCTTTCTTTGTCACGGCGCATGTTGACCATGGTTTATCTGCGTACAGGCCAGGTGGCCAAGGCCATCGCTATATTAGAGCCTGCATTGAGCCAGGAGCCGGTGGATGTCACGCTGTACTCTGTGGCGGGTGAGGCTTATATGCAGAATGGGGATGTCAAAAAAGCAGTTGATTATTTTGCAAAGGCTTCCAAGGTAGATCCAAAAAATGCAATGAAGAAAACTTCGCTGGCTTTGGCGCACATTGCTGCCGGTGAAGGTGATTTTGCATTTGTGGAGTTGCGCGATATTTCTGCATCCGATAAGGGTATTAGTGCCGATATGGCGCTAATTGGTGAGTATTTGCGCAAGCAGGATTATGATAAAGCATTGGCGGCAATTTTTGTGATGGAGAAAAAAATTCCAGAAAATCCTATTTCACAAAATTTACGCGGGAAAATATTGTTCGCGCAGGGGAATATGGCTGCAGCTAGAAAGAGTTTTGAGGCATCTTCTAAATTGAATCCCAATTATTTTCCTGCTGTAGCAAGTCTTGCTGCGTTGGATATTGCGGAAAAAAAACCGGATGAAGCATCGAGGCGATTTAACGAAATTCTTGCCAAAGATCCAAAAAATATGCAGGCTTTATTGGCGTTGGCTGAGGTACGCAAAGAAGCAGGTGGAAGCAAGGAAGAAGTTTCAAAATTGATTGCGAATGCAATTTCCGCAAACTCGTCAGACCCTACGCCCCGTGTATTGTTGGTAAATTATTATTTGGCAAATAAGGATGCCAAGGCTGCTTTGTCGACTGCTCAGGATGCAACAACAGCATTGCCGGAAAGTCCCGAGTTGTTAGACGCCTTTGGCCGTGCCTTGCAGGCATCCGGTGATACGAACCAAGCGATTGCAACCTTCAATAAATTGGCTACCTTGCAGCCTTTGTCGCCCTTGCCTCAAATGCGTTTGGCGAATGTCAATCTGGCAGCCAAGAACAAAGACGCGGCAGTTCAAAATCTACAGAAGGCCTTAGAGTTGAAGCCTGACTTGTTGGATGCCCAGCGTGCTCTGGCATTCTTGGATACGACTTCTGAGCGCTACCAAAATGCGATTACTACCGCAAGAACCATTCAGCGGCAACGTCCCAAAGAAAACATCGGCTATATCTTGGAAGGGGACATATTTGCCGAACAGAAGAAATGGGATGACGCAATATCAGCATACCGATTGGGATTGAAGCAAACCAACTCGCTGGGAGCCGCTATAAAAATACATGCCGCTTTGGTGGCTTCTGGTAACAAACCGGATGCTGATAAATTTATACTAACTTGGCTCAAGGAGCATCCAAAAGATACGACTTTTATGTTGTATATGGCTGATGATGCTTTGGCAAAGAAAGACTATTTGGTTGCTGAGAAATATTATGCCAATGTTGTGCAGTTGCAGCCTACTAATGCGCTTGCTTATAACAATCTGGCTTGGGTTTCGGGTCAGTTGAAAAAAGATTCGGCTATAGGTTTTGCGGAAAAGGCTGTTAGTTTGACGCCGAACCAACCCTCCTTTATGGATACCTTGGCCATGTTGTGGGCGGATAAGGGTGATTATGCAAAAGCCATTGAAATGGAGAATACGGCTTTGTTGCTACAACCTAGTAATGCGGTGCTTAAGTTGAATTTGGCAAAAATATATATCAAATCAGGGGATAAGAAAAAGGCCAAATCCCTATTGGAAGATTTGAATAAATTAGGGAAGGATTTTGCTTCGCATGAGGAGGTTGAATCTGCACTCAAGACGCTTTGATGCCTAAACCCGTCTTCAGTCAAATCGGATAGTTAATCACATGGGAATTTACACATATTTTCGATATGTGGTTTTGTGTGCACTTTTTATCCAATGCCCCGCCCAAGCGGAGCTGGCGGACGTGATTCCCCACGTTAAGCCATCTGTGGTCATCGTGGGTTACTACAAGAGTACCAATAGCCCTCGGTTTTCGTTGCGTGGAACGGGGTTTGTTGTCGAAAGCGGCAATCTTGCTGTCACCAATGCCCATGTATTGATGGGGCCTGCGGAAGATCCTGCAGGAGCCAGTTTGGCATTGCAGATCAGGGACTCCAAAGGAGAGTTGCAGATGCGCGCCGCTTCGGTGTTGGAGGTGGATCGCATCCACGACCTGGCTTTGCTACGGTTTGAGGGTGCGCCGGTTGCGCCTTTGACTTTGCGCGACTCCAAGAGCGTGCGGGAAGGTCAGTCTGTGGCGTTCATGGGCTTTCCTATCGGCGGGGCGCTGGGCTTTTCTTCTGTGACCCATCGCGCCATGGTGTCATCTATCACGGCAATCGTGCTTCCAGCGGCCACAGGTGCGCAGCTGACCGAGCGGTCTATCCGCAGTCTGCGCGACGGCAACTTCGACATTTTTCAGCTGGATGGCACGGCTTATCCGGGCAACAGTGGTGGCCCGCTGTTTGATGCCGAAACCGGCGAAGTGGTGGGCATCGTCAATATGGTGTTTGTCAAAGGCACCAAAGAGTCGGCGATCAGCCAACCCTCGGGTATCAGCTACGCGATTCCGTCCAACTTCGTGGTGCAGTTGCTGCAGCGGCAGAAGACCAACTGATTGGCCTTCTGCTCTAGGGCACCCATTACTGGATAAAGCCCATGCGGCTTTTGTGCTGTGAGGCGCGGGGCAGGTCTTCTACCTTGATGACGTCGCGTCCATCTAGGCGGGCATTGCCGAAACCGGTCATCAGCGCACGGCGCATTTCACGCGGGGCAAGTTCTGCGAGGGCGTCCAGCAGATCGCTGTGCGGCTCCGGTGTAAACCGCTCACCCCAACCATGTTCGCTTCGGATGGACTGGTAGAGGTTATTGGCAATCTGCCTAGCGGCCTCGGGTGAGGGCGGCTCGATTTCAAAGACGTTCATGCGGTTCAGAATCGGCTCTGGAATGCCGCGCGGGTCGTTGGCTGTGGTGATCCAGATCACCTGGCTGGCGTCGATGGCTACTTCGGCGAACTCGTCCATGAAGTTCTGCGCCGTGTCGTGTTCCAGCAGGCTGTAGAGTGCGCCCAAGGGGTCGTATTGGGCATCGGCGCTGGCTTTGTCGATTTCGTCCACCACGATCACTGGGTTGGCGTATTCACCGTCTATCAGTGCTTCGAACACCTTGCCGGGCTTGGCGCCTTTCCATTGCGATGACGAGCCGGACAGCAGCCAGCCAGCCGTCATCGAGCTCATGGGTACCAGGTTCATGCCGGTGCCCAGCAGATCGGCCAGCTTCTTGGCGAAATGGGTTTTGCCTATGCCGGGCAGACCCAGCAGCAGGATGGGTGTGACTTCCAGGCCGTCTCGGCTGTCCTGACTCAGGGCCACATGGCGTTTGACGTCGTCCAGCACGTCGGTGAAGTTCGGCAGGGCCTGGTACAGGGCTGACATTTCCGGCACGCCAGAGGGCTTGACCTGGAATCGCTCGGGGCCGCGCTCCAGCATGCGCTCGTAGGTGCTGCGCAGGTTTTCGTGTTCTCGGCTGGGGAGTTTGGCCAGTTTGCGTTCGAC
The DNA here is from genome assembly GCA_026400275.1 of Burkholderiales bacterium. GTDB lineage: Bacteria > Pseudomonadota > Gammaproteobacteria > Burkholderiales > Burkholderiaceae_C > Rhodoferax_B. The sequence goes on from JAPLPK010000150.1 coordinate 10,371, forward strand.
TTCTTGTGTCTGGAAGACGCTGCGCACATTGGCGACGGGCAGTTGAAACTGCGGTACATGCGGAACAAGACTGCGGGATTCCATGAAAGACTCCTTGGTTGCTGGCACAGCTTCATTTCAGCATAAGCCGTGCCAGCACACCATGGTAGAACCCGTGCAAAAGTACCGTTTATTACCGCCTATGTGGATTCCTCACCACATAGGCTGTTGGCCGGGCTTCAGGCGGCCTTGGCGCCCAGTACCTGGTGCAGTTCACCGGATTCGTACATTTCCATCATGATGTCCGAGCCGCCCACGAATTCGCCCTTGACGTAGAGCTGGGGGATGGTGGGCCAGTTGCTGTATTCCTTGATGCCTTGGCGAATGTCGTCGTCTTCCAGCACGTTCACGGTCTTGACC
>JAPLPK010000164.1 GCA_026400275.1 Burkholderiales bacterium
CTCCAAGGGCTACGACATGGTGTTGAACGGCTGGGAAATGGGTGGCGGCTCGGTCCGTATCCACCGTGCCGACGTGCAGCAAAAGGTGTTCGACGCGCTGAAGATTACGCCGGAAGAAGCCCAGGACAAGTTTGGCTTCCTGCTGGACGCGCTGCAATACGGCGCGCCTCCGCACGGCGGCCTGGCGTTTGGTCTGGACCGCATCGTGACGCTGATGACCGGCGCCGAGTCGATCCGCGACGTGATCGCCTTCCCCAAGACCCAGCGCGCCCAGGACTTGCTGACGCAAGCGCCAAGCACCGTGGACGAGAAGCAACTGCGCGAACTGCACATCCGCCTGCGCAACCCCATCGTCTAAGCCGCCGCAGCCCTTGGGGGCTGCTGGTGTGCACCGAAAGGCCAGCTTTGTCTGGCCTTTTTTTACGCGGATTTGCTATTGATTATGTAGCTGCTTGCGCAGGTAGATATTGCGCCAGCGGCCTGAAATGCTTAGCATCTGCAGCCCTTTGTCTGGCGGAATCTGTATGAAAACCATAGGCTTGATCGGCGGCATGAGCTGGGAATCCACCATTCCCTACTACCGCATCCTGAACGAAACCGTGAAGCAGCAACTGGGCGGTTTGCACTCGGCCAAGGTGGTGTTGTACAGCGTGGACTTCCATGAGATCGAGCGCCTGCAGCATGCAGGTGACTGGGATGCCGCCGGGCTGCTGCTGGCGGGTGCTGCCCGCGCGCTGGCCGCTGCCGGAGCGGACTGCCTGGTGCTGTGTACCAACACCATGCACAAGGTGGCGACGGCGATCGAGTCGGCCGTCTCCATTCCGCTGCTGCACATCGCCGACCCGACCGGCGCCCAGATACGGCAGGCGGGCTGGCACACCGTGGGCCTGCTCGGCACCCGCTTCACCATGGAGCAGGACTTTTACCGCAACCGCTTGCGTGAGCGCCACGGTCTGCGTGTTCTAGTGCCTGAAGCGCCAGAACGCGACACCGTGCACCGCGTGATCTACGAAGAGCTGTGCCTGGGCCGCATCGAGCCCGCATCCCGCTTGGCTTACCAAAAGGTGATGGCCTTGCTGGTGGAGCAGGGCGCGCAGGCCATCATCCTCGGATGCACCGAAATCTCGCTGCTGGTGGGCGCGGCCGACGCCAGCGTGCCCCTGCTTGACACCACGGCCCTCCATGCGCGCAGCGCGGCAGAGTGGGCTTTGCAGTCCTAGATTTTTAGATGAAATCGGCCGCTGGCGCAGGTATCTTCTGCGCAGGTAGCTATCAAAAGCATAGTAGACACAAATTCAGGCTTGCCAGGCCTGGAACTGGCTGGGGGTATGGCCCATGGCGGCCTTGAACATGGCGGCGAAGGCGCTGTCGCTGCTATAGCCGCAGGCCTGGGCCACCTGGCCCACCGGCATGCTGCGCGCCAGCAAGGGCAGTGCATGGGCCAGCACCGCCTGCTGGCGCCATTGCAGATAGCTGGTGCCCAGCTCGTCGCGGAACAGGCGGGCGATGGTGCGTTCGCTGGCGCCGATATGCGAGGCCCATTCGGCCAGCGTGGCCTGCCGGGCCAGGTCGCGCAGGACGGCGTCGCACAGGGCGCGCAGGCGCTTGTCCTGGGGCAGGCGAATGGCTAGGTGGTGCGGCGCGGCATCGCTGATTTCCTGCAGGGTCAGCAGCATCAGGGCGTCCTCGCGCGGGCCGGGCTGCATGTCTTCCAAGGCCTGTATGACTTCGCGCAACAGTGGCGATACCACCAGCGCACGCGCCTGGGTCCAGCCCGCAGGCGTGGCTGAAGCGTGCATGTACACCGTGCGCAGATGGGCGTTTTCCAGCATGGTCACGGCGTGCAAGGTGTTGGCCGGTATCCAGACTGCGCGCCACGGCGGCACTACGAAGCTGGTGTGGCCTTGCGGCTCCATGGCTGTCACCTGAATCAGGCCCTGGTCGCAATATGCCAACTGCACCCAGGCGTGCTCGTGCGGCTCGAAATGCGCGTCTGCGGGCTGCATCTGGGTGCGGCTGCGCACCGGCCGGCTGAGGCTGGGAGTGAAGTTCTGGAAGTCTCCCAGATCGGCGGATGTGAGTGGGCCTCTGCGCAGCATGGTGGTTTTGGCGTAAATTCGATGAAAACTGTCTATTTAATGCATTTCAGAAGACGGTGGCGAATACTACGATAGCCGCATGTCTACCTCCAGCACCTCTTTGCCCTTGCCTCCCACCGCCAGCCTTCGCCACGACGCGTCCGTGATCGGGCTTGTGGGCACGGCCCACATGATCAGCCATTTCAGCCAGCTGCTGTTGGCACCCCTGTTCCCTTGGTTGAAGCAGGACTTCAATGCCAGCTACGCGGAGCTGGGCTTTTTGATGAGCATTTTCTTCGTCGTTTCCTGCGCGGTGCAGATGGCTTCGGGCTTTGTGGTGGACCGGTTCGGCCCGCGTCCCATCCTGTTTGCGGGCCTGGGGCTGCTGGGCCTGGCGGCATTTGGCTTCTCGGCCAGCACCAGCTACGCCATGCTGGCGGCTTTCTCGGTGCTGGCCGGCATCGGCAATGGCGTGTTCCACCCGGTGGACTACACGCTGCTGAACCGCAAGATCAGCGCACCGCGCCTGGGCCATGCCTACAGCGTGCACGGCATCACCGGCAGCCTGGGCTGGGCTCTGGCGCCGGCCATGCTGGTGCCGATTGCGCTGGCGTTCTCCTGGCGTACGGCCTTGGCTTCGGCGGGCACGCTGGCCTTCACCGTGCTGGCCGTACTGTGGGTGAACCGCGACAAGCTGGCGCTGCCTGTGTTGCCGACGGCGAAGGCCGGTGCGCCCGTACTGGAGGGTGGCAGCATGGGCTTTATGCGCATACCGGCGGTATGGATGTGCTTTGCCTTCTTCTTTTTTTACGCCATTGCCCTGAGTGTCGTCCAGGCCTTTGCACCCGAAGCCGCGCGCCAGCTGCATGCGGTGCCGCTGGGCATGGTCGCCATGTGCCTGACCATTTATATGGTGTGCAGCTCTGGCGGGATGGTGCTGGGCGGCTTTCTGGCGGCCGATCCCACGCGCTGCGAGCGGATTGTGGGGCTGGGTTTTGGCGTCGCGGCTAGCTTCGCCCTGGTGCTGGCCTTGGTGGATGTGCCGGCCTGGAGTGTGCCCGTGCTGTTTGGTTTGATGGGTTTTGCCGCCGGCACCGGTGGGCCTTCGCGGGATCTGATTGTCAAGCGGGCCACGCCTGCCAATTCAACAGGGCGTGTCTATGGCGTGGTGTATTCAGGTCTGGACATTGGCCAGGCTCTGTCGCCCCTAGTGTTTGGTACTTTGATGGACCACCAGCGTTACACCAGCGTATTCGTGGGCTTGGCCCTGGTGCAGGCAGTATTGATTGCCAGCGCCTTTAATGTGCGCAAGGTCCGGCGCACAGCCTTGGCTTGAGAAAGCAAAAAGCACCTTGTACGAGGTGCTTTTTTGTTTGGAGCGGGAAGAGTTTGGTCGGGGTGAGAGGATTCGAACCTCCGGTCTCTACGTCCCGAACGTAGCGCTTTACCTGACTAAGCTACACCCCGCAGAAGCGATGCCATGACTGTATATCCCACAGCGTGGGCTAAGAGCGGCGCTCCAATAATTGAGCTGCTAATTGTAGCAAACCATCGGTGTAGGCATTGGGCTGGAAGTGCTTTGTTGCCTCTATCGCGCGCTGTGCCTCGGCTGCTGCGGCCTGGCGGGTGACGTCCAGCGCACCGCTGCTTTTGACGATGGTGATGATCTCTTCCAGGCGCTCGGTTTCGCCGGTCTCGATCGCTTGACGTATCAGTGCGCACTGGGCAGGAGTTCCGCGTTGCATGGCGGCAATCAGCGGCAGTGTGGCCTTGCCTTCGCGCAGGTCGTCACCCAGGTTCTTGCCCATTTCGACAGCGTCGCCGTCGTAGTCGAGTACGTCGTCGATGACCTGGAATGCCGTGCCCAGTGCTTGGCCGTAATTTGCGCAAGCTTGTTCCACTTCGGGGCTGCTGTTGGACAGCAAGGCTGCTAGGCGCGCGCTGGCCTCAAACAGCTTGGCGGTCTTGGAGCGGATGACCTTCAAATACGCCGTCACGTCGAGCGAGGCGTCGTGCATATTCACCAGCTGCATGACTTCACCTTCGGCGATCACATTGGTGGCATCTGCCAGAGTTTGCATGATGCGCATGTCCTTTGCGTCCACCATCATTTGGAACGCGCGGGAGTACAAGAAGTCACCCACTAGCACGCTGGCGGGGTTGCCAAAAGCTTCGTTCGCAGTGGGGCGCCCACGGCGCAGCGTGGATTCGTCCACCACGTCGTCGTGCAGCAAGGTGGCGGTGTGGATGAACTCGACCACAGCCGCCATATTGAAGCGCTGTGCACCCCGGTAACCGAGCGCGCCGCAGACCAGCAGCAGAATGGCTGGTCGCAATCGCTTGCCGCCGGCCGAAATGATGTACTGCGACACCGTGCCGACCAATGGCACGCCAGATGCAAGACGTTGCGCTATGACGAGATCTACCTCACGCATGTCATCGGCAATGAGTGCGAGGGTGTCGGCGGTGCGGGAGGAGTTGACGGACAAAATATGAAACCAGGAGTTGGCCAATTATATGAAGGTCGCAAACCCTTTATGCGATAGATGGCGGGGCTGGCGCAGCTTATCGGTAAAGAATGCTAGAATCTAGGGCTCTGTGGAAATTGGTCTGCAGATTAAGTGAAGAGGTCAAGCATGTACGCGGTCATAAAAACCGGCGGCAAACAATATCGTGTTGCTTCCGGCGAAAAAATTAAAGTAGAACAGATTGCTGCGGACGTAGGCCAAGAGATCGTGTTCGACCAGGTTCTGGCAGTCGGTAACGGCAGCGAGATCAAGGTTGGCACGCCCTTGGTGTCCGGCGCAACGGTCACAGTCACGGTTGTGGCGCATGGTAAGCACGACAAGGTCGGCATTTTCAAAATGCGCCGTCGTAAACACTACATGAAACGTCAAGGGCACCGTCAGCAGTTCACCGAACTGCAAATCGGCGCTATTGCGGCATAAGGGGCATAGGTCATGGCACAGAAAAAAGGCGGCGGCTCTACGCGAAATGGGCGCGATTCCAAGCCAAAAATGCTTGGTGTCAAGGCGTTCGGTGGTGAACTGGTGAGCGCAGGCTCCATCATTGTTCGCCAACGTGGCACCAAATTCCACCCCGGCACCAATGTCGGCGTGGGTAAGGACCACACCTTGTTTGCCCTGGTGGACGGCCACGTGTCTTTCGCTGTTAAGGGTTCGATGAACAAGCACCAAGTGGTCATTACTCCAGCGGCCTAAAGCCCTGGTTGCATAGATCGCTTTGATCCCTCCGAAGCCCCGCCTGGTCGGGGCTTCGGTGTTTTGGGGATTCTATTTTGTGAACTGGAGTCGGTATGAAGTTCGTTGACGAAGCATTTATTGACATCTCCGCAGGTGATGGTGGGGCGGGTTGCGTGTCGTTTCGTCACGAGAAGTACAAGGAATTCGGTGGCCCCAACGGTGGCGATGGCGGCCGTGGCGGCCATGTGTTTGCGGTCGCAGACATCAATCTGAATACCTTGGTCGACTTCCGTTTTTCGCGCCGCTACGACGCCAAGCGGGGCGAGCACGGGATGGGCTCGGATATGTTCGGGGCCGCGGGCGACGACATCACGCTCAAGATGCCGGTGGGCACCATCATCTCTGATTCGGAGACCGGTGAGAAGCTGTTTGAGTTGCTCGTGCCCGGCGAGGTCATCACTATCGCGAAGGGCGGTGACGGCGGCTTTGGCAATATGCGCTTCAAAAGTGCTGTCAACCGTGCTCCACGCCAAAAGACACCTGGCTGGCCAGGCGAAAAGCGCAGTCTGAAGCTGGAACTGCGGGTGCTAGCCGACGTGGGCCTGTTGGGTATGCCTAATGCAGGCAAGTCCACCTTTATAACGGCGATATCCAACGCCCGTCCGCGTATTGCAGACTATCCTTTCACGACCTTGCATCCCAATCTGGGTGTGGTGCGTGTGGGCCCGGAGCAGAGCTTTGTGGTCGCAGATTTGCCCGGCCTGATTGAAGGCGCCTCCGACGGCGCGGGTCTGGGGCATCTGTTCTTGCGCCATTTGCAGCGCACCCGCTTATTGCTGCATGTCGTGGATATGGCGCCATTTGATGATTCCATTGATCCTGTGGCGCAAGCCAAGGCCATCGTGGGTGAGTTGAAAAAGTACGATGAAGATTTGTTTAAGAAGCCCCGCTGGCTGGTTCTTAACAAGCTCGACATGGTGGACAACGACAAGCGCGCGGCGCTGGTCAAAGACTTCGTCAAGCGATTCAAGTTCAAAGGCCCGGTGTTTGAAATTTCCGGGTTGACGCGTGAGGGTTGCGAGCCTCTAGTTAAGGCGATCTACCAGCATGTGAAGGCCCAGCAATTGGCTGAGCAGGTCCACGTGGAGGTGGACCCTCGGTTTGCCGTCAATCCGGCAGATGCAGCTGGCGAATAGCTGCCAACTGGTTGCTATATAAATAATAGCTATTGCCGCAGAGAGAATCTACGCTACAGGCATAAATGACATCAAACTTCGCTTCAACGGTATTGCGGGACGCGCGGCGCATCGTCGTCAAAGTGGGCTCCAGCTTGGTCACCAATGAGGGCCGGGGATTGGATGAGCAGGCCATAGGTGAATGGTGTCGTCAGCTGGCAGCCTTGGTGAAGGGTTTGGACCCGCATTCAGATGGCCGAGCGGCGCTGCGTCCGCGTGAAGTCATCATGGTGTCCAGTGGCGCCATTGCCGAGGGTATGAAGCGCCTCGGTTGGACCACCCGTCCACGTGAGGTACATGCGCTCCAGGCGGCTGCGGCTGTGGGTCAGATGGGGCTGGCCCAGATGTATGAAACCAAGCTGCGTGAAAACGGCTTGGGTAGTGCCCAGGTACTACTGACCCATGCGGATCTTGCCGACCGTGAACGCTACTTGAATGCCCGCTCCACGCTACTGACCTTGCTGCAGCACGGCGTGGTGCCGGTGATCAATGAAAACGACACCGTGGTCAACGACGAGATCAAGTTCGGTGACAACGACACCCTGGGCGCCCTGGTGGCGAACCTGGTGGAAGCAGATGCCCTGGTCATCCTGACCGACCAAAAGGGTTTGTACACCGCCGATCCACGCAAAGATCCTGCGGCGCGCTTTGTCCACGAAGCCCAGGCGGGTGATCCCGCTTTGGAAGCGATGGCGGGTGGCGCTGGCTCCAGCATTGGCCGTGGCGGCATGATCACCAAGATCTTGGCGGCCAAACGGGCTGCGGGGTCCGGTGCTTCCACGGTGATTGCCTGGGGGCGAGAGCCCGATGCCTTGGTGCGCTTGTCGCGCGGCGAAGCGATTGGCACTTTGCTGGTGGCGCAAACTCAAAAAACCCAGGCACGCAAGCAGTGGATGGCAGACCATCTGCAGCTGCGCGGCGCAGTGACGGTAGATCAGGGCGCAGCAGCGAAGGTCCGCGACGAAGGCAAGAGCTTGCTGCCTATCGGCATGATCCAAGTGGATGGTGATTTTTCTCGCGGTGACGTGATTGCCATTCGTGGCCCGGACGGCACCGCCATCGCCCGTGGCCTAGCGAACTACGCTAGCACGGAAGCAAGGCTTATTTGCCGCAAGCCGTCCAACGAGTTTGAGGGCTTGCTGGGCTACGTAGCCGAGCCTGAAATGGTGCACCGCGACAACCTGGTGCTGGTTCGCTAGGCCAACCCAGGTACGTCCATCAGCTTAGCTGAGGTGGTTGCCCGCAGGGTAACTGTGGTGCGGATCCGGCTCGAAGGTGGCGCCCGGCGGCAGTTCAAAGTGCAGTGGCCTGGTGGGCATGTCACAAGACGTTTCGACCTGTTCGCCCTCGCGGCCACGCATGCTGTTGCGCAGATAGCGGTTGCGGTGGTCCTGCTGCCGCGGTAGAAAACGCGCCAACTCGGTCAACGCCATTTCGTACACGCCGCGTTTGAATTCGACCACTACGTCCAGAGGCACCCAGTAGTCGTTCCAACGCCAGGCATCGAATTCGGGATGGGTGGTAGCGCGCAGGTTCAAATCCCAGTCGTGACCAACCAACTGCAGCAGATACCAGATTTGTTTCTGGCCTTTGTAATGACCGCGTGCATCCCTTCGGATGAAGCGGTCAGGCACCTCGTAGCGCAACCAGTCACGGGTGCGGGCCACAACGCGTACATGCTCAGGATGTAAGCCTACTTCCTCGTGCAGCTCCCGGAACATGGCTTGCTCGGGCGTTTCGCCACGGTCAATGCCACCCTGCGGGAACTGCCAGGAATGGGTACGAATGCGTTTGCCCCAAAATACCTGATTTCTCTGGTTGAGCAAGATGATGCCGACGTTAGGCCTAAAGCCTTCGCGGTCAAGCATAATCAAACCCCAATTTTTAAACTGAGTCCATTATGCACAGCGTGGCCTGTGTATCAAGCGAGTCAGCCAGTTTCCCGAACCTCAGAACCGAATTCACCCATGAAAGCCTCCCAGTTCCTGATTTCCACGCTCAAAGAAGCGCCATCCGATGCCGAGGTGGTCAGCCACCAGCTCATGACGCGGGCGGGCATGATTAAAAAGTTGGGCGCTGGCATCTACAGCTACATGCCCATGGGTCTGCGCGTCATCCGCAAGGTAGAAGCCATCGTGCGTGAGGAGATGAACCGCGCTGGTGCCATCGAAGTCGCGATGCCGGTGGTGCAGCCGGCCGAGCTGTGGCAGGAGACCGGCCGCTTCGACAAGATGGGCCCCGAATTGCTCCGCATCAAGGACCGCCATGATCGCGACTACGTGGTGCAGCCCACCAGCGAGGAAGTAATTACTGACATCGCTCGCCAGGAGTTCCGCAGCTACAAGCAGCTGCCGAAGAATCTGTACCAGATCCAGACCAAGTTCCGCGACGAGCGCCGCCCACGCTTCGGCCTGATGCGCGGCCGCGAATTCACCATGAAGGACGCGTACAGCTTTGACCGCGACCAAGCAGGTGCCAAGGCCAGCTACCAGGTGATGGCCCAGGCCTATCGCAAGATTTTCGACCGTTTTGGACTTACCTACCGGGCAGTGGCGGCAGACAGTGGCGCCATCGGCGGCGACCTGAGCGAAGAGTTCCAGGTGATTGCAGCCACGGGCGAGGACGCCATCGTGTACTGCCCTAGCAGCGACTATGCGGCCAATATGGAAAAGGCCGAGGCCTTGCCACCCCAGGTGGAGCGCAAGGCCGCCAGCCAAGCCATGGTCAAGACGGCCACGCCCGGCAAGAGCACGTGCGCGGATGTGGCTGAGTATTTGAACCTGCCTCTGCAAAACTCTGTGAAATCCCTGGTGTTGGCCACTGAAGTGACCAACGACAAGGGGGACATCGTAAAAACCCAGGTCTGGCTGCTGCTGCTGCGTGGCGACCATTCCATGAATGAGATCAAGGTCGGCAAGGTGCCGGGCCTGGACGCAGGATTCCGCTTTGCGACGATTGAGGAAATTGACATGCATTTCGCCAGCCTGCCGGGTTACCTGGGGCCTGTGGGCGTCAAGCTGCCCGTCAAGCTGGTGGTGGACCGCGAGGTGGCAGTCATGTCGGACTGGGTCTGCGGCGCCAACGAGGCCGACTTCCACTACACCGGTGTGAACTGGGGCCGCGACCTGCCGGAACCCGACGTGATCGCCGACCTGCGCAACATCGTCGAAGGTGATCTGTCGCCCGATGGTAAGGGCGTGCTGGCCATCGAGCGCGGCATTGAGATAGGGCATGTGTTCTACCTGGGCACCAAGTACAGCCAAGCTATGAATGCGACCTTCCTGGACGTGAACGGCAAGCCGCAGTTCATGGAAATGGGCTGCTACGGCATCGGTATTACGCGCTTGCCGGCCGCTGCGATTGAGCAAAATCACGATGCTCGCGGCATCATCTGGCCAGATGCATTGGCACCGTTCACCGTGGTGGTGTGTCCGATCAGCCCGGACCGCAGTCCCGACGTCAAGGCGGCCGCAGACAAGCTGTATGCAGAGCTACTGGCAGCGGGTGTGGACGTGATCCTGGACGACCGGGGTGAACGCCCAGGCGCCATGTTTGCCGATTGGGAGCTGATTGGTGTGCCGCACCGCGTTACCGTGGGTGACAAGGCGCTGAAAGACGGCCAGGTGGAATACCAGCACCGCCGCGATGCCGCTGCGACCAAGGTGGCCGCGGCGGACATATTTGCTTTCATGCAAACCAAGTTGGGACTTGCAACAGGAGTTTGATACCGTGGAGATGCTGGGCCTCACTAGAAGAAAAGCGGTCTTGCGCACAGCAGCTGTGCTTGGGATGCTATCAAAAGTGGAGCTTTCGCATGCAGGGGGCCAGGTCGAAGAGCCCCTGGCCGATTCCGTGCGCACGGCCTTGAGCTCAGCAGTTCACAACGCGGCACCGCCGGTGCCCGAGTTTTCTAACACCGAATCGCGCCTGGCCTATTTGCGCTGGCTTGCCGCGATGAGTGACAAGTTACGGGCCAAAAAGCCCGAGTGGCAGGTGCGCAAGGAGTTTCTGGAAACGGTCTGGTACGAGAGCAAGCGTGCCGGCCTCGACACCGCGCTGGTGCTGGGCCTGATCCAGGTGGAGAGCAACTTCCGCAAATTCGCCATCAGCAGCGTGGGCGCCCGTGGCTACACCCAGGTCATGCCGTTCTGGACCCGCGTATTGGGCGATGGCGATGCCGACAAGTTATTCCATATGCAGACCAATTTGCGCTTCGGCTGCGTGATCTTGCGCCACTACCTGGACCGAGAGGGCGGCGATCTGTTTATGGGCCTGGGCCGCTACAACGGCTCGCGTGGCCGTGCGCCTTATCCAGATGCGGTGCTGGGTGCCAAGCGCAACTGGGAGCTCAGAGCTTAGTCCAAGCTGGCGTGGTGTAGGCCAAACTGCCCCATGCGTCGGTCCGCGAAGTAGTGCTTCAGCGTGTGGGCTACGGTGCGAAAGGCGATTTCGTTCCAGGGAATCTCGGCCTCGGTGAATAACCGGGCTTCCTGGGTTTCGAAGCCCGGGTTGAATACTTCGCTCAGCAGGCGTGCCCGGTAGTACATATGGACCTGCCCCACGTGGATGACGCTCATCACGGTGAACAGCTCTTCCATCTCGAACTGGGCGCCAGCTTCTTCCACGGTTTCGCGGGCGGCTCCGTCTGATGTGCTTTCACCCAGCTCCATAAAGCCTGCGGGCAGAGTCCATTTCCCCAAACGCGGTTCTATGTTGCGCTTGCACAGCAGCACCTTGTCACCCCAGTGGGGCACGGTGCCGACGACGTTCAGCGGGTTTTCATAGTGGATCGTCTGGCAGGCTGGACAAACGGCGCGCTCTTTGGTGTCGCCGTCGTCCGGGATGCGGTAGACCACCCAACTCCCACGCGGTAGACAGCGACTCAATAGTTTCTGCCAGGTTCCAGATGAGTTGGGTCACATTGCTGCGTTGGCGGTCTTGCCCATTCACTTGAAGATAGATCTCCGCAAGCTCCACGTCACCCGCTTGAGCCACGGGGGTAATGGGGCCAATAGGGGCCGATTGCTCAAAGGCCTTGCCTATGCACCAGGGGCGGCCCTGCTTCTTCATTTCGTTCTGCAGGTCACGCCGGGTCATGTCCAGGCCGACAGCGTAGCCGTAGATGTGCTGGTGCGCATCGGCTGCGGCAATGTTCTTGCCGCCCTTGCCAATAGCCACCACCAGCTCGATTTCATGGTGCAGGTTGCTGGTGAGGCTGGGGTAGTGCATGGAGCCAGTCTGGCCGGCTTCCACTGCCAGCACGGCGCTGGCGGGCTTGATGAAGAAGAAGGGCGGTTCGCGTCCGGTAAAGCCCATTTCCTTGGCGTGCTCGGCGTAGTTGCGGCCCACGCAGTAAACGCGGTGTACTGGGAAGCGGACGGCTTCTCCGATAACGGGCACCGACACGATGGCAGGGGGCGTGAAAACGTAGTCCATCTAGGTCCTTGCAGATCAGTCTTTGGGGCGTAAGGTGAGGATCATGGGTGACGGTACGGTTCCGTCGGTGTCGCGGGGCATGGTTTCCGTCTTGTCTATGGCCTTGAGTACGGCGTCGTCCCAGTTCTTGTTGCCACTGGACTTGGTTAACCTGCGGCTGAGGATGCTGCCGTCGGACGCGGAGCGAACTTCGACTTCGGCCACAGGGTTGTTGTCCACTCCGTCGGGGAAGACGATATTTGATTTGACCTTGGCTGCCACTTTGCCGCCATAGCCGGCAGACGGCGCGGTGGAGCGCAGTGCCGTGCCTGTGGCATTGGCCGCGCCGGTGGCACCGGCCAGACCCGCGATGCGCTTCAGGTTTTCTGCGCGCTGTGCTGCAGCTGCTTTGGCGTCCGCCTGTGCCTTGGCTTTTTGTGCCTCTTCCTTCTGGGCCTCCTGGGCTTCCTTGGCTTGTTTTTCCTGGGCGGCCTTTTTATCTTTGATGCGCTTGTCTTCAGCCTGCTTTTCTTCGGCGCGTTTCTTGTCTGCAGCCTCTTGGGCTTTTTGTTCTTTCTGGGCTTTCAACGCATCTTGTTTTTCTTTTTCCAGCTTGGCCTTTTCACGTAGTGCTTTTTCCTGCCGGTCTTGCTCTGCCTGGGCCTGCTTTTCAGCTTCGCGCTTTTTCTTGGCGCGTTCCAGCGCAATTTCGGCTTCGTGCAGATCCGGCGCGGGTGGCGGTACTACCTTGGCCACAGGGGGGGGCGCAGGTTGTGGTGCGGGCGTGGGTGGCGGTGGGGGAGCAGGGGCTTCCTCGACCGCTTTGGGCGCGGCCTGCTGCACGGTGCTGGACCAGAGCTCGGCTTCTACTGTGGCCACTTCGGTCTGCTTCCACTGCACATTCCAGACCAGGGCCAGCAGTAGAAGGGCATGTGCTAGCAGTGCCAGGCCGACTGCGCGCAGCATGCCCGGTGGTTCGGGCGGCGCAAAGCTGATGCTGTCCTGGGCTGCGTGCATGGGCCTTACTTGCCCAATTGGACGGACAGGCCGACGCGCTGGATGCCAGCTTTTTGCAGGGTATCCATGATTTTCACGACCGACTCGTACTTCACGTTGCGGTCTGCACTGATGACCACAGGCGTGGTGGCCTCGCCATCCTGCGCGGTTTTGACTGCGTTGGCGACGTCGCGGCTGGTGAGGTGGCTGCTATTGCCGCTGGCCTGCTTCAGCTCCAGGGACTCGTCCTTGTTGATGACGATCTGGATCACCCGGTCGGGTTGCTTGTTGGCTTTGCCCACACTGGGCAGGTTGATCAGGCTGGGGGTCACCATGGGGGCCGTGACCATGAAGATGATCAGCAGCACCAGCATTACGTCAATGAAAGGCACCATATTGATTTCATTGATGGTGCGCCGTCCGCGGCCGCGGGAAACCATGGAAGGCATGTGCGCGGCTCCTTTAGCGGGGTGCGGGCGTTTGCGCCGCTACATTGCGCTGCAAGATGTTGGAGAACTCTTCAATAAAGGTCTCCAGGCTGTTGGCGGTGCGGTCGATGTCGCGTGCAAAGCGGTTGTAGGCCACCACGGCCGGTATGGCCGAGAACAGGCCAATGGCGGTGGCCACCAGGGCTTCGGCGATGCCGGGCGCCACTGTGGCCAAGGTAACCTGCTGCATGCTGGCCAAACCGGTGAAGGCATGCATGATGCCCCATACGGTGCCGAACAGGCCTACGTAGGGCGACACTGAACCGACGGACGCCAAAAACGAAAGACTGGATTCGATCACGTCCATCTCACGTTGGAAGCTGGCGCGCATGGCGCGGCGCGCACCGTCCATCAGGGTGCCGGCATCGGCAATGCGGCGCTCACGCAGCTTGTGGTACTCGCGCATGCCGCTGGCGAAGATGCGTTCCATAGGGCCGCCGTCCTGCGCCTTTTTGGCCGCGCCGGTGTACAGGTCATTCAGGCTGGTGCCAGACCAAAAATCGCGCTCAAAGGATTCATTCAGGGCTTTGACCTTGCCCAGGGCAAACAGCTTGCGAAAAATCGCAGCCCAGCTGGCGATCGAGACGGTGACCAGCAGCAGCATGACCAGCTGCACCACGGTGCTGGCGTTGAGAACCATGGTCCAGATGGACAAGTCTTGTGTCATTGCAGAACTTCTAAAAGATGGGCCGGGATGCGGCCAGATTTGAGTGTGTCAGCCTGTACCCAGCAGATGCGGATGCTGCCCTCACACAGCACCACTCCGTCGCATATCGCTTCTTGCTGCAATGTGACAGTGGATCGGCCAATTTGTTCCACACGGGCAGTTACCAAAAGTTGGTCGTCCAGCCGGGCAGAGCGCAGGTATTTAACGGTGGTCTCTGCCACGACAAACATGCCGCCATGGGTTTCCTTCAAATTGCGCTGCTCCAGGCCCAGAGCGCGCAACCACTCGGTGCGCGCCCGTTCAAAGAACTTCAGGTAGTTGGCAAAGAAGACTATGCCACCTGCGTCTGTGTCTTCCCAATAGACACGTATAGGAAAGGTAAAGATGTTCTTGTCCATCGTTAATTCAACATTTCGCGCAGCCGCGCGATGGCAGTGTGCAGGTTGTCCATGGAGCTGGCGGTGGAGAAGCGCAGAAAGCGGTGCGTGTCTGCGCTGCCGAAATCGCGCCCGGGTGTCACCGCCAAATGGGCGCGGTGCATGATTTCAAACGCCAGATCCCAGCTGTCCTTGATGCCCAGCTTGCTGCAAATTTGAGAGCAGTCCGCCCATGCATAAAAAGCGCCATCGGGCATTTCGGGTACTAAGAATCCGAGTTCGTTGAGTGCCGGAATGAAGTAGTCGCGGCGCGCCTTGAATTCGGCACGGCGGCGCTCAAACTCGGCAATGCTGGCATCTTCAAAGCAGGCCAGCGCTGCATGCTGGGCTACGGTGCTCGGGCAGATGAACAGGTTTTGCGCAATGCGCTCCACCACCGGCGCCAGCGCTTCAGGAACTACCAGCCAGCCCAGGCGCCAGCCGGTCATGTTGAAGTATTTGCTGAAGCTGTTGATGCTGATGACCTGGTCGTCCAGCGCCAGCGCGGTCTGGCCAAAGCGCGCGTCGTGGCTCAGGCCTAGATAGATTTCATCCACCAGGGTGATACCGCCGCGTTGTTGGACCACGCTGTGGATGCGGCGCAGTTCTTCAGGGTCGATGGAGGTACCCGTGGGGTTCGAGGGCGAGGCCAGCAGTACGCCGCGCGTCTTGGCGGTCCAGGCGGCGGCCACCTGGTCGGCGCTCAATTGGTAGCGGTCGGCGGCGGTCGTCGGCAACAGCACAGCCTTGCCGTCTGCTGCGGACACGAAATGCCGGTTGCAGGGGTAGCTCGGGTCCGGCATCAGGATTTCGTCGCCTGCGTCTATCAGCGCCAGGCAAGCCAATTGCAAGGCGGCCGAGGCGCCTGCGGTGACCACGATGCGGCTGGCCGGCACCTGCACACCAAAGCGGCTGGTGTACCAGGCGCTGATGCGTTCGCGCAGCGCTTGCAGGCCGGTGGCCTGGGTGTACTGGGTTGTGCCGTTGCGTATTGTTTGGGCCGCTGCTTCTTGTACCAGGGGCGGTGCCGTGAAATCGGGCTCGCCGATATTCAGGAACACCATGGGCCGGTCGGTGTGGGCCACTTTGTGGGCCAATTCGGAGGCGGCTTTGGCCACCTCCATCACATAAAACGGCTCTATGGCCTGCGCCCTCCGGGAAATCCGCATGCCGGGCGCCTTAGTCGGTGTTGGTTTTGCCAACTTTGCCGGCCTTGTCGGCCTGCACCTCGGCTGCCCGCAGCTGGGGTGCCAGGCTGTTCAAAATGCCGTTCACGTACTTGTGACCGTCTGTGCCGCCAAACTCCTTGGCCAGCTCGATGCACTCGTTCAACACCACACGCCAAGGCACGTCCAGGCAGTTGCGCATCTCGTACACGCCTATCCACATCACGGAGCGTTCAACCGGCGAGATTTCTTCCAGCTTGCGGTCCAGCAGCGGCACGATCAGCGCGTCCAGCTCTGCGGATTGTTCGATGCAGCCATGCAGCAGCGCGTCGTAATGCACCGAGTCGGCCTTGTGAAAGCCGGCCAGGTCGCGGGTAAAGCTGTCGATGGCTTCGGGGGCGTTGCCGCCTACCAGGTGCTGGTACAGCGCCTGTAATGCAAATTCGCGGGCCCGGCTGCGGTCGGATTTGGCGGCGGCTTTGCGCACGCCGGTATCGGTCAGGCCGCTACGGGACTGGCGAGGGCGCTTGGGGGAGGGCGGGGTTTCAGGGATGTTCATGCCAATTGTTCCAACAGTTTGGCCATTTCCACTGCGACGCGGGCGGCATCGCGGCCTTTGTCGGTCTGGCGGGCCACGGCTTGCGCCAGGTTTTCGGTGGTGATGATTGCGTTGGCAATCGGGATTTGGTAGTCCAGCCCAATGCGGGTGACAGCACTGCCGGATTCGTTGGCTACCAGTTCGAAGTGGTAGGTTTCGCCACGGATGATGCAGCCCAAAGCGACCAGAGCGTCGTACTGCTCGGTTTCAGCCAAGGCTTGCAGTGCCAGCGCAACTTCCAGCGCGCCAGGAACCTGTACGTGGTCGATGTTCTCAGGCTGCACACCCAGTGCCTGTAGCTCGGCCTTGCAGGCTTCTGTAAGTGCATTGGTGATGTTTTCGTTGAAGCGAGCCTGCACGATGGCAATGCGCAGCTTGCTGCCATCCCAGCGGTTATCGTCGGAGCCCAGTGCTCCTTGGTCGGCGTTTAGCATATTGATTCCTTGTTGTTATTTTGGTGAGAGGTAGCCGGTGGTTTCCAGGCCATAGCCCGCCATGCTGGGCATACGGCGGGGTGCGCCCATCAGTTCCATTTTGTGCACTCCGCAGGCCAGCAGAATCTGAGCGCCCACGCCGTAGGTGCGCAGGTCCATGCGGCCACGCTCGGGCGCCTGGGCCGGGCGGGCCGTGCCTTCAAACTGTGCCAGCAGCTCGGTTGCGCTCTCGCCACAATTGAGCAAGACGGCTACACCCTGGCCCGCGGCGTCAATGTGGCGCAGGCTCGCGTCCAGGCTCCATGAGTGCATGCTGCGGTTGATCTCCAGCGCGTCCAGTACGGACAGGGGTTCGTGCACCCGCACCGGTACGACCGTGTCGGCTGTCCATGTGCCTTTGACCAATGCCAGGTGCACGCCCTGGCTGGGTTTATCGCGAAACGCATGGGCGGTAAAGCAGCCGAAAGCTGTCTCGATGGTTCGGCTGCCTATTTTTTCAATCAGCGATTCATTGCGGCTGCGGTATTCGATCAGGTCGGCAATCGTGCCAATCTTCAGGCCGTGTACGGCGGCAAAGATTTGCAGGTCGGGCAGGCGGGCCATGGTGCCGTCATCGTTCATCACTTCGCAGATAACGGAGGCCGGGCTGCAACCCGCCATGACGGACAGGTCGCAACCGGCTTCGGTATGGCCGGCGCGCATCAGCACTCCGCCGTCTACTGCCTGCAAGGGGAAGATATGGCCGGGCTGTACCAGGTCTTTGGCGGTGGCATTGCGGGCTACGGCAGCTTGCACAGTACGGGCCCGGTCGGCGGCAGAGATGCCGGTGCTGACGCCTTCGGCGGCTTCAATCGACACGGTGAATGCCGTACCCTGCTTGGTTCCGTTGTGGGCCACCATGGGGGGCAGCTGCAGGCGTTCGCAGATTTCGCGCGACAGGGTCAGGCAGATCAGGCCGCGTGCATGGCGGGCCATGAAGTTGATGGCGTCGGCCGTCACGTGGTCGGCTGCCAGAATGATGTCGCCTTCGTTCTCGCGGTCTTCTTCGTCGACCAATATCACCATGCGACCGGCACGGATGTCGGCGACGATGTCTTCCACGGGGGAAATAGCGACCGGCACGGGTGCTGTCATAGCGGGGCTTTCAAAGGTTGCTGGGGGTCAGCCTGGAGCATGCGCTCCACGTAACGCGCGATCAAATCGATCTCCAGATTCACGTGAGAACCTGCTTTCAACTGGCCCAGCGCCGTGTTGTCTACGGTGTGCGGTATCAGGTTGATATCCATCTCGCAGCCGTCGGCTGTGTCCTCAATCTGGTTCACCGTCAGGCTGACGCCATTGACCGTGATCGAGCCCTTGTAAGCCAGGTATTTGGCCAGGCTGCGCGGCGCCAGTATCTGTAGCAGCCAGCTTTCACCCACCTGGGTGAATTGACTAACGCTGCCGATGCCGTCCACGTGGCCCGACACAATGTGCCCACCCAGCCTGTCATGCGCCCGCAAAGCTTTTTCCAGGTTGACGGGGCCTAGCTGGTCCAGTCCGGTGGTTTTGGCTAGCGACTCGGCTGAGATGTCGATGGTGAATTGGTTCTGGACCGCGTCGAGCGTCGTGGCGGTCATGCAGGCGCCGTTGAGCGCGATGCTGTCGCCCAAGCCCACGTCGTCCAGATACCCGGCGGGCGTCTGCAGGGTGAGACGCTTGCCGTAAGAAGAAGAGCTACCCAGGTCGTGCACGGCGACGATGCGCCCCACGCCGGTGATGATTCCGGTAAACATCCCGCTATTTTCGCAGGGTTTGACCACAACCCCAGCGCGGCTTGAAATTCTTCAGAACTGGTCGCGGCCCCGCACACGCGCGGCAATGCGGACATCCGGGCCAACCTGGCTGACGGATGTAAAGTCCAGGGTGAGTGCGTCTTGCAGATCTGTCAGCGGGCTGAGCTGCGCCATATCCATGCCAGGGCCGATCAGCTTGGGCGCCATGTAGACCAGGAATTCGTCTACCAAGCCGGCCTGCACTAGGGCGCCATTCAGTGTTTGGCCGGCTTCCACGTGGATCTCGTTGATTTCACGCCGTGCTAGCTCACGCACCATGGCGGCCAGATCTACTCTTCCATCTGCGCCAGGCAGCATGAGCACGGTGGCACCTGCTGCTTCCAGTGCGGCCTGTTTTTCATCATTTTGGACGCCAGCGCATATATACACTGCGCGTCCAGCTATAAAAATGCTAGAGAGTGGCGGGGTTTCTAGTCGGCTATCGACCACGATGACATGGGGTTGCCTCGGTGTATCGACCAGGCGCGCATCGAGTGTTGGTTTGTCTTTCAAAATGGTGCCAATGCCTGTGAGCACTGCGCAGGCACGGGCCCGAGATGCATGGCCATCGGCACGCGCCGCCGCAGAAGTAATCCATTGGCTTTCGCCATTTGCCAGCGCCGTGCGGCCGTCTAGCGATGCGGCAATCTTCATGCGCACCCAGGGCGTCTTGCGTACCATGCGGCTGAAGAAGCCCAGGTTCAATTCACGGGCCTCGTGTGCTCCTGGGCCTACCTCGACCTCGACACCTGCAGCCCTCAGCCGTGCAAATCCGTTACCTGCCACCAGGGGGTTGGGGTCTGGCAGTGATGCGACTACGCGGCGAATGCCTGCTTGTACAAGCGCATCGCAACAAGGACCGGTACGCCCTTGATGCGAGCAAGGTTCTAGCGTCACATAGGCTGTGGCGCCCACCACTCTGTGGTTGCGCGCGGCAGCATCTTGCAGAGCCATGACTTCTGCATGCGGGCCGCCTGCGCGCTGGGTGTGGCCCTGGCCGAGGATGCTGCCATCAGGATCGGTAATGACGCAGCCTACGCGTGGATTGGGTTGCGTAAGTCTTTCGGCACTTTGTGCAAGCGCCAACGCAAGCGCCATGGGGGATGTACTGTCTGAAATAGGTTGTCCTTCCACTCAGCTTGTGGAACTCAGATTGCACGTAGTGTCTGTACTGCTAGCTGGTTTGCATACGCGGGGGCGGCCTGTGCGAGCGATTTTGATAAACCGTGTTTCTTCAGATGCCGCGCTACTCGACACGTCGTTACGCGAGAGCTGCAATGTCACAGCGCTACCCAAGGCTCCGGTTTTGTCTATGGAATAGCCTGATGCGTCGTACATGATGGCGGGTGCGGTGCCGCTTGCTATACCGTTGCCCGTTACGGTGATGTAGCTTGGCAGGGCGGCTTGTTTCAATACGATGGTGTCAACAGTGGCGTCATAAACGCCGTTTTGGTTGATATCGATGAATACGATCCATCCTGTCGCCCAGTTTGATCCATTTCCTGCTCCGGTTCCGAGGGGTACCACAGACGCGTACCTGCCGCGCTTCAACGCTTCGCCACGTGCTGCATTGATCGCTGCAAACAGGGTATTGGCCGCAGAGGTTAAGTCGGCATTGCGCTTGTAGGTCAGCATGCTGGGCACTGCTGTCAGTAACAAAATGGCCGCAATGGCGAGCGTCACCATCAGCTCAATGAGCGTAAACCCACGTTGTGGGGCTGGCTGGTATGTCATGGCCAGCACAAACTGAAATTGCTGCTACTGGCCGTACCATTGCAAGATTTAACCCCTGTGCTGGTCATGCTGAGGTTGCCAACTTCGGGGTCGGATTTCACAGGCTGCGCAGTCACTTGCACGCATTCTTGGATGGTTGGCACCGTAGCACCCGTTACAGGCGCAGGGCAGGTACCTGCGGACAGGCGGTACGCTGTGTTGGTGGCAGAGTCGCCAGAAAAGGTTTTGAACGGCACCGCTGAGCTAGTGGTGGCTCCACACGTAGATGCTATAGCGGCGACTGTGCCATTGGTGTTTGAGAAAGCAAGATAGCAATTCTTTTGCGTCATGTAGCGCTCTTGTTGCTGTAAGAGTTCTACTAGCGCAGTGCGCGCTTGGGCACGTTTACCTTTGAGTACAGACGATGTGTAGGACGGGTAGGCAATGGCCCCCAAAATCGCAACCACTGCTACCACGATCATCAATTCCAACAGCGTAAAGCCCTTCGCGTATTTGTGGGTCATGGTGCGTTCTTTAAGGTGATGTAATTATTAATTTGCCGCCAACTTAAGCGGCCTGAGACGGTGGATGTTGTGGTGGTAACCCCTGTGCTGGACCCCGTAGTGCCTGATTGCAGCACGGTTTTCGTACTCTGCTTGATGCGTCGGCCGGTTGAATCACTAGGCACAGGGTAGCTGATGCTGGATATTGTGCTGCTGTATTCACCCGAAACCAAAAATGGGGTTCCTGGAATACCCACTGTAGATGTGGTGATGGTTCCTGTTCCGCTTAGCAGGTTGACTACGTAGAGGTATCCACTGCCGCCGCTGGCCGCGCATGAACCTGCAGTTCCAACACCAGCCGGCACCAATGTCGAAAAAAGGATGTTGTTTCCGTTGACCAGCCCGTTGCTTACACTTCTTTCGCCTGAACTTGCAAAATCAGCATACCAACCTGAGCGCTGGGTAGCGTCTGAGTCGCTAGCGGCCCGTCCCCAGTTAAATGCTGGTACGGTAACCGTCGCTGCCGACTGGTTAATGGTTCCTGCGATAAGTCTACCCCTACCTGAAATCACGCTATCGCCTGCCGGATTGCTATCGGCCGCAGTCAATCCGTTGTCAAAGACCGCGTATACAGAGTTTTGATTCGTAGAGGTTCGATCGCTGTTTTCTAAATATTTGCCTGTAGTAAATGCCACATAGTTGGTCGCAACTTGGCTCACCACCGGGCCTGCTTTCACCATAGGAGCTGTCGATATGGGTTGCACGGCTGAAGAGGCTGTTTTTGCGATAAACAACGGATAGGGATTGGGAGATGCTGTAGTGCCTTTGTTGTAAGCCGACAGTTTGTTGATATTCCAATCTGCTGCACCGTAGGTGCTGAAGTCTAGTTTCCACAGTTTTCCATGCAAATCGCCCACATATATTTGGGTGACTTCTCCAGCAGAGCCTTTCATGGCGGTGAAGCTGATGACCCCGGTAGGGTTGCTCGTACTCAGTGTGCTATCCACTGGAAGTGAAATTTTGTAATAGTTGGGTGTAGTGCCCGTGGCTGTCCAGGCGGTTCCAGCAGGCTTGTCCAGTGCTAGTAAAAATATAGCGGGTTGTCCCGTAGTGCTATACCTTCCAGCGCTATCGGGTACATAGTTGTTTACGCCACTTGCGACTATGGCAAACCAGCGGTAGGTGGCGGTAGCACCTGCTGCACTGGTTCTCAGGCGGGCTATTTGGGGTTTGCCCACCACGAACCCGATTTCAGGATCGTCCGCGCGTGTGAACTCCCACATCACCTTGCTAGCGTCAAAATTACTAGGGTCGGTAACATCCAATGCAAAGACACCCGAACCGCCTGCACCAGTGCCCGCCACCAGTACGGTTCGCCAGTCGGCGGCGTTTCCATTGGAGAAAACTTCAGCCTCCGCAATGGCTGGCGGTGCATCTACATAGCTTTGGTGGTTTTGGTTATAGCTCGTGCTGGTGAGTGCAGACAGCTTGGGGCCCATCCAGCTAGGGATATAGGCAAACAACTCGTTGCCAGTAGTCGCATTAAATGCGTGCAGCATCCCATCATTAGCACCTGCAAATACTGCTGCAGTACGTGATGTATAAGTGCTATAAAAACTTGAATAGGTACTGCTGGCATACGCCATACTGGATGCGGGAGTGCCTGAATATTCAATACTTGAATTAATAATATCGCCCAATAAACTACTTCGTGAGCGAAATCGTCCGCCGGTATTGCTGGGGCTCACTTGGTTGGTTTTATCCCCTCTTATAAAGTCTAGGCGAGAAGATCCAAAACCATCTGATGTTGATGATGGTGATAATTGATTTAGGTTTCCTTTTAAGGTGGCGCCAATTGCAGTCCACGTGAATTCAGTAGCGGTGGTTCCGGAAGAAACAGCATTGGTTGAATCTACTGTAATTGGATAGGCCGAAACATCTCCGCTCCAGTCCGAAGTGTCAAAAGAGCCTTTGTATTGC
Source organism: Burkholderiales bacterium (assembly GCA_026400275.1). GTDB lineage: Bacteria > Pseudomonadota > Gammaproteobacteria > Burkholderiales > Burkholderiaceae_C > Rhodoferax_B. Next base: position 22,707 of record JAPLPK010000164.1, read on the forward strand.
AAGCTGCCTGCTGACGTAATATTGGTAGAAGCCGCAGCAGTTGCAGCGATATTATTGGATTTGGTTGTGGCGTTGTTGAAAATATCATCAAATGCTTTTAATACGCCACGAGCACTGCTTTGTAGATAATAAGAGCTGGCCTCCCCAGGGCGGGTGGCGTCTTGCCAAACATCGTTATTGTTAGTTCCATTTTGCTGCTTAAATGGATTCCCATATATGTTGTACGGTTTAGATGCAGTATTGGCCGAGTCTGCCTGAAAGCCACCGTATTTGGCAGCAGTAAAAAATTGATTGTTATAGTGTCGATAGTTATCTGAGGTGGAGTTCCCATACTCGTTAACGTCAAATAACATTGTTTTTACCCGTAATCCACGTCTCTGGCTGCTTACTGCATTGGTCCAATCTGTTCCGCGTATGTCGTGCGTATGTGCCCAATAAGCCTGGCCAATAATTTGGTTTCCTGGGGGGCTGCCATTCACTGTGCTGTTCGGGTTTCCGGTAGTGCGGGCCGCGCCTTGTCCGTCGGTATAGGAAGTTGCGCTTCCATTTTCAAAACTTTGGGTAATTCCTGTCCAGTAGCTGATATCTGGTATGTTGTTGCTTGTATTGGCTGCAGGTAAGTTGCTGCCGTCATGCGTATTTACGTCGCCGATTACCACAATGTTGCTTTTTAAACAGGAGTAATCTGCGGTATTAGAGCGTCCCGCATAAGGATCTGTCCACGTTGTAGCAACTGGAAAGCCATCATACATGCTTGAGGTAATATTACTTACTGCGGCGGGAGTGGGTTGCAAACCTTGTAAGTAGCGCAATGTTTCATAATGAAGCTCACCTACAGGATCATATTTTTTATATCTGCCTTGGATAGAACCTGTTCTGCCAAATTTATTTAGATAGTTTATAACGCCACTGATGTTTGGAGTTTGGGTTGTATCATTGTCAGGGTTGCTTGAAAATACGCCTGTATTAGCGTTCCATTCCATATTGGCATTGCCTGTGGTGGGCGTATTTTCTTGACCCACTGTGTCAAATGTCTTTGCTCCTACGTATTTCATAGGGGCGCGTAAGACACCGCCATATCGACCGCCTGCATAACTAGCGGTTTGATCTAAAAGGTAACCAAAGGCGGCAAGTCTCAGTTGGTCACTGTATTTTTGAATGGATCCTGTGGGTTTAAAATTTCCATTTGGATAGGCTGTGCATAATCCATAATCACGTACATCTTGGAGTGTGCTTGAATTCGGTACTTTGTTGCAAACCTGAACGCGGCCGTAAAAAAAGCCATCTGAATTCAGGCTGGTGCCGCTAGTGGTAGGTTGCCAAGAGCCCGAATAATTGCTTATGTAGCACTCTTTGAATGTTCCTGATATGGGGTCGCCAAAAACACCGTTTGAGCAAGTTGCGCCGTTATAAGCGGGCGCTACAGCCCATGTAGTACCAGCCCCATACCATACCGCTTTTGTTCCTGTGAACTGGCAATTGGTACTACTTTCGTCTGCACATTTGACGCCCCCATTGGGGCGGCTTGTATTTGAGGTGGTAATTGGCCCCATTTGGCGAGCTGCATTGCTGCTCAATGTATATCCGCTCGTACTACCGCACGTACCGGCCGTGCTGGTGCCAGCACGAAAATAAATACGATTTAATGTATTGGCGATCCATATATCGTTTCCAGCTGCATCATTGACCATGGAGGTTGGTATCGCTCCAAAATAATTATTTGAACCCCCACTCCTTTTAAGCTGTTTTGCAGGAAAGTTCGATGTGTTCCACATACAGGTGGGGTCTCCATCTGGTATGACAGCACGCTGTAATATCGTTAAGCTTGCAGTGTCTATATAGCGATCGCCACCAGAGAGCGCTAGCCGCAGCATATCGATAGCAGAGCTAGAGGCCCAGTTTAGGAAGTTCCCGCTAAAAGCGTTGCTACATTGCCGGTTAGTGGCTGCACCACTACGGTCAAATCGTTTGTAATCACTACTTGTTAATCCGGTCGCAGGAGTTTCTGTGGGGGCGTCGTTGTAGGTGTAGCATGCTTCCGCATCGTAATATCCTAGATACTCATTGGTATTGGAATATGTGGCATCTGATGAGGATCCTGGCTGATCTACGTACTGTGCACCTACTGTTGGAAACTCAACTGAGAGTGCTAATGCAATGACTGGTTTATCAACAGTGGTGGTGGCGTAAAGTGGGACTGTTGATAAGGTGATAGACGGGATGCTGGTCGACGCATCTGCCCTAACAATAATGGTGGTTGTTATCGATAAAATCGTTAATAAAATAACAAATGGCCAACGGTTGTTGGAAATTTTATTAAATAAATAAATATGGTTATTGGCTGAAGTTAATTTAATTTTCATAATAAATTTTCTTTCGATCAATAACGGTAAATCATTTGTGCTACTGCTTGAATGTCGCTTCGAGGTCCGAAGCCCATTGCTGTTATACGGTACATGTAAATATATTTGGGAGGCGTGGCCGAAAGGTCAGATTGCTCGGTATCAGGTATAGCCTCAATGATGTAGCGCGGTAATTTTGCTGGTTGAATGCCTAAACCCCCTGCACTAAAGGTTCGCCCGGTGTAAGTGCCAAACGCAGTAGTTTTGGCTGAGCTAGATGTGTCTGTAAAATCTATAGTGAGCCAAATGGGTTTTCCAGATGTTGCGGGGAGGCATAAACCCACATAGTTTGTAGCGTTGCTACAGCCTGCTGTAAATTTTGAAATATCGGTTGAATTTTTAAAAATGGATCTGCGTACAGAAGCTGTCGGACCATAGATATCAAATTCAGCGTCAATAAGTGCAGCTTCTGCCGCTTGCCATGCTACTTGCATATCTCTGTCATTGCGGGCGCCTCGTTCCCCCATCATGGCTATTTGTATTCCTGCGACTCCAAGTAGTGAAACAATCGTCAAAATCATCATTACCAGAATGAGCGACATACCGTTTTGTCGGCGTATGTACCCAGCTGGTCGTCGTTGCCTAAGCGTATTGAGTGCGGGTTTCATTTCGATTTTCTACTCAAGGGCTTTGTAGCTTCAGACTTTGATCATTGCGGAGATGCACGGTGAATGTGACCACTTGACGTAGCCGACCGTCTGCAGCGGGGCTGAATATCGAGCCAACATCGCCGCTAGAAGCCATTGCTGAGCCCGGCGTAGATGAGTTGCTACCTGAGTTTTTGCCTAAGCCCAGGGGGTAAAAAGTTTGCGCCGTCTGGTCTTGGGCGGAACCCACTGGCCCCCGTAGTACCAGGCCAATACGCAGGCTGCGTACCCTGCGCCAATTGGCGTTGGTAGCAACTGCGTTGCCGCTTACTGTCATTTGGTCTGCCCTTAAATACCTGTCGGTAATGGAATCTGCCGTTCCAGTGGGGGCGGTATTGGGTGTGACTGCATCCACGCCGTATAAAACTTGGAAGTCTTCTACGCCATCAATTATGGGTTGCCCATTATTGGGGCCAGTGGCGCACATCAGCGCTGGTTCATTCGTGACAGTGCTAAGACCAACATAAAAGGCACTGGTTATGCGATCGTCTTGGTCAATTGGGGCTGTGGCGAGTCCACTACCTTGGCAGTCAATCATGGATTTGTCAGACGCCGTAGCGCCGGTGAATAGCGCGGCAGTTTGGAAGCGGACCATCAATATGTCGCTGCCGTTAATGCCTGCAGTCGTAGGTGCTGTATCGAAGGGATCGCTGGAACTGGGGCGTTTGTTATCGATGCCGAATACGTCGGGGTCTGGATTGGTTGAAATACCTTTTACGTTGGTTTGGCGCGGTGAGGCGATGTACAGCACGTCTTTGTAGCCTGCTTGCACGGCTATACGCTGGATCAAGTCCATTGCAAATCGGCCGTTATCACGCAACTGAGAAGATGCATCGATGGCATTGAAACCTTTGCGACTTACGATAAGAGATGCAATGGCTGCTATCGCGATGATCAGACTGATCGCCATGGCGACCAACAGCTCAACCATGGTTAAGCCGTTTTGCTTGCGGAAGCTTGCTCTCACTGCACGCTACCTGCAGTGACCGGAAGAACGACGGAGGGCAGCGTAGCTCTTTCGAGTGGTGTGCTATTCGTACTTTTTCGGTCGGTTGACGCCCTTGTCCACCCAATTTTGATGACAGTGCTGGCACCACTGCCGGTGCCGCAGGTCCATTGGGGTATGCCGTTCGAGTCAAAGGGGGCGGAGTCGGAGCAGACGGTGACATGCGCGCCAGGCAATTCGCTGTCAACCCTTGAAAGCCATTCGGTCATTTCAGCACTCGCAATTTCGGTTGTACTCGCGCACGCAGTGGTGCTGGTAGCGACATTGAGGCAGTAACTGGTAGAGGCTGGTGCTAATGGACTGGAGTTGAAGTCGCCAAAGTAGGGGCTTGTGCTGGACAAGGCAATATCTTTGTTATTGCGCATTATTTCGGCCAATTCACGCGCAAGGTTGACTGCGATGGATTGCAGTTTTGCGTCTCTGTTGGATTGCAAAGCCGTTGCTTGCAGTCCAACCATGCCCAGCAGGCCGAACGATAAAACAATGATCGATATCAGCACTTCTACCAGGGAAAATCCTGCAGAGCGCACATGCCGACTGTTTCTTCGCAATGCTTTTAATGGGAAAACGGGGGGGGTGGGGCGCAATGATTCCATTTGTGCATGATAGGAAAAAAATCCCAGTTACGGTTGTACCCATACAACCGCTCGTCGTGCGAGAAGGCCCGTTAGGGAGATCCACGCAACCTAAACTGTGGTGAGCTGCCTCATGCCCGTGTTTCGCATCGCGTTGCTAACTTTGCTTATTTGTTGTTGCCCCAGCGATTAATGTGTTGCGCCTTATCGTTGCACTTCGTCTACGAGGGTTTTGAAGTCATCCACATCTTCAAAGCTGCGGTACACGCTTGCGAAACGTATGTAAGCGACTTTGTCCAGCTTTTTGAGTTCGCGCATAACCAGTTCACCAATGTAGTTCGATAGAACTTCGCGTACCCCTAGATTAAGTAGTTTTTCTTCAATTCGTTCAATCGCCATATCTACCTGTTCAGTGCTCACAGGGCGTTTTCGCAAAGCGAGTGTGAACGATGCGCGCAGTTTGGAGGCTACATAGTCGATGCGGCGTCCATCTTTTTTTACGATGGTAGGGAAGTTGACTTCCGGTCGCTCATAAGTGGTGAATCTTTTTTCGCAGCCCCCGCAGCGGCGCCGGCGGCGAACCAGGTCGCCGTCGTCGGATTCACGGGTTTCGACTACTTGGGTCTCACCTGGTCAGTGCTGCGACCTTGGCGCGTACCGCGTCGAGGTTTGCGGCGTCACGCGGGTTGTCCAGCACATCGGCCACTAGGTTCGCGGTGGCGCGGGCTTCTTCGTCCTTGAAGCCGCGGGTGGTCATGGCAGGTGTACCGATACGCACACCGCTGGTGACCATGGGCTTTTCCGGGTCGTTGGGGATGGCGTTTTTGTTGATGGTCATGTGGGCGCTGCCCAGCACGGCTTCAGCTTCCTTACCCGTGATGCCCTTGGCGCGCAGATCCACCAACATGACGTGGCTTTGGGTGCCGCCGCTGACGATGCGCAGGCCGCGTTGGGTCAGGGTTTCGGCCACGATCTGGGCGTTCTTTAATACCTGTTGCTGGTAGGTCTTGAATTCGGGCGTGAGCGCTTCCTTGAATGCCACAGCCTTGGCCGCGATGACGTGCATCAGTGGGCCGCCTTGCAGGCCAGGGAAGATGGCGCTGTTGATGGCTTTCTCAAATTCCGACTTCATCAAGATGATGCCGCCACGCGGGCCACGCAGGCTTTTGTGGGTGGTGGAGGTGACGATGTCTGCGTGTGGCACGGGGTTGGGGTAGATGCCGGCGGCAATCAGGCCAGCGTAGTGGGCCATATCAACCATGAAGATGGCGCCCACATCCTTCGCAACCTTGGCAAAGCGCTCAAAGTCGATAGCGAGAGAGTACGCGCTGGCGCCCGCAATAATCAGTTTTGGCTTGGTCTCGTGGGCTTTGCGTTCCATCGCGTCGTAGTCGATGGCTTCGTTGGCGTCCAGGCCATAGCTGACCACGTTGAACCATTTGCCGCTCATGTTCAGGGCCATGCCGTGGGTCAGGTGACCGCCTTCGGCGAGGCTCATGCCCATGATGGTGTCGCCGGGCTTGAGGAAAGCGAGGAACACGGCTTCGTTGGCTGATGCGCCGCAATGTGGTTGTACGTTGGCGGCTTCAGCGCCAAACAGTTGCTTGACGCGGTCGATGGCCAGTTGTTCTGCAATGTCCACGTATTCGCAGCCACCGTAGTAGCGACGGCCGGGGTAGCCTTCGGCGTATTTATTGGTGAGCTGCGAGCCTTGCGCGGCCATGACGGCGGGCGAGGCGTAGTTTTCGCTGGCGATCAGCTCGATATGGTGTTCTTGGCGGGCGTTTTCGGCCTGGATAGCGGCGAACAGCTCGGGGTCGGTTTGTTCAATCAGAATGCGGCGGTCGTACATGGCAGTCCTATCAGACGAGGGTCTTGGGGTTGGAACAAGTGCTGCCCAGGCGAACGGCTGAACACCAGGCTAAAGCCTGGCGGTACGCTTCCCAGTGGTTGTCCGAAAAGCCTTGTAAAAAAGCTTGCTGCGGTGGTCCACGTCAGCGTGAGCACCCTCTGCTGGGGTCACGCCTATCGCCAGTTGCGTACCTGCCTAGTGTAACGGAGCCGGCGAACGCAGATCAGTACTTGCCAAGTACGGCCACTTTTTGTACGTCATCGGTTGCGGGCTGCTTTGGGGCGGGCGCAGTGACGGGGATTGTGCGCAACTGCGGGGTCGTGGGCGTAGCGCGGCCAGCCGCTACTTGTTGCAGGCGGACGTGTTCGGCCATGACTTTGCTGGCGTAGCCACCGTCATCTTCAATATTTGCAGCGCCTACGTAAAAACGCAGCCCACCTTCGACCGATCCAGCGCGGGCGATGCACTCCTGCAGCACTTTGACACCCACACGCAGATTGGTTAGCGGGTCGAACGCAGCCAGCTTGCCACCAAACACATCGTATTTCTGGGTATGCACCTGGGTCATGACTTGCATCAGACCCTGGGCACCCACAGAGCTTTGGGCAAAGGGGTTGAAGCCGGATTCGATGGCCATGACGGCCAGGATCAGGGTCGGGTCGAGCTTGACTCGGCTACCGATGTCATAGGCTTCGGCTACCAGGGCGCTGACCGGTTCGGCCGCGACATGGTATTTTTTACTCAGCCAATAGGCGACGGCCGCCTGCTGTTTGGGCAGGTCCTTGGGGTTGCTGGCGGTTGCGCGGTCCACGGCCTCGGTGTCTGCCTCGGCAATGTCTTCCATGCCAGTGGGTTCCATCTGGCGTTCTTGTAACCAGCCCATCAATTGGACTTCGGCCACCTGGCGCAGATCGGGCCGGGCGGTCATGGTCACGATGGTAAAAGCCACAACCAAGCCCGAGAGGGCAAATCCGTTGTGGGTAATCTCAAAAAAGCCCTGGGCAATATCGGATGCGAAAGTCCGCAGTCCATGTCCTAACTTTTGTAACGCTGTCATAGCACTTCCTCATCGAGCGAAGGCCGGGGGCGATCAATTTGCGTAAGAGCAATTCGCTTTGGCACTTCGATTGGGTGGGTACGCTATCAGTATCCTGCGGCGCCTTCCAGGCTTGTGCAGCGATCTGATGTAGCCGGGGGTCGGCAGCGGATTCGGGTTGTCCCTAGGCCATAGTGGGAGGGACGGGCGGATTCTAGGAGGACTTATCATATCAAGTCAAGAATATGAAATTAACTTTATATATTGAATTGTTGATTTTCAACTCCGTTTTTGCCTAATTTGCACAGGGCAGAAGGCACTTCGTATCGCCAACCAGATTTTTTTTGTTTCTTGATGTAAGTGAGGGCTTGCCGTGTATACAGCCGGCATGTTGCAACTGACTCCATTTCCTGTGTCAAGAAAATTGACTCAATCGCAGACGGCATATGCATTGAAAAGCAGATTTGTAATCTCGCCCACCATGGACTAAATTGACATCGCCTGTGCAAACAGGCGTTCACCGGTAGGAGCCTGCTAAGCCTGACACTTTGCGACGGTGGTGTGGAGCAGCCCCGGTACTATATGGAGGCAATCTCTTGCTTCCAATGCAATGGGGGACATCACTCTCTCCCTTGCAAACCCAGACGGCATGAACCGCAAGTTCGCCGTCAAGCCCGGCGGCCAGGCTCACTACCTACCGTCCGGGCTTTCTGCTTTTAAGACCGTGCATTCCCTCACAGTGCGGTGCAGGTCTGGCGGCAAAATGGGCAACATGACCTTTGTATCTTTTGCTTCCCGTCCATGGCTGCGCCGCGTGCTGTGGGCTGTCGTTGGTTTGTTGGTGTTATGGGTGCTTGCCTGGTTGGCGGTGCCGCCTCTATTGAAAAGCCAGCTGGAGAAGGCAGGCAGCGAAAAGCTGGGCCGCCAGGTGCAGGTTGGCCGGGTGGACTTCCACCCCTGGACGCTGGCATTGACGCTGGACCAGTTGTCCATCGCCGGACCGGCAGCAGGGGCGACGCCGCAGCTGCGCATCGAGCATGTGCTGGTGGATGTGGCGCTGTGGCAATCCCTGCGCCGGCTGGCGCCTGTGGTTGATGCTATCGCTGTGCAGCAACCGCAGCTGAAGATCACCCACCTGGGCGATGGGCGCTATGACTTTGATGACATCGTGGCCCGCCTGGCCACGCCGCCAGCCCCCCAGCCCAGCCCTACGCCTTCGTTTGCGCTGTACAACATCACCCTGACCGACGGTTCGGTGGACTTTGTGGACCAGCCTGTGGGCAAGACCCACGCGGTGCGCGACCTGCACCTGAGCCTGCCTTTCATCAGCAACCTGGATTCGCAGCGCAGCATTCAGGCCGAGCCCAGGCTGGCCTTTACCTTGAATGGCAGCAGTTTTGACACAGCGGCCCAGACCACGCCCTTTGAGCCCACCCGCAAGACCGATGCGCACCTGGTCTTGAAGAACCTGGACCTGGCGCCTTATTTGCCCTACTTACCCGCCAGCCTGCCGGTCAAGCTGCAGGGCGCGGTGCTGAATGCCGACCTGCAACTGGCGTTTGAAGAAACTCCCAAGATGACCGTGCGCCTGCGCGGTGTGCTGCAGGCCGACAAGCTGAAGGTGGCGAATCCGCAAGGCGCGCCGTGGCTGGCGCTCGACAGTTTGAAGCTGACGCTGGAGGATGTGCGCCCGCTGGAACAAGTGGTCAAGCTGTCTTCGGTCGAATTGAATGCGTTGGCCTTGGACATGCGCCGCAATGCCGCCGGGCAGCTGGATTTTCTTGTGCCTCCGGTTGCTCCTAAAAACGTAGCTACTCCCGCAGGTAAATCAAGCGCTAGCAGTCAAAAAGATGTTGAAGTTGCAGCGTCCTCGCCGTGGAAGCTGAACGTGGACAAGCTGGTGCTGACGCGGGGCAGCATGCGCTGGGCTGACGCCACCACCCGCCCGGCAGCCCAGCTGGCTTTGAACGACGTGGCGTTGGAGGCATCGGCCATCGCCTGGCCGTTCACCCAGCCGCTGAAGTTCAGCGGCCAGGCCCAGCTGGAACAGGGTGGCAAGGCCCAGGCTGGCAAGGCCGCCGAGCTGCACTTCAGCGGCTCCGCCACCGACCAGGAGGCGAATGTCGATGCCAGTCTGGGAGGCTTACCGCTGGACTTGGCTGCGCCGTACTTGGCGGCTGTGCTGGAGCCTCGGTTGAGTGGCCAGCTGAATGCTGATCTACAGCTGCAGTGGAAGGCGCCCGAAGCACTGCAAATTACGGCCAAGCAGCTCACGCTGGACGGCCTGGCGCTGGGCGCGCCGTCTACCAGCGGCAAGCCGGCAGCGGCTGCCCTGGCCAGCCTGCGCCAACTGCAGCTGCTGCAAGCCCAGGTCGATCTGGCCCAGCACAGCGTGCGCATCGGCAAGCTGGCTTTGACCGAGCCGCGTGCCAAAGTGGAGCGGGGCGCCGACCAGCGCTGGATGTTCGAGCGCTGGCTCAAAACGCCTGCCGCCACCACGCCGGCAGCCGCGACTGCGGCGGCTGCGCCAGCGGCCTCCAGCCCAACGGCCAAGCCCTGGTCCATCAACGTGGCTGACTTTGCCTTGGAAGGCGGCGCTGTCTCCTATATAGATAGGGCGGCTCAGCCCGTCTCCTTGGAATTGACGGCTTTGCAGGTGCAGATGAAAGACCTGGACCCGAACAGCGCCAAGCCTTCGCCGCTGAACATTGCCGCCCGTATCGGCGCCGGCAATGTGGAGGCTGGACGCCTGTCTTACAAAGGCACGCTGGCCCTGCAGCCGCTGGCGGCCCAGGGCCAGGTGGATGTGGTGCATTTGCCCCTGCATGCGCTGGAGCCGTATTTCGGCGCCAGCTTGAATGTGGACATTGTGCGGGCCGACACCAGCTTCAAAGGCCAGGTCGCTTACAGCGCCAGCCCGGCCGGGCCGGTGCTCAAGGTGCGTGGCGACGGCACGCTGGAGGAGTTCCGCGCCAACCGCTCGCCCTACAGCAGTACCCCGGATGCAGGTGCCAACCAGAACCGTGAATTGCTGAGCTGGAAATTGTTGAACCTGCGCGGGGTGGACGTGGCGTTGGCTCCGGCTACCGTGACCCGTGTCGAGGTCAAGGAAACCGCGCTCAGCGACTTCTATGCCCGCGTGGTCCTGGACGAAACCGGCCGTATCAACCTGCAAGACCTGGTCAAATCCAGCCCGGCGGAACCGCCTGGCGCTACTAATACTGTAGCTGCTGGCGCAGGTAAATCAAGCGCCAGCGGCCAAAATGATGCAAGTAGCGCCGCACCTGTGGTGCGCATAGGCGCCATCAGCCTGGTCAACGGCCGGGTGCAGTTTTCGGACCGCTTCATCAAGCCCAACTACAGCGCCAACCTCAGCGAGCTGACCGGTAAGCTGGGGGCGTTTTCCTCCGTGGCCGAGCAGGGCGTGGTGCAGCAGGCCGACCTGGAGCTGCGCGGCCGGGCCGAGGGCACGGCTTCGCTGGAGATTTTGGGCAAGCTCAACCCGCTGGCCAAGCCCCTGGCACTTGACATCAATGCCAAGGTGCGCGACCTGGAGCTGCCCGCGCTGTCGCCCTACAGCATCAAATACGCCGGCCACGGCATAGAACGCGGCAAGCTCAGCGTGGACGTGCACTACGTGGTCCAGCCCGATGGCCAGTTGACGGCGACCAACAGCATCATCCTGAACCAACTGGTTTTTGGCGACGAGGTGGCGGGCGCGCCGGCCAGCCTGCCGGTGAAGCTGGCCGTGGCACTGCTGGCCGACCGCAATGGCGTGATCGACCTGAATTTGCCCTTGTCCGGTTCGTTGAACGACCCGCAGTTCCGCATCGGACCGGTGATCTTCAAGATCATCGGCAACCTGATTGCCAAGGCCATCACCTCGCCCTTCAGTCTGCTGGCCAGTGCCTTTGGCGGCGGAGGGGACGAACTGAGCGTAGTGCACTTCGCCCCCGGCAGCGCGCTGCTCACCCCCGAGGCCCAGCAAAACCTGGACAAAGTGGCCAAGGCGCTGGAGGCGCGCAATGGCCTGAAGTTGACCGTGGTGGGCAGCGCCAGTGTCGAAGCCGAGCGTGAAGCTTTGCAAAAGGCCCGGCTGCAACGCCGCGTGTTGGCTGAAAAGCGCCGCAACGCCGTAGTGGACGGCGCGGCTGCGCCCGATGCCGATACCGGCGAGCTGGCGTCCATGGCGGTAGACCCCGCCGAATATCCGGCCCTGCTCAAGTCCCTGTACAAGCGGGCCAACTTCCCCAAGCCACGCAACGCCCTGGGTCTGCTCAAGGACTTGCCGGATGCCGAGATGGAGCAATTGTTGCTGGCCAATCTACCCGCCAGCGATGACGCGCTACAACGCCTGGCGGTACAGCGCGGTGTGGTTGTGCGTGACTATCTGGCGGGGCAAAAAATCCCGCTGGAACGCTTGTTCCTGGGGGCTGCCAAAACCTTGGCGACCGAGGCTACCTGGCAGCCGCAGGCCGAGCTGCAGCTGGCCATGCCTTAAGACCGGATGGCTAAATCCAGGTCCGCCAGGCCTGGATTTGTGCAGCTATTTGAAAAGCGGCGAAAATAGCACCTTTGCCCCGAACCGGACCTGTGTGCCGTGGGGCCTAGCGGCCCTGGTGGCCGCTTGTTCTATCCCCAAAGAAATTCATCCATGTTCGGCTTCTCCTCTCCTAAAACAACGCCTGCCACTCCTTCTGAAAAGCCTGCCGTGAACGCCACAAAATCCCAAGAACCGCATCCGCTCGACACCCTGACGGGAGGCGCTTTTTCCGCCCACACCGCCGGTGAGCGTGCGCAGCGCATCCGCGACTGGCTGGTGACCAACCCCAGCTACGAGCAGATGCAGGAGGTGTTCCAGGAGCTGAACGGACGAGACCGTGGTGCGGCCAAGCCGTTGAAGGAAAAGCTGGACGAACTCAAGCGCAGCAAGGGCGCTGAAATCATCGCCGCCGAGTGGGCCCGCAAGGCCACCGCGCTGCTGGCCCTGCCCAAGCTGAACATGGCCGATGCCATGGCTTGGCAGCGCGATGCCGCCAAGGCCGGCGCACCGCTGAGCAAGGAACCGCTGGCCGCCCTGAAGGTGCAGCTGGCCGACCGCGTTAAAGGCATTGAAGACCTGCAGCACCGCGTGCAGGTGCAGCGTGAAGCCGCCGTACTGCTGGCCCAGCGCATCGAAGTGCTGTCCACCAAGCCTTGGCGTGATGCCCAGGCCGCGCTGGACGTGCTGCGCAACGACGTACAACACTGGCAAGACCAGGCCACGGCTTTGGCGTCTGACAGCAACTGGACCAGCGTGGATGGCAAATACCCCACTATGCTGGACGCCTCGCGCGGCCAACTGCTGGTGGTGTGGGAAGCCTTCCAGGGCGCTTTGGCCCTGGTCGTCGCGGCCGACGCCGACGCCAATGCGCCGCTGCCCCCGGTGAACGTGTGGGCCGACGAAATTCGTGTGGCCCGTGGCATTCCATTGGAAGCTGCCAAGCCCGCCAGACCAGCCAAGGAACCCAAAGCCCCGGTGGACCCGGCCCTGCGCGAAGCCGCTAACAAGGCGGTGCAAGACGCACTCAGCAAGGTCGAGCAAGAAGTGGCCGAAGGCCATGGCAAGGCCAGCGCCGGCGCCGCAGCGGCATTGCGCAATGCCTTGAAAGAACACAACCGTCTGGTCGATGAGAAGCTGGGCAACGCCGCGCAAGCCGCACTGGCCGCCGCCGGCGAGTTGGAGGGCTGGCAGCGCTGGCGCGCCGACCAACTGCGTGAAGAGCTGCTGATCAAGGCCGAAGGCCTGCTCAAGCGCCCCGACGGCCATGCCCTGGGCGGCCGCAAGATGCAAGACACACTGCGCCAGATGCGCGAGCAATGGAAGCAGACCGACCAAGGCGGCGTGCCCAACCATGCGCTGTGGAAGCGTTTTGACGAAGCCTGCAACGAGGCCTACAAGGTCGTCGAAGCCTGGCTGGACAAGGTCAAGACCGAAGCCGTGGCCAACAAGGCCCAGCGCCTGGCGCTGATCGAAGAAGTCAAGGCCTGGGCCGCCGAGAACGTAACGGCCAAGGACGGCGATTGGAAGGGCTTCTCCCGCATCCTGCACCAGTTCGGCGACCGCTGGCGCGATGCCGGCCACCTGGGCGAAAAGGCGTTTGCTGAAATGCAGCCGCTGTGGAAAGAGGCCATCGGCCTGGCCGCTGCGCCTCTGGAAAACCTGCAAAAAGCCAGCGTGGAATTCCGCCAGGCCATGATCGAAGAAGCCAAGGTGCTGGGCGCCGCACCCGTATTGCGCATCGACGCCGTCAAGGCGTTGCAGCAACGCTGGCAGGCTGAGGCCCAGGGCGTGCCGCTGGACCGCAAGTTCGAACAAAAGCTGTGGGACGCCTTCCGCAAGCCGCTGGACGAAGCCTTCAACCGCAAGACCGAAGAACGCAGCAAGGCCGCCACTGCCCTGAGCGACCGCGACCGCATGGTGCTGGACGCCGCCAAGGCACTGGATGCCGCGAACGCCTCGGGCGACGCGCAAAAGATCCGCGCTGCTATGGCCGACCTGGAAGCCGCCCTGCGTGGCCAGGCCCTGGCCCAGGCCGCCGTGAATGCCGACAAGGCCGACGCCGCCGCCCAGTCCGCCGTGCAGGCTGAGTCTGCTGCTGCCGCGCCGGTGGCTGAGGCTTCTGAAGAAAATACGCCTGTAGCGCAGGAAGAATCTGCACAAGCAGCTACTGAAAATGTAGCAAACGCAGAGCCGGCTGCAGAAGCTGCCCCGGTCGAAGCCCCCAAGCCGGCGCGTAAGCCTGTAGTGGCCATGCGCGGCGACGACCGCCCCGGCATGAAGAAGGCCGAGCCCGCACCCGCTGCGGGCCGTGGCGGCAAGTTTGGTGACCGCAAGGACGGCCCACGTGGCGCCGCCCGCCCGGGTGACAACAAGTTCGAGCCCCGCCGCGACGACCGTGGTGGCCGTGACGGTGGCCGCTTCGGTGATCGCCCCGCGTTCGAAGACCGTGGCCCACGCCTGGGCGATGCGGCCTTCCGCGCCCAGCGCGACGCACTGGAAAACGCCCAGCACGCGCTGAAGAAGCTGGCCGCACAAGCCCATGGTGAGGTTTTGACCGACCTGCTCAGCGCCTGGGAAAAGCGCGACATGGCTCAGTTGCCCAGCGCCCAGGCCTTGGGCCATGGCGTGAACCCGGCGACCCGCACGGCCTGGGCACAAAGCCTGAGCGCTCCTGCCAAGGCCGATGAAAAGATCGCCGCAGAAGCCCTGTTGCGTCTGGAAATCGCAGCCGAGGCACCCACGCCCGCCGAGCTGGTCAGCGCCCGACGCATGCTGCAACTGCAGTTGCTGACCAAGCGCAACGACCCATCGCCAGCGCAAACCTGGGCGCAAGATGCTGCCAAGGTTTGGGCCAGCAGCTTCGACGCAGGCCAGGCGCGGCGTATGCAGACCGTGCTGAAGATTCTGCTCAAGCGCTAAGTGGGAAAAGGTACCAGGTGCGGTGGATGGCCTTTAGCGGGCGGACTGATCCCCTCGTAAGGCGTACGCGTCTTTGGGGTGGAGGGCGGCCTGCATGAGTACCGACGCCATGCCTCTGGAGGCCCTGGGTCGCGCCACCGCATCGAATGCCACGCGTGAGCGGCCTGTATGGCACACCGTGCTGCTGCTATGCCTGGGCCAGGTGTTGCTGTGGAGCCTGGCTTCTGGCCTGACCTACAAGGCCCCCGAGATCGATTCGGCCGAGCAGTTCACCTGGTCGTTTTCGATGGAGAACGGCTACTGGAAGCATCCGCCCGTGCCGTCTTGGCTGATGCACGGCTTGCTGCAGGTATTTGGCCCCTCGGTGGTGCTGCCGTTCGCGGCTGCCCAAGTGAGCACAGTGCTGGCCTTGTTCCTGACCTGGCGCCTGGGTTGCGAATTCATGTCGCAGCGACGTGCTTTGGTGGCGGTGGCTCTGACCTCACTGGTGACATACCACAACCTGGGGGCTGACAACTTCAACCACAACACGGCATTGCTGCCCTTCCAGGCGGCGATGGTCTTGACGTTCTACCTGGCGACCCGCCGGAGATCGCTCTATCTGTGGGCTTTGGTGGGGCTGTATGCCGGCTTGTCCATGATGGTGAAGTATGTGGCGCTGATGCCCATTGCCGGTTTGCTGTTGTACCTGGCACTGGACCGGGCCTTGCACCACCGCCTGACGTTGCAGGGCCTTGCCGTGGCGGCCCTGGTATCTGTGGCTGTGTTGGTGCCACACGCTATCTGGCTGCAAACCACGAATTTCCTGCCTTTCCGCTACGCCCATTCCGTGACGCTGCCCCTGCAGGGCTGGGCGGCCCAGTTGTCGAGCCTGGGGGCTTTTGCGGGCATCCAGCTGGTCCGCGTCTGGCCGCTGGTGCTGGGCCTGCTGTATTTGCGCAGGCTGTGCCGTAGGAGTACGGAGGCGTTGCAACCCACGCCAGCCCTCAATCCATCGGATCGCCTGTTTCTGTGGGTCGCTACCTTGTCGCCGCTGGCGCTGACCGTGGTGTACTGCGTCGCGACCCGGACGGAGCTGGTATCCCGTTGGGGCGCGAATGCATTTTTGCTGGCGGGCTTGCTGGCAATGGCCGTGCTGCGAATGCCCGTGTCCCGTTTGATTGAGCGTTCGATTTTGCGTGCGGTGATCGCTGCGCACGTTGTTCTATGCCTGAGTTTGGTGTTGGGCAAGACGGTGGTGGCCGAGCACTTCCATTGGCGTACCCGGGCCAACTTCCCAGGCGGTTTACTGGCGCGCAATGCCATGGAAGAGTGGCGCAAGAACACCAGCGTGCCCTTGCGCATCGTTGTCTCTGATATCTGGCTGGGCGGCAATATCGTGGCCCATAGCTCGGGTTCGCAGCGGGTGGCAGTGCTGATTGACGGGCACTACTTCAAATCACCGTGGGTGAATGCCGAAGCCATCCGCACCTGCGGTGCCATGGTGCTGGACGATCAGACCCGGGGCGCTACCGGTTCCGCAGCCAACAGCCCGGAACTGAACCGTCTGATGGAGCAAGCCTCTGTCAGCGGTGCCTGGAATATGCCCTGGGCCGTGTCGCAGGCGCAGGCCACTGAAAGTGGCACCGGCGTGGTGCGCTGGGGCATCATCCTGCCGAGCGCACCCGGCAGCTGCATGGTCCGCTGAGGCGTTTTATTGCCTTTAGTGCTTGTCGCCTAGCAGGCTGCTAGGCCGTGGCTGGCTGGCCAGCAGCGTCAGTTGGCGCCGGGCGCGGGTCACACCTACGTAGAAGGTGTTGGCCTCTTCGCCTGCATCGGAATGCGGGTCGGGGAACTCGCCTTGCGCCAGATACGGTATTTGCACTACATCGAATTCCAGCCCCTTGACGCTGGTGATGCTGGCAATTAGCAGGCTGCTGCTTTTGTCGCGCTGGCTGTCATGTTGCTTTTGCTCGATCGCGTTCAAGTGCTGGAAGAACAGCGCCGGGCTGGCAAAGCGCTCGGCCGCCTGGGCCAGCCAGGTGAGGTTGGTTTCTGCCTCCACGCGGCGCAGACGTGAGCTGAGCACCTGGTTCACCAGGGTATGGATCTGCAAATCTTTCAGTACGGCGTCCAGCAGGCCGGGGCCGGTGTGGGTGCGGATGCGCAGCACGGCAGCTTGCAGCCGCTTGCGGGTATTGGCCGGTGCGTTGCGCAGCACCTGGTTTTCGAAGAACGAGGTCAGGAACAGCGGGTTGTCGGTGACGCTGCGTACGGCATCGTCCAATAGCTCTTGTTGTGATTCGTGTTCGCGCCCCTCCACCTGGATGTGCGAGCCGGCAAAGAACACCAGTGCGCGCATCACCAGCGCACGGGTGCGCTCCACGGTGACGCTGCGCAGGTCGTCAGTGGCCACGGCCAGCAGGCCGCGCAGGAACAGCACCTCGGGCCGCAGCACATAGCTGTCGAAGCCGCGCGTGGTGTAGGGCAGGCCGGCCTCGATCAGGGCGTTTTCAATCTGCACCGACTGGTGGGCATGGCGCAGCAGCACTGCAAATTCATGCATCTTGGCGCGCGGCTGGCTCTTCCATTGCAAGGCCTGCTGCACCACCAGGGCCGCGCAGGCGGCGTTGTCGGCGTAGTCCAGGCGCGTGAGCGGGGTGTTGTGCGGGGCCATGGTGGCATAGGCTTTGTGGGCGATCTGGCCGGCCAGCTTGGCCACGGCAGCGCCGAAACGGAAGCTGTGCGTCAGCGGGTAGCGCTGTACCTTGTGGCTGCTGTGCTCGGCCAGGCTGCTGCGCATGAATTTGGCGTCGGCGCCGGTGGCTTTGTGGATCACCTGGTCGATGTCGCCCACACCGCAAAAGAAGCA
>JAPLPK010000049.1 GCA_026400275.1 Burkholderiales bacterium
CAAGTCGGACCGTTACACCCGTGCCAAGCTCAACGCCGACATCGAAACCCTGCGTTCCTACTATTTGTCGCGCGGCTTCCTGGAGTTCAAGGTGGACTCGACCCAGGTGGCGATTTCGCCCGACAAACAGAATATGTCCATCACCATCAACGTCACAGAGGGTGAGCGTTTTGTGGTGTCGGCCGTTCGCCTGGAAGGCAACTACCTGGGCAAGGAAGACGAATTCAAGTCCCTGGTCAGCATCAAGCCCGGTGAAGCCTACAACGCCGATCTGGTCGCCAAGACCACCAAGGCTTTCAAGGACAACTTCGGCAGTTTCGGCTTTGCCTTTGCCCAGGTTGAGGCCCGCCCCGAAATCGACCGCGCCACCAACCGCGTGGTGCTGGTGCTGCAGGCCGAGCCTTCGCGCCGCGCTTACGTGCGCAAGGTGAACGTGGCTGGCAACAGCCGTACGCGTGACGAAGTCATACGCCGCGAGTTTCGCCAGTTCGAATCGTCCTGGTATGACGGCGACAAGATCAAGCTGTCGCGCGACCGCGTGGACCGCCTGGGTTATTTCAAGGAAGTCGGCGTAGAAACGCAGGACGTAGCGGGCTCGCCCGACCAGGTGGACCTGCAGATCAATGTGGAAGAAAAGTCCTCGGGCAGCATCCAGTTGGGTGCCGGCTTCTCCAGCGCTGAAAAGCTGGCGCTGTCGTTCAGCATCAAGCAGGAAAACGCCTTTGGCTCGGGCAACTACCTGGGCCTGGAAGTCAACACCAGCAAATACAACCAGGTCGTGGTGGTCAGCACGGTGGATCCGTATTTCACCAACAGCGGCATTTCGCGCTCCATCGATGTGTTCCACCGTGCCACCAAGCCCTATAACGACCAGGGCGGTAACTACCAACTGGTAACCCAGGGTGCGGGCTTGCGTTTCGGCGTGCCGTTCAGCGAACTGGACACGGTCTATTTCGGCGCCAGCCTGGAACGCACCACCATCAAGCCGGGTACCAATATTCCGGCGGCCTATTTGGCCTATGCCGAGAAATTTGGCTACACCAGTTCGGCTATTCCCTTGACTGTGGGTTGGTCGCGTGACAACCGCGACAGCACCTTGGCGCCCAGCTCCGGTATTTACCAGCGTTTCAACACTGAAGCTGGCTTGTTTGGCGATGCCCGCTACCTGCGCAGCAATTACCAGTACCAGCAGTACGTACCTTTGACCAAGCAGTTCACCTTTGCCTTCAACGGCGAGCTGGGTTACGGCAAGGGCATGGGTGGCGAGCCATTCCCGGTGTTCAAGAACTTCTATGGCGGTGGCCTGGGTTCGGTGCGCGGGTTCGAGCAGGGCACGCTGGGGCCTCGTGACGTGACTGGCTCGGTCATTGGTGGCCCGAAGAAGTTCACGTTAAACACCGAAATCCAGTCGCCTTTCCCTGGTGCCGGTAACGACCGTACCCTGCGTTTGTTCGCATTTGCAGACCTGGGTAATGTCTACGGTGAAGACCAGAAAATGAGCTTCAGCGACATGCGGGCATCCACCGGTTTGGGCCTGAGCTGGATTTCTCCGGTCGGTCCGCTGCGTCTGGCTTATGCCAAACCGATACGTAAATTTGCTGGCGATAGAATCCAGTCCTTGCAATTCCAAATAGGCACGTCTTTCTAATGAAGAAATTTCTACGCAACTGGGGCTCCGGCATTGTTCTGGGAGCCATGCTTCTGTCGGCACACGCGCAGGCAGACGAGTTCCGCGTTGGATTTGTCAACACGGACCGTATCTTCCGCGAGTCTGCGGCCGCCAAATCAGCCCAGTCCAAGTTGGAGCAAGAGTTCTCCAAGCGCGAGAAAGAGCTGACCGATGCGGGTTCGGTGCTCAAGGCCGCCTCAGACAAGTTCGAGCGTGAGGCTACGACTCTGGCCGAAAGCCAGCGCACGTCACGCCAGAAGCAACTGGTAGACCAAGACCGCGAATTCCAGCGCAAGCGCCGCGAATTCCAGGAAGATCTGAATTCCCGCAAGAACGAGGAGCTGCAGCAGGTGCTTGAAAAGGCCAACAAGGTGATCAAGCAGGTGGCAGAGACTGAAAAGTATGATGCTGTGCTGCAAGAGGCCGTCTACATCAACCCCAAGTACGACATTACTGACAAGGTCATCAAGGCCTTGAATGCGACGACGGGCGCTAAATAATTGAAGTGATGATGGGGGCTTCCAGCGTGGTGTTGCGCCTTGGCGCGATCGTGGAGGCCCTGGGGGGCGAGCTGCATGGTGATGCCGATCTGGCCATCACTGGCATTGCGCCCCTGGAGTCGGCGATTGCCAGCGAGATCGCTTTTCTCAGTAATCCCAAATACCAGCAGCAGCTGGCGCATTCCCAAGCTGGGTGCGTGATCGTTGGGCCTGCCCAGCGTGATATTGCGCTGGCGCGTGGCGCCTGCATCGTTGCCGATGTGCCATATCTGTATTTCGCCAAACTCACCCAGCTGTGGAAGCGTCAGCGAGTGGCTGGACAGGCGCCGGGCATACACCCCAGCGCGGTGGTGGACCCAAGTGCTGATATTGACCCAACGGCAACCATCGGCCCGTTGTGCGTGGTGGAGCGTTGTGCGCGCATTGGCGCCGGCTCAGTGCTCAAGTCCCGCGTAACCGTGGGCGAGTATTGCAGCGTGGGCGCGCGTTGCTTGTTGCATGCGGGCGTGGTGATCGGTGCCGATGGCTTTGGTTTTGCACCCAATGCCGGCGCCTGGGAAAAGATTGAACAGCTGGGCGCGGTGCGCATAGGCGATGACGTGGAAATCGGCGCCAACACCTGTATAGACCGTGGTGCGCTGGACGACACTGTGATTGGCAATGGCGTCAAGCTCGACAATCTGATCCAGATCGGCCACAACGTGCAGATCGGCGATCACACCGCCATGGCCGGCTGCGTCGGCGTGGCCGGCAGCGCCCACATCGGCGCGCATTGCACTGTCGGTGGCGGGGCCATCGTGCTGGGCCATCTGACGCTGGCCGACCGTGTCAATATCTCTGCCGCCACCGTGGTGACCCGCTCAATCTCGCAGCCCGGCCACTACACCGGCATGTTTCCGATCGATGAAAACAGCAAGTGGGAGAAGAACGCTGCCTCCCTAAAACAGCTGCACAGTTTGCGTGATCGCTTGAAAGCGGTCGAAAAATCACTAGAACAACATTTGAAGAGCCTAGAAACACCATGATGGACATCCACCAAATCCTCAAGCAGCTGCCCCACCGTTACCCCTTTCTGATGGTGGACCGGGTGGTGAGCATCGATAAATCCAAGTCCATCCGCGCGTTCAAGAACGTCACCATTAACGAGCCGTTTTTCCAGGGCCATTTCCCGCGCCGCCCGGTCATGCCTGGCGTGCTGATGCTCGAAGCGCTGGCCCAGGCTGCGGCCCTGCTGGCTTTTGATGCTCTCGGCAAATCGCCCGAGGACGACACCGTGTACTACTTTGCGGCCATCGACAACGCGCGTTTCAAGCGCCCTGTCGAACCTGGCGACCAGCTGATGTTGGACGTGGAGCTGGTGCGTATGAAGTCTGGCATTTTCAAGTTCAAGGGCAAGGGCACTGTGGGTGACGAGCTGGCAGTTGAAGCCGAGCTCACCTGCGCCATGCGTACCATCGCCTAAGGACAGCGCGTGACCCTTATCCACGCCACTGCCGTCGTCGATCCACAGGCCCAACTGGACCCTACGGTCAGCGTCGGCCCCTACACGGTGATCGGCCCGCACGTTACAGTCGGTGCTGGCACCACGATAGGTCCGCACTGCGTGATCGAGGGCCACACCACCATAGGCCGTGACAACCGCATCTTCCAGTTCAACTCCTTGGGCGCGGTGCCGCAGGACAAGAAATACGCCGGCGAACCCACTGAGCTGGTGATTGGCGACCGCAACATCATCCGCGAGTTCTGCACCTTCAACCTTGGTACGGTGCAGGATGCGGGCGCCACGCGCATCGGCGATGACAACTGGATCATGGCCTACGTGCACATCGCGCACGACTGCCAGCTGGGCAACCAGATCACCATGGCCAACAACACCACCTTGGCCGGCCATGTGCAGATAGGCGATTGGGCCACGATTGGCGGCCTGACCGGTGTGCTGCAGCGCATGCGCATTGGAGCACACACCATGGTCGGTTTTGCCAGCCATGTGAACAAGGATGTCCCACCCTTCATGGTGGTCGATGGCCATCCGCTGGAGGTGCGGGCAGTCAATCTGGTGGGCCTGAAGCGCCGTGATTTTTCGGATGCGCGCTTGAAGGCCATTCGCGAGATGCACAAGCTGATCTACCGCCAAGGAAAGACGCTGGACGAAGCCCGTGCTGCGATCCGGATATTGGCTGCGGAAGTGCCTGAAGCCGCCGCCGACATCTCCTTGGTGGACGACTTCCTCGGTTCTTCCGTCAGCGGCATCGCCCGCTGATGTCCGCTCCCTGTATCGCCATGGTGGCCGGCGAGGCCTCTGGCGACTTGCTGGCGGGTCTGGTGCTTGACGGCTTGCGCGTGCATTGGCCCGATCTGCAATCCACCGGGATTGGCGGTCCGCAGATGGCCAAGCGTGGTTTCCAGGCGGCCTGGCCCAGTGAAAAATTGGCCGTGCACGGCTACAACATGGACGTGTTTTTGCGTCTGTACGAGCTCATCAACATCCGCAAGCAGCTGCGCCAACGCCTGCTGCAAGACCGCCCGGCGGTGTTCATCGGCGTGGATGCGCCCGACTTCAACCTGGGCCTGGAAGCCGCGCTGAAGGCCCAGGGCGTGCCCACCGTGCATTTCGTCTGCCCGTCGATCTGGGCATGGCGCCCTGAGCGGGTGGAGAAGATCCGCCGCGCAGCCGACCATGTGCTGTGCATCTTCCCCTTCGAGCCGGCCTTGCTGGCCGAGCACGGCATTGCCGCCACTTATGTCGGCCACCCGCTGGCCAACGTGATCCCGCTCAACCCCGACCGCGCAGCTGCACGGCAGAAGCTGGGCTTGGACGCTGCAGACGATGTGGTCGCTATCCTTCCCGGCAGCCGCCAGTCCGAAATCAAATACCTGGCTTTGCGGTTC
Organism: Burkholderiales bacterium; assembly: GCA_026400275.1. GTDB lineage: Bacteria > Pseudomonadota > Gammaproteobacteria > Burkholderiales > Burkholderiaceae_C > Rhodoferax_B. The sequence continues at coordinate 5,059 of JAPLPK010000049.1, forward strand.
TTTCAGGCTGCAGTGCAGATGCTGCTTGTGCGACCAGCTATTAAATTTGTAGTGCCGGCGATCCCCTCACTGAAAGAGCGGATCGACGCCATCGCCGCCCAGGCCGGCCTGGCCGGGCGCGTGCAGATCGTTGCCGGCCAGTCGCACACTGTGCTGGCCGCCTGCGACGTGACCTTGATCGCCAGCGGCACGGCCACGCTGGAGGCCGCACTGTTCAAGCGGCCCATGGTCATCGCCTACAACATGCACTGGCTGTCCTGGAAGCTGATGCAGCGCAAGCAGCTGCAGCCCTGGGTCGGCCTGCCCAACATCCTGTGCGCTGACTTTGTGGTGCCCGAGCTGCTGCAGGGCGCGGCTACGCCCCAGGCCCTGGCCGATGCCACGTTGCAGTGGCTGGACGCCAAGGGCTCTGCGAAAATCGCTGCCCTTGAAGAAAAATTCATTGCGCTGCACCACACGTTGCAGCGCGATACCGCCCAGCTTGCCACCCATGCCATCGAAAAAATTATCAGCGCCTGAGCAGGTTCCGCTGGCCTGGAGCCCGCGTGGCCTGGTCGCCGGCGTGGACGAAGCCGGGCGCGGGCCGCTGGCCGGCCCGGTAGTGGCTGCAGCCGTGATCCTGGACGATTTGCACCCCATCCGTGGCCTGGCTGACTCCAAGAAGCTGACCGCCAAGCGCCGGGAACAGCTGTATAGCGAGATACTGGCCAAGGCCCTGTGCTGCTCGATCGCCGAAGCCAGCGTGGAAGAGATTGAGCGCCTCAACATCTTGCAAGCCACCATGCTGGCCATGCAGCGCGCGGTCGAAGGCCTGCGCCTCAAGCCCGGCCATGTGCTGGTGGACGGCAACCGCCTGCCCACGCTGCGCATGACCAGCGAGGCTATCGTCAAAGGCGATTCCCTGGTGCCTGCGATCTCGGCGGCCTCCATTCTGGCCAAGGTGACGCGAGACCGCTGGTGCGCGCAGGTGGACCTCGCCTATCCGGAGTACGGTTTTGCCGGCCACAAGGGTTACGGCACGGCCGCCCATCTGGCAGCGCTGCAGGCCCACGGCGCCTGTCCGTTGCACCGAAAAACATTTGCCCCCGTGACTTCCATGCTTGGGCGGCAGAGCCGTCCCGAGGCATGAAAGGCACTCTAGGTTCAACCCAGGTACTGCGATGAGTTCTGACCCTATCACCCACATCCAGTCGCGCGACAACCCGCTGCTGAAAGAGCTGCGCCGCTTGTCGCAGGACAGCACAGCCTACCGTAAGCAGGGCCGCGTCTGGCTCGAAGGAGACCATCTGTGCCGCGCCGCTCTGGCCCGTGGCTGGAAACCTGCGTTGGCGGTTTTTGCGGAGTCTTTTTGGCCGCAGGCGCAGGCGGAATATGCACAGGTAGCTATTAAAATCATAGTGGTAGCGGATAAGTTGCTGGCCGACCTGAGCAGCCTGGAATCGCCCGCGCCCATGGGTTTTGTCGTTGATCTGCCCAGCGCCACCGCGCTGGACCCGGCGGCAGCAAGCGTCATCCTGGACCGGGTGCAGGACGCTGGTAACGTCGGCTCCATCCTGCGCAGCGCCGGCGCCTTTGGCTTCAAACAGATCATCGCCCTCAAGGGCACGGCGGCGCTGTGGAGCCCCAAGGTGCTGCGCGCCGGCATGGGCGCGCATTTCGGCCTGCGGCTGATCGAAGGCCTGGAGCCCGAAGCGCTGGAGGCGCTGGCCGTGCCCCTGGTTGTCACTAGCTCGCACCAGGGCGCGCTGCTGCAAGACCAGAAGCTGCCCTTTCCCTGCGCCTGGGCCATGGGCCACGAAGGGCAGGGCGTGGGCCCGGCCTTGCAGGCGCGCGCCCAGATTGCGGTGCGCATTGGCCAGCCTGGCGGCGAGGAGTCGTTGAACGTGGCGGCGGCGGCAGCAATTTGCCTGCACGCTTCGTCCACAGGCCGCTGACGGCGGTTCGCCCCCTTTCCAGGGTGCCGCAAACCGGCTCCGCCGGGCCGCTGGTGCCGCCCCCGGCAAGGGGGTTGGCGTAGCCACACGCAGTGTGTGCGGCCTGGGGCTGAGCTATAATCATTGGCTTTCCCGCATCCACGTACGCCTAGCGCCGGTCTCACCGAACCCCCTTCCAGAGCATTTGCAAGAGTTTTCTCTTGGACCGCTTGGGCGTACCCGTAACTATTTCGGAGAACCCAGTGCTTTTGTCTCTTCAGGGAACCTTCCCATCCGCCATCCTGGCGCTCGCAGACGGCACGGTCTTTGTTGGCAATTCCATTGGAGCCCCAGGCTCCACCGTGGGCGAGGTGGTGTTCAACACCGCCATGACCGGCTACCAGGAAATCCTCACCGACCCCAGCTACTGCCAGCAGATCGTCACCCTGACGTACCCCCACATCGGCAACTATGGTGTCAATGTGGAAGACGTTGAAGCCGCCCGGGTGCATGCCGCCGGCCTGGTCATCAAAGACCTGCCGCTGATCGCCTCCAACTTCCGCAGTCACATGAACTTGTCGGACTATCTGGTCCAGCAAAAGACGGTGGCCATCGCCAATCTCGACACCCGCAAACTGACCCGTCACCTGCGTACCCACGGCGCGCAAAACGGTTGCATCCTGGCCCTGCCCGCAGGCCACGCTGTCACGCCCGAAGTCACCGCCCAAGCAGTGGCTGCCGCCAAGGCCGCACCCAGCATGGCCGGCTTGGACCTGGCCAAGGTGGTGTCGGTCCAAGAGTCCTACGCCTGGACCCAGACCGAATGGCAGCTGCACCAAGGTTATGGCGAGCAAGCCGCGCCGCGCTTCCATGTGGTGGCGTATGACTTTGGCGTCAAATTCAACATTCTGCGCATGCTGGCCAGCCGCGGCTGCCGCATCACCGTGGTGCCGGCCCAGACCAGCGCCAAAGAGGTGCTGGCGCTGCAACCCGATGGCGTGTTCCTGTCCAACGGCCCTGGCGACCCGGAGCCCTGCGATTACGCGATTGCTGCGGCTCGTGAACTGATTGAGTCCGGCATTCCCACCTTCGGCATCTGCCTGGGCCACCAGATCATGGCCCTGGCCAGCGGCGCTAAGACTTTTAAGATGAAGTTTGGCCACCATGGCGCGAACCATCCGGTGAAAGACCTGGACGACGGCCGCGTCAGTATCACCAGCCAGAACCACGGTTTTGCCGTGGACCAGGCCAGCCTGCCGGCCAACCTGCGCGCCACCCATGTATCCCTGTTCGACGGCACGCTGCAAGGCCTGGCCCGTACCGACAAGCCGGCGTTCTGCTTCCAGGGCCACCCTGAAGCCTCGCCCGGCCCGCACGATATCTCGTACCTGTTTGACCGCTTTACCGCACTGATGGAGAAAACAAAAAATGCCTAAGCGGACCGACCTTAAATCCATTCTGATCATTGGCGCTGGCCCGATCATCATCGGCCAGGCCTGCGAGTTTGACTACTCGGGCGTGCAAGCCTGCAAGGCGCTGCGCGAAGAAGGCTACAAAGTCATTCTGATCAACAGCAACCCCGCGACGATCATGACCGACCCGGCCACGGCCGACGTCACCTATATCGAGCCCATCACCTGGCAGACGGTCGAGAAGATCATCGCCAAGGAGCGCCCCGATGCGATCCTGCCCACCATGGGTGGCCAGACCGCGCTGAACTGCGCGCTGGACCTGTGGCACAACGGCGTGCTGGAAAAGTACAAGGTCGAGCTGATCGGCGCCAAGCCCGAAGCCATCGACAAAGCCGAAGACCGCCTGAAGTTCAAGGACGCGATGACCAAGATCGGCCTGGGCTCGGCCCGCTCCGGCATTGCGCACAGCATGCTTGAAGCCTGGGACGTGCAGAAGACCCTGGGCTTCCCCACGGTCATCCGCCCCAGCTTCACCCTGGGTGGCACGGGTGGTGGCATTGCCTACAACTCGGAAGAGTTTGAGACGATTTGCAAGCGCGGTCTGGAGGCCTCGCCCACCAACGAGCTGCTGATTGAAGAATCGCTGCTGGGCTGGAAAGAGTACGAGATGGAAGTGGTGCGCGACACCGCCGACAACTGCATCATCGTCTGCTCGATCGAAAACCTGGACCCGATGGGCGTGCATACCGGCGACTCCATCACCGTGGCACCCGCCCAGACCCTGACCGACAAGGAATACCAGTTGCTGCGCAACGCCAGCCTGGCTGTGCTGCGCGAAATCGGCGTGGACACCGGTGGCTCCAACGTGCAGTTCTCCATCAACCCCAAAGATGGGCGCATGGTGGTGATCGAGATGAATCCGCGCGTCTCGCGTTCCTCGGCATTGGCTTCCAAAGCAACGGGTTTCCCCATCGCCAAGGTCGCGGCCAAGTTGGCTGTGGGCTATACGCTGGACGAGTTGCGCAACGATATCACGGGCGGTGCTACACCCGCTAGTTTCGAGCCCAGCATCGACTACGTGGTCACCAAGATTCCGCGTTTCGCGTTCGAGAAATTCCCCACCGCCGATGCGCGCCTGACCACGCAGATGAAGTCGGTCGGTGAAGTCATGGCGATGGGCCGGACTTTCCAGGAGTCCTTCCAGAAAGCCCTGCGCGGCCTGGAAGTCGGCGTGGATGGCATGAACGAAAAGACCCAGGACCGCGAAGTGCTGGAAAAGGAGCTGGGCGAGCCCGGCCCTGAGCGCATCTGGTACGTAGGCGACGCGTTTGCCCAAGGCATGAGCGTGGATGAAGTTTTTGCGCTGACCAAGATCGATCCGTGGTTCCTGGTGCAGATCGAGCAGATCGTGAAGGTCGAGCTGGAACTCGAAACCAAGAGCCTGGCAGACATCGATGCCGCTACCCTGCGCGCCCTGAAGCAAAAAGGTTTCTCGGACCGCCGCTTGGCCAAGCAGCTGAAGACCACCGACACTGCGGTGCGCAACGCCCGCCGTACGCTGGGCGTGCGCCCGGTCTACAAGCGCGTCGATACCTGCGCGGCCGAGTTTGCTACCGATACCGCCTACCTGTATTCGACCTACGAGGCGGAAGGTGGCGAGTGCGAAGCCGCGCCAACGGACAAGAAGAAGATCATGGTGCTGGGCGGCGGACCGAACCGCATCGGCCAGGGCATCGAGTTCGATTACTGCTGCGTGCACGCAGCGCTGGCCATGCGTGAAGACGGGTACGAGACCATCATGGTCAACTGCAACCCCGAAACCGTGTCCACCGACTACGACACCAGCGACCGCCTGTACTTCGAGCCACTGACCCTGGAAGACGTGCTGGAAATCGTCGACAAGGAAAAGCCTTTTGGCGTGATCGTGCAGTATGGCGGCCAGACCCCGTTGAAGCTGGCACTCGACCTGGAAGCCAATGGCGTGCCCATCATCGGCACCAGCCCCGACATGATCGATGCGGCCGAAGACCGCGAGCGCTTCCAGAAGCTGCTGCACGCTCTGGACCTGCGCCAGCCACCGAACGCTACGGCCCGTACCGAGCCCGAAGCGCTGGAAAAGGCTGCTGCCCTGGGCTACCCCCTGGTAGTGCGCCCCAGCTACGTGCTGGGCGGCCGCGCCATGGAAATCGTCCACGAGCAGCGCGATCTGGAGCGCTACATGCGCGAAGCCGTCAAGGTCAGCCATGACTCTCCGGTGCTGCTGGACCGCTTCCTGAACGACGCCATTGAATGCGATGTGGATGCGATCTGCGATGGCCAGCGCGTGTTCATCGGCGGCGTGATGGAGCATATCGAGCAAGCCGGCGTGCACAGCGGCGACTCGGCCTGCTCCCTGCCTCCGTACTACCTGTCGGCCGAGACCGTGACCGAAATCAAACGCCAGACCACCGCCATGGCGCATGCGCTGAAGGTGGTCGGCCTGATGAACGTGCAGTTCGCCATCCAGAACGTGGACGGCAAGGACGTGATCTACGTGCTGGAGGTGAATCCGCGTGCCTCTCGCACCGTGCCCTTCGTTAGCAAGGCCACCGGCATCCAGCTGGCCAAGGTGGCGGCACGTTGTATGGCGGGCCAGTCGCTGGCGTCACAAGGCGTCACCAAGGAAGTCACCCCGCCGTATTTCAGCGTCAAGGAAGCCGTGTTCCCCTTCGTTAAGTTCCCCGGTGTGGACACGATTCTCGGCCCCGAGATGAAGTCCACCGGCGAGGTGATGGGCGTCGGCAAGACCTTCGGCGAAGCCTTCGTGAAGTCGCAGATCGGCGCCGGAACGATACTGCCCAAATCGGGCAAGGTGTTCGTCTCGGTCAAGAACAACGACAAG
>JAPLPK010000026.1 GCA_026400275.1 Burkholderiales bacterium
GTGATGTCGATCTTCTTGGCGGCGGGGTAGTCGGCATTGGGCCACTGCTGGTCTTTGATGCGCTTTTGCACGTCCTGGTAGTACAGGTCGAACTCGCTGATGCTGTGGTTTGTGCCGTAGCGGGTGTTGTAGCTGGCCAGGATGGCTTTGAGGGCCTTTTTCTTTTCCTCGGGGTCTTTTTGGTTATCCAGTTTTTCCTGCGGCAGGTCTTCCTGGATTTGCTTTACGTCGGGGTTGCCATCGGCAGGGGGCGAGAACACGCAGGCGATGTTGAGTGGCACAAAGTCAGGGTTGGCTTCTTGCTTGGTTTTCTGCAGCTCGGTAAAGAGCTTGTGGTACTCGATGGCGTCGTTGATGCTTGCGGTGGCCAGCACTGCGTTGAAGCGGCGTGCTGCGGTGGCCGTATCGTGTTTGGCCAGGATGGCTTCAATCACCGCCCGTTTGGCCAGAGCTTCGCCGGGCTTGGGCGGATTTTTCCCTTCGGGCTTGAAGTAGTCCACATGGAAGCGCAGCACATTGGCGTCTTCAATGGCGTGGGTGATGGTGTAGGCGTGGAGCTGCTTTTGAAACAGGTCTTCGGTGGTGCGCAACTGGCCTTCTTCGCCCTCGAACTGTTTGACCGTGGCGTTCTTCTCGAAGATGGGCGTGCCGGTAAAGCCGAAGAGCTGCGCCTTGGGGAAGAATTCTTTGATGGCGTCGTGGTTGGCGCCAAACTGGGAGCGGTGGCATTCGTCAAAAATGAAGACGATGCGCTTGTCGCTCAGCGGCGCCAGTTGCTCTTTGAAGGTGGCCTTGCCATCCTTCTTTTGCTGTTTGTTGCGTTTGCTGTTTTCATCTAGCGCCAAGCCCAGCTTTTGGATGGTGGTGACGCTGACCTTGTCGGCATAGTCGTCAGACAGCAGGCGGCGCACCAGCGCGGCGGTGTTGGTGTTCTCCTCCACACAGCCTTCTTGGAAGCGGTTGAATTCTTCGCGGGTTTGGCGGTCCAGGTCTTTGCGGTCCACCACAAAGAGGCACTTTTCAATATCGGGGTTGTCCTTGAGCAACGTAGATGCTTTGAAGGACGTGAGCGTTTTGCCGCTGCCCGTGGTGTGCCAGATGTAGCCATTGCCGCAGTTCTGGTGGATGCAGTCCACGATTTGCTTCACGGCGTACACCTGGTAGGGCCGCATCATCAACAGCTTTTGCTCAGCTGCAAGCAGCACCATGTAGCGGCTAATGGTTTGGCCCAGGGTGCATTTGACGAGGAACTTGTCGGCAAACTCGTCGAGCTGGTTGATCTTTTTGTTGGCCTCGTCCGCAAACTGGTAGATGGGCAAAAAGCGCTCGTCCGCATTGAACGCAAAGTGTCGGGCGTTGTTGTTGGCGAAGTAGTAGGTGTTGGTGCGGTTGCTTACGATGAAGAGCTGCAAGAAGCTCAGCAGCGTCTTGGTGTAGCCGTTGCCGGGGTCGTTTTTGTAGTCAACGATCTGCTCCATGGCGCGGCGCGGGGTGATGCCCAGCGTCTTCAGCTCGACCTGCACGCACGGCACGCCGTTGATGAGGATGAGCACGTCATACCGATGGTGGCTGTAGTCGGTGTTGATGCGCAGCTGGTTGACCACCTCAAAGGTGTTTTTGCACCAGTCTTTGATGTTGACCAGGGTGTAGTTCAGCGGCGTGCCGTCTTCGCGGGTGAAGGCGTTGATGCTGCGCAGGGTTTTGGCAGCAGTGAATACGTCGGGGGTAACGATTTCGTCCAGCAGGCGGGTAAATTCGCCATCCGACAGCTTGACGCGGTTTAGTGCCTCGAACTTCTCGCGGAAGTTGCGCTCCAGCGCGGCGCGGTCTCGAATGTCGGCGCGGTATTCGTATTTGAGGTTTTGGAGCTTGCCGATGAAGCCGTATTCGATCTGCTCCTCCCTGACGACAGGGCTCGGCGCGCCAGGTGGCTGGTCGTAGGGGGACTTGGATGGTGGCATGGGTGCGTGAAACGAGCAGATTGACAGAAGGGCGCTGGCGAAAAGGTGTTTCGGCGCTGCGGTCTGATTCTAGGGCGTAGCTTGTCCTTTTTTGGGGGCACGCCAACCTGCTGCTTACGCGGGGAATAAGCTAATTTGCTCCTTAATTTGTAGCTGCTTGCGCAATATAAACGTGCGCCAGAGGCCGATTGGCCTCTGGCGCTTGGGGCGCGACCTTGCTGACTGGTCAGCGCGTTAAACCCCCCCCGCCCTTTCCAACATCGCATGCAGCAGCACATTGCACCCGGCGGTGATGTGCTCAGGCTTCACATCCTCGATCTCGTTGTGGCTGATGCCATCTTTGCAGGGGATGAAGATCATGCCGCTCGACGTCAACTTCGCCATGTACACCGCGTCGTGCCCCGCGCCTGACACCACCGGCATGTTCGAGTAGCCCAGCTTGGCGGCGGCGCGGGCCACGGCGTCTACGCAGTTGTCGTGGAAGGCGATCGCGTTGTAGCTGGAGACCATTTCGATCTTCACGTCCACGCCATGCTCTTTGGCTACGCTGGCGGCAAAGGCTTTGACTTCTTCGGCCATCTGGTCCACTAGGGCGTCGGTGCTGTTGCGCAGGTCGATGCTGAACTTCACGCGGCCTGGAATCACGTTGCGGCTGTTCGGGAACACCTGCACCATGCCCACCGTGCCACGGCCGTGTGGCGGGTGGCGGTGCGCTGCTGCCACCACGTCTTGCATGATGCGGGTGGCGGCCAGCATCGCGTCTTTGCGCAGCGCCATGGGCGTAGGGCCGGCATGGGCTTCCATGCCGGTGACGGTGCAGTCGAACCAGCGTATGCCCAGCACGCCCTGCACCACGCCGATGGTGATGTCGTTGTCTTCCAGCACCGGGCCTTGCTCGATGTGGGTTTCAAAGTACGCGCCAATCGGGTGGTCGCCGGGCTCCTGGTCGCCGATGTAACCAATGCTCTGCAGCTCGCTTTGCACGCTCTTGCCCTCGGTGTCCACCGCCGCGTAGGCATGCTCCAGCGTGAAGGCTTTGGCGAATACGCCCGAGCCCATCATCACCGGCACAAAGCGCGATCCTTCTTCATTGGTCCAGAAGGCCACTTCAATCGGCGCTTCGGTCTCGATGCCGTGGTCGTTCAGCGTGCGCACCACCTCGATGCCCGCCAGCACGCCGTAGTTGCCGTCGAACTTGCCGCCCGTGGGCTGGGTGTCGATGTGGCTGCCGGTCATGATGGGCGGCAGGCTGTTGTTGCGGCCGGGGCGGCGCATGAAGCCGTTGCCAATCTTGTCGATGGTGACGCTCATGCCAGCCTCTTGGGCCCAGCGGGTGACCAGGTCGCGGCCTTGTTTGTCCAGCTCGGTCAGGGCCAGGCGGCAGACGCCGCCTTTGGGTGTGGCGCCGATCTGGGCCAGCTCCATCAGCGAGGACCATAGGCGCTCGCCGTTGATACGCAGGGATTCAATGTTGGGGGGCATGGGGTTCCTTTGGATTGGGTGGGTGGCGGCCTGCCCTCACCCCGGCGCTCTCCCGGAGGGAGAGGGAGAGGGGGAGTTAGCGGCTGACAGGGTGGGGCGCTTGCAGCGCGGTCTTCTTGGCCAGCGCGTCGAACTGCGGGCCGAACGGTGGGCGCTTCACGTACTTGCCAACGCCGCGCTCGGCACGCAGATCACCATTCGCGTAGACCACCTTGCCCTGGCTCAGCGTGTGGCTGGGCACGCCGGTGACGGTGCGGCCCTCAAAAATGTTGAAGTCGCCCAGCGACTTCTGCGTCTTGGCCGACAAGGTCTTGGTGCCGGCTGGGTCCCACACCACCAGGTCGGCATCGGCGCCGGCCACCACGCAGCCTTTGCGCGGGTAGATGTTGAACAGCTTGGCGGCGTTGGCCGAGGTAATGGCGACGAATTCGCTGGGCGTGAGGCGGCCCGTGTTCACACCTTCGTCCCAGATCACGGCCAAGCGTTCTTCCACGCCGCCGCAGCCGTTGGGGATCTTGCTGAAGTCGTCCTTGCCGGCGGCCTTTTGCGCGGCGCAGAAGGTGCAGTGGTCGGTGGCGGTGGTGTGCAGATGACCGGCTTGCAGGCCGTGCCACAGCGCGTCCTGGTTGGTCTTGTTGCGGAACGGCGGGCTCATCACATGGCCGGCGGCAAAGGCAAAGTCGGGGTTGCGGTAGACGCTGTCATCCACCGTCAAATGCCCAGCCAGCACCTCGCCGTATACGCGCTGACCGGCGGCGCGGGCGCGGGCAATCGCCTCGGCCGATTCGACGCAGGACACATGCACCACGTAGATCGGCACGTTCAGCACATTCGCAATGGCGATGGCGCGCTGGGCGGCCTCGGCCTCCACGGCGGGCGGGCGCGACAGCGGGTGGCCTTCGGGGCCGAAGATGCCCTTGGTTTTCATGTCGGCCTGCAGCAGGTAGACCAGCTCGCCGTTCTCGGCGTGCACGGTGGGCATGGCGCCCAGTTCCAGCGAGCGCTTGAAGCTGTTCACCAGGGTTTCGTCATCGCACATGATGGCGTTTTTATAGGCCATGAAATGCTTGAAGCTGTTCACGCCTTCGTCCTGCACCAGGGTGCCCATGTCGCGGTGCACGGTTTCGTCCCACCAGGTGACGGCGACGTGGAAGCTGTAGTCGGCGGCGGACTTTTCAGCCCACTCGCGCCAGGTGCGGTAGGCGTCCATCAGCGGCTGCTTCGGCGACGGGATCACGAAGTCGATGATGCTGGTGGTGCCGCCGGCCAGGCCCGCCGCCGTGCCGCTGTAGAAGTCGTCCATGGTCACCGTGCCCATGAACGGCAGCTGCATGTGCGTGTGCGGGTCGATGCCGCCGGGCATCACGTACTGGCCGCCGGCGTCTACCACCTGGGCGCCTGCGGGGGCTGCCAGGTTGTCGCCCACTTCGGCGATCTTGCCGTCGATACACAAAACATCGGCGCGGAATGCGCGGTCGGCGTTGACTACCGTGCCGCCTCGGATCAAAACACTGGACATGGTTGCTCCTAAATTGATAGCTTCTAGCGCAGGTATTGTCTGCACTGCAAGCATTTTTAATACCTATTTTGTTGGACCTCAACCTACCATCTCCCCCCGTTCGCCCTGAGCTTGTCGAAGGGCCTGGTCAAACGGGAAAGGCTTCGACAAGCTCAGCCCGAACGGGGGAGGGCCTTGTTTAAGCGGCGGTGCGCATCGGGTTATTGGCGTGCGTCGTCCAATCCGCATGTTTATCGCTCACGATGAGGCCGGTGCGCAAGTCTTTTTCACCGGGCTTCAAATCGCGCAGGCTGATGGTGTTGGGCACGGGGCAGACGGTGACGCACAGGTTGCAGCCCACGCATTCGTCTTCCATCACCTCGAAGTGGCGCACGCCGTCTTTCACCTTGGTGATGGCCTGGTGCGAGGTGTCTTCGCAGGCGATGTGGCAGCGCCCGCAGGAGATGCACGAGTCCTGGTTGATGACCGCCTTGCTGACGTGGTTCAGGTTCAGGTTCTTCCATTCCTTCACCGTGGGCAGGGCCGCACCTCGGAAGTCGTCCAGGCTCTTGAAGCCCTTGGAGTCCATGTAGTCCGACAGGCCAGAGGTCATCTCTTGCACGATCTTGAAGCCGAACACCATGGCGGCGGTGCAGACCTGCACCGTACCGGCGCCCAACGCGATGAAGTCCAATGCATCGCGCCAGTTGCCCACGCCGCCGATGCCGCTGATGGGCAGGCCACGGGTTTCGGCGTCGCGGCCAATCTCGGCCACCATGTTCAGCGCGATGGGCTTGACCGCCGGGCCACAGTAGCCGCCGTGCGAACCCATGCCGCCGGTGGTGGGCGACATCATCAGGCTGTCTGGGTCTACGCCGATGATGGAGTTGATGGTGTTGATCAGCGACACCGCGTCGGCGCCGCCGCGCTTGGCGGCACGGGCCGGCAGGCGCACATCGGTGATGTTGGGCGTGAGCTTCACGATCACCGGCAGTTTGCTGTACTGCTTGCACCAGCGGGTGACCATCTCGATGTACTCGGGTACCTGGCCTACGGCGGCGCCCATGCCGCGCTCGCTCATGCCGTGCGGGCAACCAAAGTTCAGCTCAATGGCATCGGCGCCGGTGTCTTCGACGCGCGGCAGGATGGCCTTCCACGACGATTCCACGCAGGGCACCATCAGCGACACGACCATCGCGCGGTCGGGCCACAGGCGCTTCACCTCGGTGATTTCGCGCAGGTTCAGTTCCAGATCCCGGTCGGTGATGAGTTCGATGTTGTTGAAACCCAGCATGCGTCGGTCGTTCGACAGCAGGGCGCCGTAGCGCGGGCCGTTGACGTTGACGACCGGCGGGCCGGCCTCGCCCAGCGTCTTCCAGACCACGCCGCCCCAGCCTGCTTCGAAAGCGCGGTTGACGTTGTAGGCCTTGTCGGTGGGGGGCGCGGAGGCCAGCCAGAAGGGGTTGGGCGTCTTCACGCCGGCGAAGGTGGTAGACAGATCAGCCATGGGTGGCCTCCAGGTTGAGTTCCTTGTGCATGCTTTCAGCGGCGCGTTTGCCGTGCTCTACGGCTTCTACGGTCAGGTCGCGGCCCCCGGCGCGGCAGTCGCCACCGGCCCATACGCCCTTCAGGTTGGTCTTGCCGTCTTCTGCGGTCACGATGCGGCCGCCCTGCAGGGTCAGGCCGGTGGCTTGCAGCGGGCTGTCGTCCAGCTTCTGGCCAATGGCCTTGAACACCATGTCGGCGCTCAGCACCAGCTCTTTGCCGGTGGCCTGCAGCTTGCCGTCCACCAGGGCTTGCTCGGCAAAGCGTACGCCGGTGACGTGGCTGCTGCCCAGCACTTCGACCGGGGCCAACCAGTGGTGCAGTACCACGCCGTTGGTTTGCGCCCACTCTTGCTCGGCAGCTGACGCGCCCATGCTTCCCACGCCACGGCGGTACACCATGTGCACCTCTTCAGCGCCCAGCAGTTTGGCCTGCACGGCAGCGTCCACGGCGGTCATGCCACCGCCGATCACCACCACGCGCCGGCCCACCGGCAGCTGGTTCACATGGTCGACCTGGCGCAGCTCGGCGATGAAATCCACCGCATTGCGCACGTTGGCCAATGCCTCGCCCGGTACGCCCAAGGCTTGCACCTTGGACAGGCCCAGGCCCAGGAACACGGCATCAAATTCGGTTTGCAGCTTGTCCAGCGAGGCTGCGCCTTCGAAGCGCCAGCTGTTCTGGATGGTGATGCCGCCAATGTCCAGCAGCCACTGCACTTCCTTCTGCGCGAAGTCGTCGGTGGTCTTGTAGCTGGCCAGGCCGTACTCGTTCAGGCCGCCAGCCTTGGGCTTGGCGTCGAAGATGACTACATCGTTGCCCAGCCGCGCCAGGCGGTGCGCGCAGGCCAGGCCGGCGGGGCCAGAGCCGACCACGGCGATGCGTTTGCCGGTGGGGGCTGCGCGGCTGAACAACTGCGGCTGGGGGCTGGCCATCAGCGCATCGACGGCGTGGCGCTGCAGCCGGCCGATCTGGATCGGTGTGTCGGTCTGGGTGTTGCGCACGCAGGACTGCTCGCACAGCACCTCGGTGGGGCAGACCCGGGCGCACATGCCGCCCAGCGGGTTGGCTTCCAGGATGGTGCGTGCCGCGCCGCGCAGGTTGCCATCGGAGATGCTCTTGATGAAGCTGGGCACGTCGATGTCGGTGGGGCAGGCGGTCTGGCAGGGCGCATCGAAGCAGTACAGGCAGCGCTCGGATTCGAGCATGGCCTGGGATGCGTTCATGGGCGGGGTGGCATCCGCAAAGTGCTGCGCGTACTGCGCAGCACTGAGGCGGCCGGCGCGGATGTCCGGCGCGGCGGTGGAGGAAGTTTCTGGCACGGTAACTCCTGTGGCTGTGGTTCCCAGACGGGGCGTGCTGCACCAATCTGCAGCACGCCATGCCCGGAATTGGCTGGGGGTGTCCAAATCCTGACCAAATGGTCAAGAAGTGCCGACGTTATTGCAAAAGCCATGCCAGGCATATAGGGTATTTACGGGCATCCCAACGGCCAGGTGTCTTACAGACCGCAGCAGACTGCAGCGCGTAGAGTATTGCCATGGACTTTTTCACCACCGTTTTTCGCCCTTTCGCCCGCTTTGAGAGCTTCTGGACCCAGCGCACGGAGGACTACGGCGCCATCCGTGCCTCGCGCGCCTATGTGTGCCAGTGCGGGCGGCCGGTTTTCTTCCGCAACAGTGCTTGCCTGTCCTGCGGCACGCCGCTGGGTTTTGTGGCTGAGAGATCGCGCCTGGAGCCACTGGCGCCGGTGGCCGATGCGCCGGACCAGTGGACGCTTTGGAGCGCTCCCGATGGGCCGCGCTATCGGCGTTGTGCCAACCTGGACATGGTGGGCTGCAACTGGCTGGTGCCGGGCGATGCAGCCCCTGGCACGGTGTGCCTGGCCTGCAGCCTGAACCGTACTGTGTCCGACCCATCGGACCCTGTGAACCTGGCCGCCTGGCGCGCGCTGGAGATGGCCAAGCGCCACCTGGTAGCGCAGTTGCTGGCCATGGGCCTGCCGGTGGAGCCGCGCAATCCACAGGCCCCGGACGTTTTGGGCCTGGCGTTTGACTTCCTGCGTCCCACGCCGGAGCAGCCGGTGCTGACCGGCCACGACCACGGCCTGATTACACTAAACATGGACGAGGCCGACGACGCCCGCCGCGAGCAGGTGCGCGCGCAAATGGGCGAGTCCTATCGCACGCTGTTAGGGCATTTCCGGCACGAGGTGGGGCACTACTATTGGGATCGGCTGGTGCTGAACAGCGCCTGGCTGGACGACTACCGTGGCCTGTTTGGCGACGAGCGGGCCAGCTATGCCGAGGCACTGCAGCGCAACTACACCCAGGGCCCCCCGCCCGACTGGCCACAGTATTTCGTCAGCAGCTATGCCAGCACGCACCCCTGGGAAGACTGGGCCGAGACCTGGGCGCACTACCTGCACATGGTGGACACCCTGGGCACGGCCATGCGCTTTGGCCTGGACGCGAAAGACGTGGAGCTGCCGTATGCACCGTTCACGGTGGATGCGCTGTGGCGCCCGCAAAACCCGGATGCCGAGGGCTTTCTACAGATCGTCAATGGCTGGGTGGAGCTGACCGGCGTGCTCAACGAGATGTCGCGCAGCATGGGCGAGCCCGATTTCTACCCCTTTGTGCTGACGCCGGCGGTGGTCGCCAAGCTGCAGTTCATCCACTGCGTGGTGTTGCAGGCGCGCCAACCGGTGCAGCCCGATGCGCCTGCACCCATGCAGACGCAAGTGCAGGCGCAGCAGACGACTTCTTAAAACGCAGCCCAGTCGTCGTCGTTCGGTTTGGCCGGAGCCTTGGCCACCGGTGCCGAGGCGCGCGGGGCGGCCAGGGGCGGGCCGGCAGGTTTTTTGGCCAGTGCCTTGGGCGCCGCTGCCGGCTTGGACATGGCCGGGCGGTGCGGGGCTGCTACTGCGGGGCGCGAGGGCGCAGACACCATGTGGCCGCCTTCCAGCTTGAACTGCGACACCACCTGTACCAAGTCGGCGGCCTGGGTTTGCAGGCTGCCTGCCGCAGCGGCCATTTGTTCCACCAGGGCGGCGTTTTGCTGCGTGACCTGGTCGATCTGGTTGATGGCCTCACCCACCTGGGCCACGCCCTGGCTTTGCTCATTGCTGGCGGCGCTGATTTCACCCACGATGTCGGTCACGCGTCGAATGGAGCTGACCACCTCGGTCATGGTGGTACCGGCCCGGTCCACCAGGGCTGTGCCCTGCGCCACGCGTTCCACACTGGCATGAATCAGGTTCTTGATTTCCTTGGCGGCGTCGGCACTGCGGCCGGCCAGGCTGCGCACCTCGCTGGCCACCACGGCAAAACCACGGCCTTGTTCGCCGGCACGCGCAGCTTCCACGGCGGCGTTCAGGGCCAGGATGTTGGTCTGGAAGGCGATGCCGTCGATCACGCCGATGATGTCGGCGATCTTTTGCGAGCTGTCGTTGATGCCCTTCATGGTCTCCACCACCTGGTTCACCACTTCTCCGCCCTGGATAGCTACGCTAGAGGCGCTCATGGCGAGCTGGTTGGCCTGGCGCGCGTTGTCGGCGTTTTGCTTGACGGTGGAGTTCAGCTCTTCCATGGACGCAGCGGTCTGCTCCAGTGCGCTGGCTTGGTTTTCAGTGCGCGCGCTCAGGTCGTTATTGCCCTGGGCGATTTCGGCGCTGGCGGTGGATACACCGTCCGCGCCCTGGCGCACACTGGTCACTACTTTGACCAGGTTGGCCTGCATGTCCTGCAGGCTGGACAGCAGCTGGCCGACTTCGTCGTTACCGCTTTTTTCGATATGCCCGGTCAGGTCGCCGGTGGCTACCTGGCGCGCTGCTCCGTTGGCCTGGGTCAGCGGCCGGATGATGGAGCGCGACAGCCACCAGGCACAGCCTACGCCGAACGCCACGCCGAACACGCCTAGGCCGATCAGCAGGTTGCGACCCTGGGTGTTGGCGGAGGCAATGCTCTGGGCACTCAGGTCAATCTTCACGCGCTGGGCTTTCATCAAGGCGTCCAACGCATCCAGATAGGCCTTGCCGGCGGGCACAAATTTCTGCTCCAGCAACTGGTTGGCTTCTTCGGATTTCTCTTCCTTTTTCAGGGCCGAAACCGCGTCGCGGTTGGTGACATAGGTTTTGCGGGCCTCGCCCACTGCGGCGAAGAGTTTCTTTTCCTCGTCAGACGTCATCAGCGCTTCTACGGCCTTCTGGGCCTTGCTGGAGCGTTCGGAGGCCTCGGCCGCGTCCTTGGCGAAATAGGTGGCCAGTGACGGGTCGCTGCTTTTGGCAATGGCCGTGGTGCGGCGTACGCTGGTGTGGATGTCCCGGTACCAGTCGCTGATGATGCGCTCGGTCTGGATCGGGTTGTTCAGCATGAACTGGGTCGATTCCGCTGAGCTATTGAGCTTGCTGATACCCACCAGCATGGAGGTCAAAGACAGCAGCAAAATGAAGGCAAATCCCAAACCCAGGCGCTTGGTGATGGAGATGTCAGAGCTGGAAGCTGCCATGGCGGTGTCCTCGTGGCGTAGAAGGTGTTGCTTTGTACAAGCGACGCGGGTGAATTACAAGAGCAATTGTGATCTTGCAAATTGTTGCAAATCTACCCAGCTAATTTGACAATAGCAGCGGCCAGGTGCCGTACGCCACAATGTGTGGATTCGCCCCCCGTGGGTCTGTTTGATCTTTTTCTATGGCTCGTAGCAGCAAAATCCTGGCCCTGTTGATCGCCGTACTGCTGGTCGTTTACGCGGCCATTGCGGTCGTCCAGCTGAACCAGCAGGACGGTTTGAGCCAGGTCAGCCGACGCGGCGACCGGGAAGTGGTGTGGGGCGTGGTGCAGCTGGAAGTCGAGTATTTCCGGTTCTCTGCCGCGCTGGACCACCGTATCCTGAGTCCGCAGGACGCCACCCGGGATGAGCTGCAGCTGCGCTACGACCTGTTTGTGAGCCGCGTGGCCTCGCTCAAAACAGGTGAGTCGGCGGCCTTGCTGAAGAACCAGCAGCTCATGCAGGAGGTTCGCTCTTCGGTGCAGCAGTTTGTTGCGGAGGCCGATGCGGTGCTGGACCCGGCGGCCAAGCCACCAACCCTAGAGCAACTGCTGGCTTTGCAAAGCCATGTGGCCAAGCTGCGCGAGCCCATACGCAATCTGTCGCTGGAGGCTTCGCAGTCCGCATCCGAGGTGGGGGACCGGCGTACGGTGGAGGTGCATCGCCAAATCACCACCACCCGGCTATTGACGCTGTTCCAGGCATTGCTGACATTCGGCCTGGTGCTAGCGTTTTATCTGCAGTACCGCCAGCGCGAGGCGTCCCGGCAACAGGCGCAGGCGCAGCGGCTGCACGTGCTGGAGGCCGGCGTCCGGCTGGAAACCGAGGCCGTGCAACGCGCTGCCCAGGCCGATTTGCAAGAGATCACCGCCGCGCTGCCCCTGGTGGTGTACCGCCTGCAATGCTTTGCGGACGGCACCCGCCGCTACACCTATATGAGCGACCGGGCGCAGGAGATTCTGGGCATTTCGGTGGATGCGGTATTGCGCGATCCCTCGGAGCTGGACCGGGTGGTGCACGCCGCCGACCGGGGCGAACGGGCGCGGGTGGAGGCCGAGGCCCTGCTACATCTGCAGCCCGCCGCGCAAGACTTGCGTATCTGGCACCCGAACGGCAACACGCACTGGGTTCACTGTGCTTCGGTCCCCCGGGCCTTGCCGGATGGCTCGGTCATGTTCACCGGCTATCTGCAGGTGGTGGATGCCATCAAGGAGCGCGAAAACCGATTGCGCGAGGTGACCGAGCAGCAGCAGGTCATTTTTGACAACATCCCCTCCGGCGTGGTGTTTGCCGCCGACGGCCTGATCCGCCAGTACAACGCGGGTTTTGCCAGCATCGTTGGGCTGCCTGGCGCAGAGCTGGGCGAGCGCAGCCTGGCCATGCTGTTTGACACGCCGCAGGCGTTTGCTGCTTTTGAGGCCGAGGTGGGGCTGCCGCTGGCCAATGGCGAGCGGGTGGTGCTGGAGCGCAGCTTTTGCCGGGCTGACGGCAGCGTGTTTGAAGGCCGGCTGGTGGGGCTGCGTGTGGCTGTTGCGGCCTATGTGGAAGCGGTGATCTGGCTGCTGGATGACATCAGTGAGCGCAAGCATGCTGAGGCCGAGATGCGCCGCGCCAAAGAATTGGCCGAGGACACCAACCGTTTCAAGAGCGACTTTTTGGCCAATATGAGCCATGAAATCCGCACGCCCATGAACGCGGTCATCGGTATGTCCTACCTGGCCCTGAAGACCGACCTGTCGCCGCGCCAGCGCGACTACCTGGGCAAGATCCACCAGTCTGGCCAGCACCTGCTGGGCGTGATCAACGACATCCTGGACTTCTCCAAGGTCGAGGCCGGTAAGCTGACGGTAGAAAACCAGCCCTTCACCCTGGATGGCCTGCTGGACAACGTGGCCAATGTGGTGGCCGAGAAGGCCGGCGCCAAGGGACTGGAGTTGGTGTGCGATGTGCGCCCCGACGTACCGCAAAGTTTGAGCGGTGACGTGCTGCGCCTGGGCCAGGTGCTGATCAATCTGGTCAACAACGCCGTCAAATTTACCGAGCAGGGCGAGATCAGCATTACCGTGCGGGTGCAGGACAGTGCGGCCGAGCACGTCCTGCTGCGCTTTGAGGTGCGCGACACCGGCATTGGCATGACGGCCGAGCAGCAGGGCCGCCTGTTCCAGAGCTTCAGCCAGGCCGATAGCTCCATTACCCGCAAATACGGTGGCACCGGCCTGGGCCTGGCCATCAGCAAGGCGCTGGCCGAGGCTATGGGTGGCGCGGTGGGTGTCTGCAGCACCTTTGGTGAGGGGTCAACCTTCTGGTTTACCGCCCGCGTCGGCCTGGACCGCACGCGCCCGCCCCAGCGCCGGGCCGACCTGGACCTGCGCGGCCGCCGGGTGTTGGTGGTGGACGACAACGCGCACGCCGCCCAGGTGCTGGCCGAGATGCTGCAAGCCATGGGTTTCGAGGTGGAGTCCGTGCACTCCGGGGCGCTGGCCGTGGCGGCAGCCCGCGACGCCGCAGCCATGGGCCAGGCTTTTGACATCGCATTGCTGGACTGGCAGATGCCCGGCATGGACGGCCTGCAAACCGCCCGCGCGATCGCAGCGTTGCCCTTGCCTAAGCAGCCCAAGCCGATACTCGTGACCGCCTACGGCCGCGAGGAATTGGTACCCACTGCGCATGACGCCGGCATCCAGGATTTGCTGATCAAGCCGGTCAACGCATCTTTGCTGTTTGACACCCTGATGCAAGCCATGGGGCGTGGCGTGCAGTCGGCCCGCGCGGTGGACGATGCCCGCGCAGGGCTGGACGCGCTGGCCCCCCTGGCCGGTGCCCGGGTGCTGCTGGTGGAAGACAACGAGCTTAACCAACAGGTTGCCAGCGAGCTGCTGGCCGAGGCCGGCATGCTGGTGGCCCTGGCCGACAACGGTCAACACGCGCTGGAACTGATTGCCCAGTCCCATACCGCCCAGGCCTATGACCTGGTGCTGATGGACATGCAGATGCCGGTGCTTGACGGTGTCAGCGCCACCCGCCTGATCCGCCAGGACAACCGCAACACCGCGCTGCCGGTCATCGCCATGACGGCCAATGCCATGGCCTCTGACCGCCAGCGCTGCCTGGATGCCGGCATGAACGACTTTGTGGCCAAACCCGTAGAGCCCGAAGAACTGTGGCGCGTGCTGGCCCGCTGGATACGCCCGCACCATGGCCTGGGCCAGGTGCGGCGCACCGAAAGTACTTCTGCCAGTCTGACCGATGAGGCCCGCATGGCCGCCTTGCGCGCGATTCCCGGGCTGGACGTGGCGCCCGGTCTGCGCCGCGCCATGGGCAAGCCGCAGCGCTACCTGGACATGCTGCGCCGCTTTGCCGTCGGTCAGGGTGGGGCGGTGGACGAGGTGCTGGAGCACCTGCGGGCCGGCGACCTGGCCAGCGCCGAGCGCGCTGCCCACACGCTGAAGGGCACGGCTGGCAATATTGGCGCCACGACCCTGCAGGCCGAGGCCGAGGCCCTGGAGCAGGCCATCCACCACCAGCCCGCAGATGCGGTGCAGCTGCTGGCCGACCGCACCCGCCATCAGCTGGAGGTTCTGGTTGCCGCCATCGCCCCGCAGTTGCCGGCAGAGCGTGCTCCGGTGGAGCCGCCCGTGGTGGACAGTGAGCAGGCCCAGGCCGTGCGTGCGCAGCTCGCCCGCCTGCTGCGGGAGGATGATGCCGAGGCCATTGAGCTGCTACAGCAGCACGCCAGCTTGCTGCGCCACGACCTGCAAGACGCCTACGGAGGCATCGCCGCTGCGGTAGCGCGCTACGACTTCGGGGCTGCGCTGCAGCAGCTGGAGCAGGCGCAGTCCTGATTGCTATTGAATTAGGAGCTACTCGCGCAGGTAGAGACTGCGCTACAGGCTATTTTTCTACAGACAACAGTTTTAAGAACAGGTTCTAAACGTAGGCACCCTGCATGCGTCCGGCCTGGGCGTTCGCCGGCTGTGCCGGGGCTGCGCGCTCAAAGCCTGAGGGCGAGGGGAACATGCGCTGCAGGCTATGGCGTACGCGGGCCAGGCGCGGGTCCTGCGGGGCGGCGTTGTCGGTGGTGTCGTTCAGGCAAAAGAAGTCCAGCGCGCCTACATCGGCCTCCAGCTGGGCCAGGCCGGCCTGGCTGTTGCTGTCTCCGGTGGACAGGTGCATATGCCGGTATTCGCGCAGCTGCGCCATGCCCTGGGCCAGCGCCCAGCGCAGCACGAAGTCGGACACGATGGCCGGCTTGTCCCAGCTGCGGAACACGGTGGAGCGCACGCTGGCAAACATCTCTGGTGCCTCGCGTTCCAGCCGGTTCAGCAGCGACTTGCGCAGCGGGCGCGGCGCATGGGCAAAAGTGCGGAAAGTGTGCAGGTGGTCTGATGTCAGCGGCGGGTGCGCCCGCAGCCACTGGTGCGACAGCCGGCAGGCGTTCTCCAGCGCGGTGGCATCGGGGCGCAGCGCCTCGTCGCTGACGGCGGGCTCGTCCGACCAGGCAACAAACACGCCGTCGTCCGAGAACCAGTCTGCGGTGTGCACCGGCGCGCCAAAGAAGACGTCGTCGTTGAGGTAGAAGTAGCGCTCAGACAGACCCGGAATGCGGTGCACATAGGACTCGATATGGCCCGAGTCAAACGTGGGCAGCTGCGCCGCAGGTATCAGCGTGCGGTGGTCCACCACGGTCAGGTTATCGCTCGGCTTTAGCCAGGCGGGCGTTTGGCCGTCGGTGACGATGTACACATGGCCGTGCTGCGGAAAGAAGCGCTCCAGCGCGCGCAGGCTGTAGCGCAGCTCATCGTTGTCGCGGAAGCGGCCCTCCACGTTACCGTACAGGGCCATGTGGTTCAGGGTGTCGCTGCTCAGGGCTGCGGCGGCTCGCTGCCGCTTGGTTCGCCATGCTGGGTCGTTGCCATCCACCCACAGGTAGACGACATCAATCGCAGGCTTGTTAAACGCAAAGTGATCCATGGGCCCGTGTTTGTTGCGTGGAGTACAGCCTGTGGGCGGCCAGACAGAGGGCGCCACCGGCAGGCAAGTCGCGCATGTTAGCCAGATTTGGCGGGGGCGTTTGTAAAGTCGTTAAATTGACTTATTTCTGCGCTAGGTGCTGCAGCCAATCCCGTACCTGGCCTGCCACCCAGGTACCGTCGTCCAGTGGCAGGTCGTGCCCGGCCCAGGGGTGCTCCCACAGGGTGCAGTTCCATTGCACCGCCAGGCTGCGCGAGCAACGGACAGACACCAGGCCGTCTTGTGCGCTGGCTAGCAGCAGGGTCGGCGTGTGCGGCGGGCTTGCAGGGGCCTGGTAGCGCGCCGCCGCCAACAGCTGGCGCAGTGCATTGCCCCGTGTCACCGGATGCTGCTGGCGCAGCGCCAGCCATTGCTCCAACACGTCTGGATGTTGGCCGTTGCTGGTGATGCGCAGAATGCTGCGCTCCCAGTCCAGTGCGGATGCGCCCCCCAGCGCCAGGCGCAGCAGCAGGCCGTAGTGGCGCGGCCGCAGCCGCTGGTAGAACGGGCTGAATGGCCGCAGGCTGGTGTTGACCAGCACCTGGGCCGCCACCTCCTGCGGGTTGCTGCTGGCCCAACTGGCCGCCACCATCGCACCCAGGGACATGGCCAGGATATGCACCGGGCCGGTGATCTGCTGCGCCTGCAGCGCGGCGCGGCAGTGCGCCACCATCGCACGGATGTGGCTGGGGCTGCGTTGCGCGTACAGGCTGCCGTTGCCCGGCAGGTCCAGCGCCACGATGCGGCTGCCCGGCTGCGCTGCCTGGAGTTGCGCGACGAAGCTGCCCCAGTGGCCGCTCTCGCGCGTCAGGCCGCGCAGCAGTAGCCAGGTCTTCATTTGGGTCCGTACCAGTCGTGCCTGGCCTGGGCGTGGTGGTAGGTGCGCGCTTCCACGTTGGGCAGCCACAGCCTGTGCCCTTGTGCGGCGCGGCCCAGAAAGTCCAGCAAGGACTGGTGCTGGCGCAGCACCCGCTGCTGCCGGTGGGCGATTTGCGGGTTGAAGATGCCGTGGCGCGAGAACAGCTGGCGCGGGTTCTTCTTCACCCATAGCCAGGAGCCCATCTCCAGCGTCAGCGGCAGGAAGACGCGCTCAGGCGACTGGCGGCAGGCTTGCTGGTACAGGTGGTCCCACAGGTCGCCATGCGCCAGGTACTGCAGGCTTTGCGGCTCAAAAATGTAGCGGTGGTGGCTGTGCGACTCCATGAAGATGCGTTTGAGCGCATGCATCTCCGCCAGGTGCGCAATCGGCGTGCGGGTATGCGCATACGGAAACCACAGCCGGTCGCTCACGCCAAAGCCCGAATGGCAGTCCACCGATACGCTGAAGGCGCGCGACAGCAGCTCGGCCTGCACCACTTCGCACACCGCCAGGTTCTCGGCCTCCATGGCCGCCCCATAGCGGCCACGGTACCAGGGCAGGCGGGCACTTAGGCGCTGGCCGCCTACCAGGAAGGGCACGGGGTCGCGCGCCTCCACCGGCGCATTGCGCATCAGGTCCACGCCCTGCGGATTCGCCCGCGTGCCGAGCGCCATGCCACCGGGGTTGATGATGGGCATGAACACCAGGCGCACGGCTTCCAGCTGGCGGTGCAGTGCGCTGTCCCATTGCAGGCGGGTCACCAGGCTGTGCAGATAGGCGATCACCACGCCCGCACCTATGCGCTCCAGGCCATGCACGCCGCCAAAGTAGCCCACCGCTGGTACGTCCAGCGAGGGGTTGCCCAGGGTGATGGCGTGCACCGGAAAGTGGGTGCCGCCCGGCAGCGCTACTGTGCAGACGGTGCGCGCCTGCAGATGCTGCCCGCCCAGCGCGATGGTGCGCTCCAACGCTAGCAGTTCGGGCAGTTCAAGGGCGGTGGATGAGGTGGCGGGCACAGCCCCGCAGCATAGCCACACAGACGCTTGCGCGGTGCGAAATGTGGCCGGGTGTACGGCTATTACACGGCTGACACGCCGCTGTCATATGCCATGCCTAAGGTGGTCTGCACACCACCCAAGGGGAGCCCCCACATGCTGCTTCGCAGAACCACGCTGATGCGCTTACTCGCCGTGCCCGCCTGCCTGGCCTGGGGCCTGGCAGAGCTGTGGGCCTTGCAGCGCGCACGCTGGGAGCAGCGCCGCTTCGGGCACTGAGGTACCCAATATGTATGAAGCTTTGGGGCGTGGTGGGCGTACCCAAGGCCGCCCGTTTAGCGTTGTCGCTATCGCTGTAGCAAGCGCCTGCCACTCATCCATAGTGCTCCTTATTTAATAGCTGGCTGCGCAGTATTCATGTGCGCCAGGGCCATCTTTGACATATGAATGGCTAACTGTGTAAACGGCCCATTGCACCCAGCCACCCAGCAGGTTTTCAGCAGCTGCGCTGCCATCTGCGGCGCGTTGACACACCCTGGGGCGGTGGTTAATGTGGGCCGCGCACCAGGGCGGTCACAGCGACCGGTTTTAGGTGATCCATTATTTCTTCACAGGAGAATTGCATGCTGCATTCCAAGTGGCTTCGGGCCTTGGCTATAACGTTCGTGGCAGGTATGGCGGCGGCGGCCCACGCCGATGACGAGGGCTGCAGAGAGCGTGGGCAGCCGCAGATCAGCTTCATCCAGTTCCCGTCGCCCAACCTTGCCGCGCCGGCCAGTCCGCTGACCATCAAGGGCAAGCTCAGCCTGCCCGGCAAGGTGGACGGCCGCTGGAACTGCTTCCCTTTTGGCAATAAGAAATACCGCAACGAAAAGCTGCCCGCGGTGGTTCTATTGCACGGCACGGCCGGCATCGATGCGCGAGGCAATTTTTATGAAGAGGCGCTGAACGCCGCCGGCATTGCCACCCTGCAGATCGATATGTGGGAAGCGCGCGGCGTGACCGGGCTGGCGAATCGCCCGCAGTTGCCCATCCTCACCTACCCCGACGCCTTTTCGGCATTGGCCTTCTTGAGCAGCCAGGCCCATATCGACCCGGATCGCATCGGCGTGCTGGGCTTCTCCTGGGGGGGCGTGATCAGCCTGGGTACATCCGAGCGCCTGTATGCGGGCCAGTTCGGCGGTGGCCGCAAGTTCGCGGCCCACGTCGCCAACTACCCCGTGTGCTACGGCGCCAATAACGCGGCCATCCTGCGTGCATTTGGCGTGGCGCCCGCCCAGGCCGGCACCCAGTACCTGAACCTCACCGGCGCCCCGGTGCTGATCCAGATCGGCAGCAAGGACAGCTACGACAACAGCGCCGCACCCTGCCAGGCGCTGGCGGCTGGCGTCAACCCCAGCAACGGCGGCGTGGTGAGCGTGGCGGAGTACCCCGGCGCCTACCATGACTTCGACCGCCTGATGGTGCCCATGACCGCACCCGACCCGTTCGCCAACCAGGGCAGCTATCTGCTGGGCTTGTCGGCCATGCCCAATGTCATCGCCATTCCAGACGTGGCGCAAGCCTATAAGTCCCGCGACCGCGTGACACGCTTCTTCCGCAACAACCTCTAAAACGGTAGACAAAAAAGCCCTGCGCAGGTGTACTGCAGCAGGGCTTTTTTGAAGAAAATGCTATCTATTCAGTAGCTGCTTGTGCAGATAAAACCTGCGGTGACGGCCTATTTTTATAGGCAAAATTTGCTATGAAAAATGCGTGTCCGCACGCTGCTAGCGGTTTGCCTTGGGCTGTGCCGGGTCGTAAATCGTGGTGCCGGTCCCTACGCCCACCCCCACCTGCGCACCGCCGACATTGGTGCTGGTACCCACCCCCACCCCGGCCCCCACCTGGCCGCGCTGGTTCACACCCACCCCAACCCCCACCGGCCCCACCCCGGCCCCCACGCCCAGATGCACCCCGCCCGAGCCTGCACCCACGCCGATGCTGACACCTGGCAGCAGGGGCACGCTGACGCCCACGCCGACGGAGCTGCAGGCGCTGAGTAGTGAGATGCTGGCTGCGGCCAGGCTGTGGGTTAATCTTAAAAACGGGCGCATGGGTGTCCTTGCGAGCTGTGATGGCGACGCGTCGCCTTCACCTTCCATCTGAAATCTTTGGCACGAAGGGATGGGCCAGGGAGGGCAGGGATTCCTGCCACCCGAGGTAACACATCTCCACTGGAGGTGCTGGTCGGGTTAGACATGGCGGATCTCTTGTACAAGCTTAATCACCATTCTCCGGCGGATGCGCGTGGCCCGCTGTAACAATTAGCGCCATTCGTAGCCGGGGATCGTCCCGATATTAGGAATTGCGGCCAACTGCCTACAGTTCCACCATTTCATGCAATCCATGTTTGACCGGTTGCAACCGCAATTTTGATAATCACGGTATAGGCGACTACAGAAACTCCGACCGCACCCGCAAAGCACAGTACCCGCTTTCCAGTAGAGGCTGCTTTATCCAATAACCGCCACTCCGTGGTTATGCCCCAAAGAACCAAGATAACCCAAATGGTCATGCATGCATCGTCTAAATAAATAATGTTCATTTGCATTGCGACGACGCCACTTAAAAGAAACAACCAAATTGGACAAAACAGGTAGCACTGGGTTCCAAAAGCCTCCCGGAAGGCTTTGCGTCCAAAGCCACATCCTGCTGCGGCAAGCGCTGCGAGTGCCCACACAAATGGCATGGTGCATAAGACGAAAGCTATGACGAGGCTCGCATCTGCAATAGCGGGCATCGTTTGAATCTCCTTGTCTGTTTTATTGACTGCAATGCTCAGTGGCACAGTTCCCAGCAAGAAGAAAAGTACGGGTGGCATACGATTGTCAAATCTGGACCCTTCTGCTTTTGATTTTTCTAAAGCCATTCGCTCGAGAAAATCCATGGGGTGAAAAACCAGATCAAAGAGAGTAATGGGGAACAAGCAAAGCCATGCGAATAACTCCAGCGTATTTTCTTCAATGGCTTGAGAAAGTTTCAGTGGTTCCATGTGTGTCGCCCCATTCTTTGGTATGGTTTTTTAACAGCGGTTTTGCGCAGATTTTGAATCGCGACTGTGTGTAGTCCAACCCCAAAATAGATGATGCATCCAGCAACTGCCAGCACACCATAAAAAAAGCCCCGCCAGTCTCACAACTGCGGGGCTTTTTAGATTGCGCATTTGCTATTTATTCAATAGCTGCCAGCGCAGTATCTATCTGCGCCAGAGGCGCATTTCTTTAAACCGGCTTACACCAGCAACGCATTCACGCGCTTCACGTAGGCCGCTGGGTCTGCGGGCAAACCGCCTTCGGCCAGCAGGGCCTGGTCGAACAGGATGTGGGCCAGGTCGTTGAAGTGCACCGAGCCTTCCAGCTTCTTGACCAGGGCGTGTTCGGCGTTGACTTCGAGCACGGGCTTGGTTTCAGGCGCGGTCTGGCCGGCTTGCTTGAGCATGCGGGCCAGCTGGGTGCTCATGCCGCCGTCTTGCACCACCAGGCAGGCAGGGCTGTCCACCAGGCGGGTGGTGACGCGCACGTCTTCGGCCTTGTCTTTCAGCGCTTCTTTCAGCTTGGCCAGCAGGGGCTTGAAGGTTTCGGCGGCTTCTTCGGCGGCTTTCTTTTCGTCTTCGTCGAGCAGCTTGCCCAGGTCCACGGCGCCCTTGGCGACGGACTGCATGGGTGTGCCGTCGAAGTCTTGCAGGTAGTTCAGCGCCCACTCGTCCACGCGGTCCGTCATCAGCAGCACTTCGATGCCCTTCTTCTTGAAGACTTCGAGCTGCGGGCTGCTCTTGGCAGCGGCGGCGTTGTCGGCGGTGATGTAGTAGATGGCCTCTTGGCCTTCTTTCATGCGGGCCTTGTAGTCGGCCAGCGACACGCTGGTGCTGTCGGTGGTGCTGCTGGCGAAGCGCAGCAGTTTGGCCAGGCGGTCGCGGTTGGCGAAGTCTTCGCCCAGGCCTTCTTTCAGCACAGCGCCAAACTCGGCATAGAACTTGGCGTACTTGCCTTCCTTGGCCTTGTCTTCTTCAGACAGCACGTCGGTGACTTCGCCTTCGGCGGCAGCGGCGGGGGCTTTGTCAAACTTGGCCAGGTCTTCCAGCATGCCCAGCACGCGCTTGGTGCAGCCTTCGCGGATGGCTTTGACGTCGCGGCTTTCTTGCAGCAGTTCGCGGCTCACGTTCAGGGGCAGGTCGGCGGAGTCCACCACGCCCTTCACAAAGCGCAGGTAGCTGGGCAGCAGGGCTTCGGCGTCGTCCATGATGAAGACGCGCTTGACGTACAGCTTCAGCCCGCCCTTGTGGTCGCGGTTCCACAGGTCTTGCGGGGCCTTGGCCGGCACGTACAGCAGCTGGGTGTATTCGGTGCTGCCTTCGACGCGGTTGTGGGTGTGGGCCAGCGGGGCTTCGAAGTCGTGGCTGATTTGCTTGTAGAAGTCGTCGTACTGCTCTTGGGTGATGTCCTTCTTAGCGCGCGTCCAGATGGCGCTGGCCTTGTTGACGGCCTCCCATTCGCCGGTGGCAACCATGCCGCCGGGCAGGCGGCCGGCTTCTTCGTTCGACGGGTCGATCAGGTCGCCGTCTTTCCACTCTTCCTTTTCCATCAGGATGGGCAGGCTGATGTGGTCAGAGTACTTGCTGATGATGCCTTTGAGTTTCCAGGCGCTGGCGTATTCCAGGGCGTCGTCGCGCAGGTGCAGGATCACGCTGGTGCCGCGCTTTTCGCGGGTGATGCTTTCCACCTCGAAGGCGCCGCCACCGCTGGCGCCGCCGTCGCTGGTCCAGCGCACGCCTTCGCTGGCGGGCAGGCCGGCGCGGCGCGACTCCACGGTAATGCGGTCGGCCACGATGAAGCCGGAGTAGAAGCCCACGCCGAACTGGCCGATGAGCTGCGAGTCAGACTTTTGGTCGCCAGACAGCTTGCTGACGAAGTCCTTGGTGCCGCTTTTGGCGATGGTGCCCAGGTTGTCGATCGCTTCTTGCTGCGACAGGCCTATGCCGTTGTCGGTGATGGTCAGGGTCTTGGCATCCTTGTCGAATGCCACACGCACTTCCAGGTTGGGCGCATCTTCCAGCAGGGCGCTGTTGCTGATGGCTTCATAGCGCAGCTTGTCGCAGGCGTCGGACGCGTTGGACACCAGCTCGCGCATGAAGATTTCTTTGTTGGAGTACAGCGCGTGCGTGACGAGGTGCAGCAGTTGTGCTACTTCGGCCTGGAAGTTCAGGGTTTGCTTGGTCATGTTGGAGTTTTCGCCTTGGAAATATCAAAAATACGGAAAGCCTGCCGCAGGCGCGGCGCTCCGGGGGAACGCGCAGCCCTTGGACATTGCTGGGCAGCCTTTAATTATGGCCCGGGCGGGAAATTTCAAGTGCATCCCACGATCTGGGGATGTTTTCTTAAATTGCATACAAAACTTTGGTAAAAAAGCAGAGGCGTCAATTTCACGCCTGCTCCCTGCCTTTGGGCGGGTGCAAAAGCAATAACTTCTGGAGGCAAGCATGGATAGCAATCTCAAAAAGTGGTCGGCGGAGTTTCTCGGTACCTTCTGGCTGACGCTGGGCGGCTGCGGTAGCGCGGTGCTGGCAGCGGCCTTCCCCGGCGTGGGCATTGGTCTGCTGGGTGTGTCGCTGGCCTTTGGCCTGACGGTAGTGACGGGGGCGTATGCCTTGGGGCCGATTTCTGGTGGCCACTTCAACCCCGCTGTGTCGATTGGCCTGGCCGTGGGCAAGCGCTTTCCGGCGTCTGGCCTGCTGGGCTACATCGTTTCCCAGGTGCTGGGCGCTTGCGCCGCTGCGGGCGTGTTGTACCTGATCGTCTCTGGCAAGGCTGACTTTGATGCGGCCAAGGCCTTCACCGGTGCCGGCGCGTTTGCCACTAATGGCTATGGCGCCCACTCGCCCGGCGGCTTCAACATGCAGTCGGTGCTGATCACCGAAGTGGTGATGACGGCCATCTTCCTGATCGTCATCCTGGGCAGCACCGCCAAGCGCGCGGCCGGTGCGTTTGGCGGACTCAGCATCGGCCTGTGCCTGACGCTGATCCATCTGATCTCGATCCCGGTCTCCAACACCTCGGTGAACCCGGCCCGCAGCACCGGCCCCGCGCTGTTTGTGCCCGGCGCCATGGGCGATCTGTGGCTGTTCTGGGTGGCGCCTATCGTCGGTGCCGTGATCGGTGCGGTGATTTACAACGTGCTGCTTAGCGACGAATAACCGGCCTTGGCCCATCAAAAAAGCCGCGATGTGTCGCGGCTTTTTTGTGCTTAGAACTTCTCGTGCGGCGCCAGGTAGCGCCACTGGCCTACCGGTAGATTGCCCAGCATCACATTGCCCACGCGCACGCGCTTCAGGCCCACCACCTTCAGGCCCACCAGTTCACACATGCGGCGGATCTGGCGTTTCTTGCCTTCGGTCAGCACAAAGCGCAACTGCTCGGGGTTTTGCCAGTTCACCTGGGCGGGTTTGAGGGCCTGGCCGTCCAGGCTCAGGCCGTGGCGCAGGCGGGCCAGCATGGCCGGCGGGAAGGCGCTTTGCACATCGCTGGTGACCGGGTCGTCGTCGTCAATGCGCACCAGTTGTTGGGTCTTACCGCTGGATTGCAGGCCGCCATAGGTGGCGGCGGCCGAGTTGGCGGCGGCGGGGTTGGCCACGCCGGTGTAGGCTACGCGCACCAGGTATTCCTTTTCCATCACCGAGTCTTCGCCGATCAACTGGCGGGCGATGCGGCCGTCCTGCGTCAGCACCAGCAGGCCGGTGGAGTCGATGTCCAGCCGACCGGCGGGCACCAGGCTTTTCAGTTGGCTGCCGTGGAAGAAGAAGCGGGCGTTGTCGTCACGCCAGCGGTTCTGCGGCTGCACCAGGGTGATGGCGGGCTCGTGCCCGTCTTCGGCCTGGCCACTCACAAAGCCCAGGGGCTTGTTGATCAGGATGGTGACCTGGTTGGCCTGCTGGCCGGTGGCCGCCTTGTCGATCTGGATGCGGTCGCTGGGCGTGACCTTGACGCCCATTTCTGCCACGGCGCCATTCACTTTGACCCAGCCCTTGGCGATCCATTCGTCGGCCTCGCGGCGCGAGCACATGTTCAGCTCGGCCATACGCTTGTTGAGCCGCGTGGGTTCATTGCTGGCGGCGGGCCCGGCAGGTGGCGCGGCACGGCGGAAGGCGACAGTGGGATTGGGGGGCTTGATGGGGGTGTTCATGGTGCGCTATCGAATAAATAGCTGCCTGCGCATGATGTACCAGCGTCAGAGGCAGATTTTGCTTATATTTTAAGCGACGAGCCGGTAGCCCACCGCAGTTTCGGTCAGCAGGTGCTGCGGCTGCGCCGGGTCGGCCTCCAGCTTTTGCCGCAGATGGCCCATGTAGATGCGCAGGTAGTGGCTTTGCTGGGTGTGGGCTGGGCCCCACACCTCGCGCAGCAGTTGGCGCTGCGTGAGTACCCGGCCGGCATTGGCGATCAGCACGGCCAGCAGGCGGTATTCGATGGGGGTCAGGTGTACCTCGGCGCCATCGCGGCGCACCAGGCGGGCGGTGCGGTCTACCTCTACTGTGCCGAAGCGGAATACCGGGTCGGCCTCTGTGCTGCCGTCGGCGGTGGCGGCGCGTGGGCGGCGGCGGTTGGCGCGCACCCGGGCCAGCAGCTCGCCCACGCCAAAGGGCTTGGTCAGGTAGTCGTCGGCTCCGGCGTCCAGCGCGGCGATCTTGTCGGCCTCGTCGCTGCGGGCCGACAGCACGATGATGGGCACGGCGGACCAGCCGCGCACGTCGCGTATTACGTCCAGCCCGTCGCCGTCGGGCAGGCCCAGGTCAAGCACCAGCAGATCCGGCTTGCGGGTGCCGGCCTCGGTCAGGCCCTGCTTGGCGGTGTCGGCCTCGAACACCTGCCAGCCTTCGCCCTCCAGCGCGCTGCGCACAAAGCGGCGGATATGGGGTTCGTCTTCGATGAGAACGGCGACAAGTGTGCTCAAGGTATTTCCGGTGCGGGCCGGCGTGGCAGGGTGATGCTGAATTCTGCCCCACCGCCGACGGCGTTGGTGGCAACGATCTGGCCCCGGTGGGCGTCCACAACGGCCTTGCAGATGGCCAGGCCCAGGCCCACGCCGGGCGTGGCGGACTCGGCGTTGCCCCGGGTGAATTTGTCGAACAGTGCTGCTTCGCGGCCCAGCACCGCCTTGGGCAGGCCGGGGCCGTGGTCGCGCACCGCCAGCACCAGGCTGCTGGGTGTGGCGCGGGCGCGCAGCACGATGGGCGGCTGGCCGTATTTGGCGGCGTTCTCCAGCAAGTTCACCAGCACGCGCTCCATCAGCACAGCGTCATATTCCACCAGCGGCAGGTCGGCGGGGATGTCGGTATCGACCGACTGGCCGCGCAGTGCCGGGCTGGCAGCCCGGATGGCCGAGCCCACCAGTTCCTCTACCGACTGCCATTCGCTGCGCAGCGCCACGCCGCCGTTCTGCAGCCGCGCCATGTCCAGCAGGTTGGTGACCAGGGCCGACAGCTCGCGTGCCTGCACCGCCATGGACTGGGCCATGCCGGCCTGCGCCAAGGCCAGTGGCGGCTGCGAGGTTTGCAGCGAC
Organism: Burkholderiales bacterium; assembly: GCA_026400275.1. GTDB lineage: Bacteria > Pseudomonadota > Gammaproteobacteria > Burkholderiales > Burkholderiaceae_C > Rhodoferax_B. The sequence continues at coordinate 26,494 of JAPLPK010000026.1, forward strand.
TCGGCCAAGCCCTGCTGCGCTACCTCGACGTAGTGCACACGCTCCAGCGCAATGGCGATCTGCCGGGCCAGGGTCTGCAGCAGCTGTTGCTGTTCGGGTATCAGCAGCCAGCGCGCCTGCGTGGGCTTGAGTGCCAGCACGCCACGCACCCGCATGGGGGCTTGCAGCGGCACGCAATGCCAGGGGTGGGCGGGCAGGGTGGTGGTGGCCAGGCCTGCGCTCTGGCCGGTGCGTAGCGCCCAGTCGGCAATGCCGGGGTCGAAGTCGTGCGGCAGCAGCGCGGGCAGCTGCAGATGGCTGGCGCCGCCCTGCGCGGCATCGCCGTGTTCGGCCACCAGCACCATCACCTTGCCGCCTTTGACCGGGTCGTAGGCCAGGCCTTCCACTTGCGTGAACAGGCGCTGCACGGCGGCCTGGCCAATTTCTACCACCTGGCTGGTCAGCAGGGCGCCTGAAAGCTCCCGGCTCAGGTCGAACAGCGCTTGGGCGCGGCGCTCGCGGCTGGCTGAGATGCGTGCGGCAAAGCGCAGCCCGGCGGTCAGCTGGCCGATCAGCAGGCCAATCGCCAGCATGACCGCAAAGGTCACCAGGTACTGGATGTCGCTCACCGCAAACGAGAAGCGTGGCGACACAAAGAAGAAGTCGAAGGCCACCACATTCAGCACCGCCGCCAGCGCCGCCGGGCCACGGCCAAAGCGCAGTGCCACCAGCACCACGGCGGCCAGGAACAGCATCACGATATTGGCCAGGTCCAGCCGGTTGGCCAGGGGCAGCACCAGCAGGGTGACCAGCGCCGAACTGCCTGCGGCCCAAGCGAGGGGCAGCCAGGGCTGGCGCTGCGAGGCCTGTTCCTCGTCGTCCACGCTGCGTACCAAGCTGATGGGCAGGCGGCGCGCGCTGTGGCTGTGGCCTACCTCCACCAGCTCCAGCGTGGGCGCCAGGGTGGCCAGCTGGCGCGTCATGGAGCGCTCCCAGCGGCGCCAGATCTGCCAGCGTGGCGGCACGCTGGGCCGGCCCAGCACCAGGGTGGCGCAGTTCAGGGTTTGCGCTTGGCGCACCAGTTCCACGGCGGGGTTGTTGCCGGTGAGCACGGCGGTGTCTGCGCCCAGGGTTTCGGCCAGTTGCAGCACGGTGAGGATGCGGTCGCGTTCGGCCGCTACCAGCAGCTGCAGCTGCGGGGTCTCCACATAGGCGGCGTACCAGCGCACGTTCAGCTGGCCGGCCAGGCGGGCTGCGCTGCGCACTGTGTGCTCGGCGCCCTCTTGCGGACCGATGCAGGCCAGGATGGCGCCCGAGGTATTCCATACCGCCTGTTGGCCGCCGCCGGATTGCTCTACGCGGTAGCTGCGCACATCGTCTTCCACATGTTCGGCGGTGCGGCGCAGGGCGATTTCGCGCAGTGCGATCAGGTTGCCCTTGCGGAAGAAGTTCTGCGTGGCGCGCGCCGCCTGTTGCGGCATGTAGACCTTGCCCGCTTGGAGGCGGGCGGTGAGCTCGTCCGGCGTCACGTCCACCAGGACGACTTCGTCAGCGCTGTCCAGCACCGTGTCGGGCACGGTTTCATGCACGCGGATGCCGGTGATGGCGCCCACCGTGCCGTTCAGGCTTTCCAGGTGCTGCACATTGATGGCCGACCACACG
>JAPLPK010000162.1 GCA_026400275.1 Burkholderiales bacterium
ATTACTGCGAGCTTTGAAGCGAGCAGACAAGCTCATTGACGATGAGCCAGCCAAGGCGCGATCTATTGTTGCCACCCGTTTGAAATTAGCAAAGGCGGACATCGACGCTATGTGGAGTGACTATGACTTCAACTTGTCACTTTCCCAGCAATTGATTTCTGCACTGGAGGCGCAAACGCGTTGGGCATTGCGTGAGTCTCTTGTGCCCGGCGGGAAAATGCCCGACTACCTGGATTATGTTGATGTGGCCCCACTGCGGGCGATAGATTCCAAGGCCGTTTCTATTTTCAAATAGCTGCCTATGAAAATTCGCAGCGCCTTGATTGTTGGGCTCGCAGTGGCAATGCTGATGGCCGTCGGCAGTATTGCAATCACGGTCCGGTATCAGTCTCAAATTGAAGTGCTGGAAAAAGTGGCGCGCCAAGCCCGCGTTGCCTCTCGCAATGTTGCGGGCTTGTTGGCGATGGAGCAGGATGCCGTGCTTCATGCAAGTCCCCGCGCTTCGCGTCAGTGGCACGCCATTCACGCAGAACTTCTGCAGTCTATGCACACATTGGTTGACCACCTGAGCCCTCAAAACAAAGCGATGGGTTTGGCGAAGTCGATCATTTCAGTGGCCGAGGCACTGCCCGATCAATTCGATGCAATTTTTACGAATTCCAATAGTGATTCTGCTCTAGACCTTGAGCGGCGTGAAACGCTTGTTGACCATCTGACCATAGAGACACGTCGCATAAGCGAAGGTGCATTTGATTTGACAGAGATGTTTGCTGAACAGCGCGCTGCTGTCCGCGCGGAGCGACTCCAAGTGCAAAGCGGCTTCATGGCGATATTCTTGCTGTTCATTAGTTTTGGTGTTTGGTTTACCTTTCGCCGCATTCTTGCGCCATTGACTGGCCTTACGGCAGCAGCGCTGGAAGTGCAGCGCGGAAACATGTCGGTCCGCAATGCATTAACCAGCCGCAATGAGATGGGGCTGCTGGGTCGTGCCTTTAATGACATGACCCTGGCGTTGCAAGAGCGCCAGCAAAAATTGGTTGAGTCGCAGCGTGAAACAGCAAGTCTTTATAAAGCGATCGACGACCACTCGATTGTTTCGACGGCGGATCGCAATGGCAACATCATCACGGTGAATGATGCGTTCTGCCGCATTAGCGGATACAGCCGCGAGGAGTTGGTAGGCCAAAACCACCGAATCATCAATTCAGGCGTTCTGTCTGCCGACTTCTGGGTGAATTTTTGGAGCACGATTAAAAGTGGTACTGCCTGGCACGGCGAAATTTGCAATCGGGCTAAAGATGGATCGTTGTACTGGGTAGACAGCATGGTCATGCCCATGCGGGATGAGGCCGGCAACATTGAAAAATACATATCCATCCGCAACGACATCACCGCGCGCAAGGAATCGCAAGCCGCACTGCAGGTCAGCAATTCGCTCCTGGAAGAGTCGCAGAAAGTGGCCAAAGTCGGCGGCTGGGAACTCAGCCTTGAAACAAATGTTCTGTATTGGACTGCCGAAACCTACCGGATCCTCGAGACCTCCCCAGACGAGTTTGACCCGACTGTGGACGCGGGTGTGCAGAATTTCCTGCCAGAGTCCCGTGAGCGCCTTGAACAGGCCCTGAAACTGGCGATAGACCAGGGCAAGCCCTATGACCTGGAGCTGGAAACTTACACCTCCAAGGGCAATCGCATTGATGTACGCACCACATGCACACCCTGGGTTGTCGATGGGAAAGTTATTCGTCTCAGCGGCATATTCCAGGACATGACGCAGCGCAAGCAATATGAGCGCGAGCTCAAGGTGGCGCGTGACAGTGCGCAGCAGGCTGCATTGAGCAAAGGGCAATTTCTGGCCAACATGAGCCACGAAATCCGCACGCCCATGAATGCCATTCTGGGGCTGCTCAACCTCCTGCAAAGCACAGAACTCACCTCGCGCCAGCGCGACTACGCCAGTAAGACAGAAGGCGCAGCGCAGTCCTTGCTGGGCCTGCTCAACGACATCCTGGACTTTTCCAAAGTTGAAGCGGGCAAGATGGCGATGGAGAGTGAGCCGTTTCACATCGACAAGCTGATGCGCAATCTCTCTGTGGTGCTGTCGGCCAATGTCGGCACCAAAGACATTTAAGTACTTTTTGACATAGACCCAACGCTGCCCCTGGTGCTGCGTGGCGACGCCATGCGCCTGCAGCAAGTCCTGATTAATCTGGGCGGGAATGCCGTCAAATTCACCTCCGAGGGGCAAGTAGTACTGTCGTTGCGCAAACTGGCGCAGACAGAGCACACAGCTACCGTCGAATTTGCAGTGCGTGACACCGGCATTGGCATCGCACCTGAGCACCAAGCCCATATATTTGACGGGTTCTCCCAGGCTGAAGGCTCCACCACACGCCGCTTTGGCGGCACAGGTTTGGGACTGGCCATCAGCAAACGATTTGTGGAACTCATGGGCGGGACGATCAAGGTTACTTCAGAGCTAGGCGTGGGCAGCACTTTCACGTGCACCCTGGACATGCCTACGGTCAATGCCGCTGAAATACAGGCGCCATTCCCCAGTGATCCAAACGGTACGCCCCAGCGCGTATTGGTGGTCGATGACAACCCAATTGCTGCTGAGTTGACCCTGAGCATGGTGCGCTCCTGGGGGTGGACGGCAGACCTTGCCAAATCCGGGAAAGAGGCCATTGAACACTTGTCTGCCCAATGTGCCACAGCAATTGCAGAGTTTCCCTACCCCGTGATCTACATGGACTGGAAGATGCCCGGCATGGACGGCTGGGAAACCACTCGCCAGATTCGACAATTGAGCGAGCGCAGTCGTCTTCCCCACCCTACCGTCATCATGCTCACCGCGCATGGACTGGAAACACTAACCCACCGCAGTGAAGCGGAGCAAGAGCTCATCAATGGCTATTTGGTCAAACCCGCTACGGCCTCTATGCTCTATGACGCGTGGATGGATGCCCAGGCTGGTAAAGCTGGCATTCGCAAAACCTCCAAAGGACGCAGTAGCACCAGGCAACTCCAAGGAATGCGTATCCTGGTGGTAGAGGACAACCTAATTAACCAGCAAGTAGCCGAAGAACTGCTCAACGCAGAGGGAGCCACTGTGTCATTGGCCGCTAACGGCCAATTGGGTGTGGATGCCGTCGCAGCGGCTGCACCGCAGTTTGACGTGGTGCTGATGGATGTGCAGATGCCAGTGTTGGACGGCTATGGTGCAACACGAGCTATCAGGGAAGACTTGCAGCTGCAATATCTGCCGATTGTTGCCATGACTGCGAATGTCATGGCCAGCGATCGTGATGCGTGTCTGGCAGCGGGGATGAATGAACACATTGGCAAGCCATTTGATATGGCCAAGCTGGTGTCGCTTTTAATTCGCATGACCGGGCTTCAACCCCAGATGCTAGAGACACCCGCAAGCGCCCTCATTTCGACGGAACCTACAGAGTTGCCAGTCATACCGGGGCTTGCACTGGATGCGGCGGTGCGGCGCATGTCGGGGATGCGTTTTTTGTACATCCGCACCGCTGAGTCCTTTGCAAAGGCACTAGATACTGAAGTGTCGGAGATACGCAGGGATATTGAAGCTGGCAACACCCAAATGGTCAAAATGCGACTGCATACCCTCAAGGGCAATGCGGTCACGCTGGGTACAAATGAACTTGCCTTGAAGGCCGGTTTGTTGGAGAAGGTATGTCAGAGTCCATCAGGATTTGAGGAATGCGCCGCTAGCCTGGATGACCTTGGGGAGCTATGCCAGTCAGCAAAAAGGCTTTTATTAAGGGCAATTTCAGAGCTGGAAACCGGCGTTATATCGCCAGAAAAGATACGTGCAGGAGTCGATGTGGCGCCATCGGACGATAGCGCGATGTCAAATGAGGCTGCCGGCACCCTTGTGTCTCGCTTGCAGGCGCTGAATGGGCTACTGTCAAACGATGATCTTTCGGCGGTGGAGATGTTTGCAGAAATCCGCAGTGAGTTCCCTGATTCGATGTATGGCAGGGTTGAAACTTTGGAGCACGCCATTCAAAGCCTGGATCTGGAGGCCGCCCAAAAGCACGCGAATGAATTGATTGCCTTTCTGACTGCCACACACTAATTTCCCAGTATGAGTTCCCTCCAATCGCAATCGTTAAAGCCCGAGTCAAAACCAAAGCTGTTGATCGTGGACGATCAGACTATCAACATCCAGGTCCTCTACCATGCGTTCGCTACTGAGTTTCAGGTCTTCATGGCAACCAGCGGCGCCAAGGCGTTGTCGATCTGCGAGAAGGACGCGATCGATTTGGTGTTGCTCGATGTCATGATGCCCGAGATGGACGGTTATGAGGTCTGCACGCGGCTAAAAGCTAATCCGGTCACTTCAGATATTCCTGTCATTTTTGTGACCGCCCATAGAGATGAGGTCTCAGAGGAACATGGTTTGGAAGTTGGCGCCGTAGACTTCATTTCCAAACCCATCAACTTGAAGATTGTGCGGGCGAGAGTGAGAGCGCACATTGCCCTCAAATGTCAGTCGGACCTGTTGCGAAATTTTGCATTCATGGATGGCTTGACTGGCGTGCGAAATCGGCGCTATTTTGATGAACAGCTCGGAATTGAGGTTGCGCGGGCACAACGCAGCAAGTTGCCACTGAGCCTCATCCTGATAGACGTTGATTTCTTTAAGCGATTCAACGATTGTTACGGGCACCAAGGCGGTGATGATTGCCTGAGGCGCTTGGGCCGCCTGTTTCAAACCAGCATCAAGCGCCCAGCCGATTTTGTAGCCCGCTATGGTGGAGAAGAGTTTGTTTGTGTGCTTCCCGAAACACCATTTCCCAAAGCGCTTGAATTTGCCGAGTCCATACGCATGGCCGTATTGGCCTGCCAGATTCCACATACTGACTCGACCGTGAGCGAGTGGCTAACCCTCAGCCTGGGTGTTGGAACGATGGCCCCTGACAGCCCGCTTGCAAGCTATCAATTGTTGCAGCTGGTAGATGACAATCTGTACCAAGCAAAAAAGCTTGGCCGCAACCAAGTCGTCGGCTCAGTGAACTAACTGAGTCTACGGATAGCTTCTAGGGTGGAATTGCCCAACCCCACTGCAAACTTCAATTGCGGATCTGTGATCGTTTGTAAGCACACGGTGATCCCATTAGGTGCAATCGACCACCCACCAATGACGCCCAAGCCGGTCATAGCGCTCAACGCCCCTGCGGGTAGTCCGATCCGGGATACCCCGAGGCCAGGGATGCGCAGACCGCGACGGACTTGTTCAGCGTTGCCTTGAGTAAGGCGCTTTGGTTTTCAGCGGGGATCCCAATAATTTGGGGCTCTCTGCAGAGTGGCGGATGCTCGCTTTGGGGCGGGTTGTGGCCTTTTGTGCCGGGCCGGCGCGAGGCGTCAAGGATTGGCTCTTTGACTGCTGCATCACCACAAGGCCGAGTCGCGCATGCCAATCAGCCGCTTGCGCTCCAGGCGTTTGCGGTACCGTAGTACGCAGCCTGCGGAGGCTAACGCCAAACCGCCGCACAGCACGACTTCCCAGACGCTGAGACTCCTACCCAACAAGCTTGGAGCCATAGCGAATGCTACTGCGGCCGCAAGGGTTCCAGCAGCGGTTGTAAGGAGAAGGTTCAGCATGGGTTTCGGGGCGAAATATTGCGGAGTCAGCGGGACTCTGTATCTCAACAGCCAAAGCTTTTTCAAGGTTTGAGATGGGTGAGGTCTACAAGACACGAACATTAAACCAGGCTTCTGGTAGATCCCCCAATCCTTGTAAGCCCGCAGTGCGTGCTACGTTGCACGCAAGATGCCAATGGCTCACCAGCTTACGCGTTTCATCGCTGGGTTCTGACACCTCACTGTCGTCTGTCAGACGCTCTATTGCTTTGAGCACATGCGCTACATCTTCCGGTGGGCCTATACGCCGCTCCAACGCTTTGCAGTAGCGCGCTTCTGCAGCCATGCGTTCCTTTGCGGGTAGATCGGGATAGTCGCTAAGAGTGACGGTGTACAGGGCTTCGATCATGGTTTCCATACGGTTTCTCACATCTATAGTTTGGCTAAATACTGTTTTAATATACAGTATATTTGCCAGCTTGGTGTTAAAGCATGGCCCGACTGGGGACTCTGGTACTGTTGCTTCCAGCTTGACCAGGATTCCGCATTCCACACGAAGACGATGATGAAAAACTTCTCTGTTTTATTTGTCTGTATGGGCAATATCTGTCGCAGTCCGACTGCCCATGGTGTATTCCTGCACAAGGTGACCGCAATGGGCTTGGACGATCGAGTCCACGTGGATTCCGCCGGCACCCACAACTACCATCCCAACAGTCCGCCTGACACCCGATCGCAGGCGCATGCATCCCGGCGTGGCTACGACTTGTCTCGTTTACGGGCGCGGCAGATCCAGGAGGCGGACTTTGACGCATACGACCTGATTCTGGTGATGGACTGGGACAACCTGGCTTTGACTCAGAGCGAAAGCCCGTCCCGCCACCATCCCAAGATCCGACGCTTGACCGAGTTCTGTGAACGCCATGAAAGCCCGGTGGTCCCGGACCCCTATTACGGTGGGGAGCAAGGGTTTGAGGCCGTACTGGACCTGGTCGAAGATGCCTGTGAAGGCTTGCTCAAGCATGTACAACGCCAGCTGGCCTGACGCTCGGGTTACCGGTGCATTGCGGATGTCTTGAATCCGCAATGCTATGGCGCTTGCAAGCGCTGCAACACATCCAGGTCTGGGTAGCCGTCGGCAGGCAGGCCCAGGCTGCGTTGGTACTTTCTCAGGCCGTCGCGTGTGGCGGGGCCCATCAGGCCGTCGGCGCTGCCGCTGGCAAATCCCCGCTGGTTCAGTGCTGTTTGAAGGTCCCGTATTTGGCTGCGCGTGAGGGCTTGAAGATCGCGCGGCCAAGCGGCTTGTACACCGGGGCCGTTGTCCAGGCGCTGGGCTAGCAGACTGACCGCGAGCGCGTAGCTGGTGGAGTTGTTGTAGCGCAGGATGGCACGAAAGTTGGGGCCCACCAGAAACGCGGGGCCGCGAGCGCCTGCGGGCAACAGGATTTCTGCGGCGTCCAGCGCGGGCAGCGCTTCGCCGTCCACGCTGCGCACGCCCTCCTGCGCCCATTGTGCGGCGGTTTGTCGTATCTGGGCGTCTGCGCGGCTGAGGTCGAATCCTGCGGGCAGCTGCACTTCGGTGCCCCAAGGCTGGCCCGCTTGCCAGCCTGAGCGGGCCAGGAAGTTGGCTGTCGAGGCCAGTACGTCCGCCATGCTGCCCCAAATGTCGCGGCGGCCGTCGCCATCGGCATCTACGGCATAGGCCAGAAAGTTCGACGGCAGGAACTGGGTCTGGCCCATGGCGCCAGCCCAGGAGCCGATCATGTGGGCGCGGTCGATGTCGCCGTTCTGCAGAATCTTCAGCGCTGCCAGCAATTGGCTACGGGCCCAGTCTTCGCGCCGCCCTTCGAAGCCCAGCGTTGCCAGCGCGTCGATGGTGGGGATGTCGCCGTAGTTGCTGCCGTAGTTGCTTTCCATGCCCCAGATGGCGGCCAGGGTGCTGGCCGGTACGCCGTAGTGCGCTGCTGCTGCATCGGCTTCAGCCCGGACTTGCAGGAGTTTGTCTTGGCCGCGTCGTACGCGTTGCGGGGACACGGCGGAGTCCAGATAGTCCCATACCGTGCGGGTGAATTCGGGCTGTGCCTGGTCCAGCTGGACCACACGCGGCAGGTAGCGCACATTGTCGAAAGCGGTGTGCAGGGTGGCATCACTGATGCCAGCCGCTAGCGCCGGCGCGCGGACGCTATTTATCCAGCGGGCGAAATCCTGCTGCAGGTTTTGCGCGTCAGTTGGCGTCTCCTCGGGTGCGCTAGTGGTGGCTTGGGGTTTTGCTAAATCCATCGGCGGCTTGGGCGGTGCGGACGCGCAACCCGCGAGGGCTGTGGCCAAGGCCAGGGGGTACAGCCAGGTGCGACGAATGGAGGGGGACAAAGGTTCTTGCATATTCGGATTTTCGTTAATGTGTTGGGACGAAGAACGTGTTCAAAGGCGAGCCATCGCCATGCAGTCCTATGATGTGTCTTGAAATGGGAACCTCTCGCCAAGTGCCGAAACCGCTCATAGACACCACTCGCTGCACTGGCTGCGGCTGGTGCGTGCCTACTTGCGATCTGCATTTGCTGTCCTTGGAAAGGCAGGGCTGGAAGAAGTTCTCTGTTCTCAGCGATATAGACGCCTGTACCGGCTGCAGCAAATGCGCGCTACGCTGCCCGTTTGATGTGATTACGATGCACAAGGCCGCGCAGGGGGCTGAGCCAGGGGCTTAAATGCCGCCCTTTACAAGCTGACCATATTGCAAAGCTCCAGCCCCGGGGAGCCCAGGCTGTAGCCGTCGCCTTTACAGAGCATATGGATAGTCTGGCCGCGTTTTAGAAAGGTAACGGCTTCTTCCGCTGGAAGTTGTCGGATTTTGACTGTGCCGGCGCCACTTTCCAGGCCTTCGACCAGGGTGACCTTGGTGTCAAAGCGGGCTGCAACCGGCATGAAGGAGCCCGATTTCAGGTACACCACCAGGGCGCCGACCATGTCGCGCGAGACTAGGTCTACCGTGGTTTCTACCAGCAGCGCTTTGCCTTTGTATTTTTGGTTGGCGCCAGCTTCGCTGGACTTGTAGGCTTGCATCAGGGTCTTGCTGCTGACGCGTAGGGTCTTGCCTGCATCGGCTTCAGCCAACATGCGCCGTACGAATTTTTCCGCGTCTGGCGTTTCATATGTAGGGGTGCTGCCTGCCAAGGCGCTGCTGAATGCAAAAAGACTGAGGCTGCCGGCAATGAGTGCGGGCCGAATGCGGGCGCGGTGGAACATGTCTTCATGCTACCAAATCACTGCCGCTGGATCGGCTGCTATCTGTGCCGGCCAACGACTTATTTCGGCCTCGGCGGGCATGCGATTTGCTGCTGGCCTGCACCGGGCATGGAGCGTGGACAATAGCCCGAGTTTCATTCCCTGCCTCTTTGTACAAGGAACCGTGCCATGCCGCTTGTCGTTTTCAACCAGAAGGGTGGGGTGGGCAAGTCCACCATTACCTGCAACCTGGCCGCCATCAGTGCAAGCCAGGGTTTGCGCACCCTGGTGATCGATCTGGACCCGCAGGGAAATTCCACCAGCTACCTGCTGGGAGCGCTGGCGCGCGAAGACCAGCCCACCGTGGCCGGATTCTTTGAGCATTGCTTGAGCTACAGCCTGCGCACTGTGCCACCTACGGATTTCATCGTGCCTACGCCGCACGAGAACCTGCATGTGATGCCTTCCAGCCCCATGCTGGGGGAGCTGGAGGGCAAGCTGGAGTCACGCCACAAGCTATACAAGCTGCGTGAGGCCTTGCAGCAATTGGGAGGCGACTACGACCGTATCTACCTAGATACTCCGCCAGCGCTGAATTTCTATACCCGTTCGGCCTTGATTGGTGCGCGTGCTTGCCTGATTCCGTTCGATTGCGACGAGTTTGCGCGCAAGGCTCTGTACACATTGCTGGAGAACGTGCAGGAAATCCGCGTGGACCACAACCCCGGCCTGGTGGTGGACGGCATTGTGGTCAACCAGTTTCAGCCGCGCGCCAATTTGCCGCCGCGCATGGTGAACGAGTTGGTGGCAGAGGGCTTGCCTGTGTTGCAGCCGTATCTGTCTTCCTCGGTCAAGATCCGTGAGTCACACGAACAATCTCTGCCGATGGTCTATCTGGACCCGCAGCACAAGCTGACCCAGGCTTTGGTGGCCTTGCACGCAGTGTTGGACGGCCACCGGGCCGCAGGCGCTTAGCGGCGCATGGGTGGATGCTATTTATTTAGTAGCTGCTGGCGCAGTAAATATATGCGCTAGAGCCCTATTTCTTATAAATTCTGCTGTTGCAGAGGGCGCAAGGGTTCGACTGAAAAGTTGAGCGTTGTCCAGTGCATGGGTAGCCCTGGTGCTTGACGTGGATAGGCTGTGCAAGGCATAGTTATATCAAAATGCATTATTTTTTGCATTTAAAGATATATATTTTGCAATGACAACTACAACTAACCCACAGGCGACATATGCCGGCGCCGCATTGGACTCTACCTACCCCAGTTTGCGCAACCTGCCTGTCTTTGTGACCGGTGGCGGCGGCGGAATTGGCGCCGCTATCGTGTCGGCATTTGTCGAGCAGGGCGCGCGGGTCGCCTTCGTGGATGTGGCCGAAGATGCCAGTCGCGCGCTGGCGCAGCAGTTGCACGACGCCGGCCATGCCGCGCCCTGGTGGCGTACCTGCGATGTGCGGGATGTGGCTGCGCTGCAAGCGGCCATACAGGATGCGGCCGCGGTGCTGGGTGACTTTTCGGCACTGGTGAACAACGTGGCCAGCGACGACCGCCACACGCTGGAGTCGGTCACCCCCGAGTACTACGACCAGCGCATGGCTATCAACGAGCGGCCGGCGTTTTTTGCGATCCAGTCGGTGGTGCCGGGCATGCGTCGGCTGGGCGGCGGCTCCATCATCAACCTGGGGTCTACCGGCTGGCAGACCAAGGGCACGGGCTACCCCTGCTATGCGATCGCCAAGTCGTCGGTGAATGGCCTCACGCGCGGTTTGGCCAAAAGCCTGGGCCAGGACCGCATCCGCATCAACACCGTGTCGCCAGGTTGGGTGATGACCGAACGCCAGGTCCAGTTGTGGCTGGACGCAGAGGGTGAGGCCAATTTGCAACGCACCCAGTGCCTGCCCGACAAAATCTTGCCCGCAGACATCGCTCGTATGGTGTTGTTCCTGGCCTCCAGCGACGGCGCCATGTGCACCGCCCAGGAGTTCAAGGTGGATGCGGGCTGGGCCTGAAGAAGGCCCTGGGGCTATTCCATCTCCAGCTTGCGCCCATACAGCGACAGGCTGGCGGTCTTCAAGGCTTTCATCATCACCTTGGCTGCTGGAGAGGGCAGGCGGTCTGTGCGGGTGATGATGCCAAATGCGTCCATGTGGCAGGGTAGCTCCAGCGGCACGATGGAGACAATGCCATGGGCCGCGTAATACTGGGCCACATCGGCGGCAATCACGGCCACCATATCGCTTTGCTGCAGCATGCGGGTGATGAAGAGCAGGGCGGCGCTTTCAATCACATTCAGAGGCGTGGCCAGTCCCACTTCCTGGAACATCAGCTCAAAGCGGTGGCGTAACACGCTGCCGGCGGGCGGCACGATCCAGCCGGCTCCGACCACGTCACGCAATGTCAGGCCCGTCATGCCGATCAGCGGGTGGCCGGGCCGGGCGATCGCACAAACCGGCTCTTCCACCAGCGGTTCGTAGCGCAGATTGGCCTTGTCGTGCTCGGCGAACAGACGGGCCACCAGAATATCCAGCTTGCCCTGCTGCAGCCGCTCAATCAGCACCGGGCTGGTGTCAATTTCCAGTGCGATGCGCAGCGTGGGCTGCTCTTGCTTTACCAGCGCCACCGCGGAGGGCAGCAAGGTCAGTCCTGGCGAGGTGATCGCGCCTACGCTGACTTGGCCAAAGCGTCCAGCCTTCAGCGCGGTGAGCTCTTCGTGCGCCTGGTTCAGGCTGGCCAATGCCACGCGCGCATGGCGGATCATGGTTTCGCCGTACCAGGTGGGTTGCATGCCGCGCGGCAGGCGGTCGAACAGGGACACCTCCAACACGTCTTCCAGGTCTTTGAGCAGCTTGGAGGCGGCGGGCTGGGTCATGTTGAGCACCTGGGCTGCGCGGTGGATATTGCCCTCCTCGGCCAGGGCGACCAGTAGCAACAGCTGCCGGGTTTTCAGCCGGGCGCGGATGAACCAGTGGGTGTAATTCGTCATGGGGTTTTCCAGAATGCAGACATTGATATGTATTTTGTCTAAAAAGTGATTGGATTGATATGAATTTTGTTTTTAGACTCCCGGCACATTGGGCAATACAGATACATGACATTCGGCGCAAAACTGCAAACCGCCCGGCAATACATCAACGGCCGCTGGGAGACGGGTGTTACCACCGGCACCAGCGAGAACCCGTCTGATACCCGGGACGTTGTTGCCGAATATGCCCGTGCAGACCGCAACCAGACCGAGTTGGCTATTCGCGCCGCAGCGGAAGCCCTTCCGCACTGGAGTCTGAGTACTCCCCAGCGCCGCTTCGACGTGCTGGACCATATTGGTGGCGAAATCCTGGCGCGCAAGTCGGAGCTGGGCTACCTGCTCGCCCGGGAAGAAGGCAAGACCTTGCCGGAGGCTGTGGCCGAGGTAACGCGGGCCGGCCAGATATTCAAGTTTTTCGCCGGCGAGGCTTTGCGTATTCCGGGCGAGACCTTGGCTTCGACCCGACCCGGCGTGCAGGTGGATGTAACGCGTGAGCCGGTAGGGGTGGTGGGCATCATCGCCCCGTGGAATTTTCCGTTCGCGATCCCGGCCTGGAAGATTGCGCCCGCGCTGGCCTATGGCAATAGCGTGGTGTTCAAGCCTGCCGAGCTGGTACCCACTTGCGGCTGGGCCTTGGCTGAAATTATCAGCCGCTCAGGTCTGCCGGCCGGGGTTTTCAATCTGGTCATGGGTAGTGGCCGGGAGGTGGGGCAAGCGCTGGTAGACAGCCCGCGCGTCAATGCAATCAGCTTTACCGGATCCTCCGCCACGGGTGAGCGCATTTTGCAAACTGCGGCAGCACGGCGTGCCAAGGTGCAGCTGGAGATGGGCGGCAAAAATCCCTTGGTGGTGCTGGCCGATGCCGACCTCGACCAGGCGGTGGACTGTGCGGTGCAGGGTGCGTACTTCTCCACTGGTCAGCGCTGCACGGCATCCAGCCGCTTGATTGTGGAAGCCGGGGTGCATGATGCGTTTGTGTCCCGTCTGCGCCAACGTATGGTGAACCTGAAGATAGGGCATGCGCTGGAGCGTGATACCGCCATAGGTCCCGTGGTGGACCGCAGTCAGCTGGAGCAAAACCTGGCCTGGATGGAGATTGCCCGTGCCGAAGGTGCGGAGCATGTATGGGGTGGCGCCATGCTGGAGTCCGCCACACCAGGCCATTACATGAGCCCTGCGTTGTTTCTGGCCAAACCGGAACACCGCGTGGCCCGGGAAGAGATTTTTGGCCCGGTGGCCTGCGTGCTGCGCGCCGATAGCTATGAGCCTGCGCTGGCCTTGGCGAATGAGACGCCATTTGGTCTATGTGCAGGCATTTGCACTGCATCGCTGAAAAACGCTATGCATTTCAAGCGCCATGCCGACGTGGGCATGACCATGGTCAACCTGCCCACGGCGGGTGTCGATTACCACGTGCCCTTCGGTGGCCGCAAATGGTCTAGCTATGGTCCGCGCGAGCAGGGGCGCTATGCAGCAGAGTTCTACACCACCGTGAAGACCGGCTACATGCTGGCTTGATGCTGTGGACAGGGCAAACAACGAAACCAACTAGGAGACATCATGAAAATCAATCGTCGTACTCTTGCGGCTGCGCTGGCTACCGCGCCCTTTATCGGTCTGTTGCCCACGACCAGCTTTGCGCAGAAAAAAATTGTGTTGGGTTTCAGTCAGGTGGGCGCTGAAAGCGAATGGCGTACGGCCAATACCGACTCCATTAAGGCCTCCGCCGCAGAAGCCGGTATTGAATTGAAGTTCTCCGACGCCCAGCAAAAGCAGGAAAACCAGATTAAGGCCATCCGCTCCTTCATCGCCCAAAAGGTTGACGTAATTGCGTTTTCTCCTGTCGTGGAGTCGGGCTGGGAAACCGTGCTGCGCGAAGCCAAGGCCGCCAAGATCCCCGTGGTGTTGACGGACCGCTCGGTTAACGTCAAGGACGACTCCCTGTATGTCTCCTTCATGGGCTCGGATTTCACAGAAGAAGGTCGCAAAGCCGGTCGTTGGCTGGTGGATGCAATGAAAGGCACCAGCGGCGACGTGAATATCGTCGAGCTACAAGGAACCGTGGGTTCTGCTCCGGCCATCGACCGCAAGAAGGGCTTTGAAGAGATCATCAAGGCAGATCCCAAGTTCAAGATCATCCGCTCTCAAACCGGTGACTTCACCCGTGCCAAAGGCAAGGAAGTCATGGAAGCTTTCTTGAAGGCCGAGGGCAAGAAGATCAACGTGCTGTATGCACACAATGACGACATGGCGATTGGTGCAATCCAGGCGATTGAGGAGGCCGGACTCAAGCCTGCTAAAGACATCACCATCATCTCTATCGATGCGGTCAAGGGTGCCTTCGAAGCCATGATCGCTGGTAAGTTGAATGTGTCCGTCGAGTGCAGCCCATTGCTTGGCCCTCAGTTGATGTCCGCCGTGAAAGATTTGAAAGCCGGTAAGACCTTGCAAAAGCGTATCGTGACCGAAGAAGGCATCTTCCCTATGGAAGTGGCCGCCAAAGAGTTCCCCAAGCGTAAATACTGATCTGCGCAAACAGCAACGCCCTTGATACTGGGGCGTTTTTTTAACCACCGGAGACAATCCAATGAAACGTACGCTTATTAAAACCTTGCTGGCCAGCATGGCCCTGGCTGCTATGGGTTTTGCGCCCCAAGCCAATGCACCAGACAAGGGAACCATCGGCATTTCCATGCCCACGAAATCTTCGGCCCGCTGGATCGCTGACGGCGACAACATGGTCAAGGTGCTCAAGGAGCGCGGCTACAAGACCGATCTGCAGTACGCGGACGACGACATCCCTAACCAGTTGGCTCAGATCGAGAACATGGTTACCAAGGGTGCCAAGGTTCTGGTGATTGCTTCCATTGACGGCACCACGCTGTCCAAGGCACTGCAAAACGCTGCCGACAAGGGTGTCAAGGTTATTGCCTATGACCGCCTGATCAAGGGCTCCAAGAACGTCGACTACTACGCTACGTTTGACAACTTCCAGGTCGGCGTGTTGCAAGCCGGCACCATTGTGGACAAGCTGGGCTTGAAGCAGGGCAAAGGCCCGTTCAACATCGAGTTGTTCGGTGGCTCGCCAGACGACAACAACGCCTTCTTCTTCTACGACGGCGCGATGAGCGTGTTCAAGCCCTACATCGACAGCGGCAAGCTGGTGGTGCGTAGCAAGCAAATGGGTATGGACAAGGTCGGTACCCTGCGTTGGGATGGTGCTGTGGCCCAGGCCC
>JAPLPK010000020.1 GCA_026400275.1 Burkholderiales bacterium
GCAGGCGGCGCAGCCTATGCATTCGTACTGCAAGCCCTCGCGGATATCGATGCCGGTGGGGCAGACCTGCACGCACAGCGTGCAGTCCACGCAGGAACCCAGGCCCAGGGCCGCAGGGTCGGCCTTGCGCGAACGCGAACCACGGGGCTCGCCACGGGTGGTGTCGTAGCTGACGATCAGCGTGTCCTTGTCGAACATGGCGCTCTGGAAGCGCGCATAAGGGCACATGTATTTGCACACCTGCTCGCGCATGAAGCCGGCGTTGCCATACGTAGCAAAGCTGTAAAACAGGCCCCAGAACACCTCCCACGAACCGAAGCTACCGCTCATAGATTCCTGCAGCAGCGCATAAGTGGGTGTGAAATACGAGACAAAGGTAAAACCGGTCCACAGGGACAGCACCAACCAGGCGGCGTGCTTAGCCGATTTGCGGGCCAGCTTGTGGGCCGACATGGGCGCACCGTCCAGCCGCATGCGGGCGGCGCGGTCGCCCTCGATATGGCGCTCGATCCACATGAAGATTTCGCTGTACACCGTCTGCGGGCAGGCAAAGCCGCACCACAGGCGCCCTGCCACGGCGGTGAACAGAAACAGGGACAAGGCTGACACCACCAGCAGGCCGGTCAGGTAGATGAAATCCTGCGGGTACAGCACCAGCGAGAAGATGTAGAAGCGGCGCGCCTCCAGATCAAACAACACCGCCTGGCGCTGGCCCCATTGCAGCCAGGGCAGGCCGTAGAACACCAGCTGCGTCAGCAACACCATGGCCCAGCGCCAGCGCGCAAACAGGCCCTGCACCGAACGTGGGTAGATCTTCTTGCTGGCCGCGTACAGCGACACCATCACCTCATCGGCATCTGGTCCAGGCACAGGCACGATGGGGATGGTCTTGCGGGGCGCGACGGTGTTCACACCATGCTCCTATTTGCTGACCACGGGCTTGTTCGACAGGCCCCAGATGTAAGCCGTCAACACATGGATCTGGGCTTCGGTCAGCTTGCCTTGCTGGGCCGGCATCTGGTTGATTTTGCCCTTGTTGACCATCTCCATGATGGCGGCCTCGCCCCAGCCGTGCAGCCAGATGTCGTCCGACAGATTCGGGGCGCCCAACGCCTGGTTGCCTGTGCCGCCGACCCCGTGGCAGGCTGCGCAGACACCGAACTTGGCCTTGCCTAGACCGGCGCGCACCGAGTCATGCGGGCTGCCCGACAGGCTCAGCACATAGTTGGCCACGTTCTTCACGTCGTCCGGTGTGCCCACGGCGGGGGCCATCACAGGCATCTGGCCGATACGGCCGTGGGTGATGGTTTCCTTGATTTTTTCTGGCGAGCCGCCGTGCAGCCAGTCGCCATCGGTCAGGTTCGGGAAGCCCTTGCTACCGCGTGCGTCCGAGCCGTGGCACTGGGCGCAGTTGTTCATGAACAAGCGCTCGCCAATCGCCATGGCCGGCGCGCTGCCCGCCAGCTGCTCGGGCGGCAGCGCCACAAAATTGGCATACAGGGGTTGCAGTGCCGCGTCTGCGGTTTTCACTTCGTCGCTGTATTCGTTGGCCGAGGTCCAGCCCAGCTTGCCCGCAAAATTGCCCAGGCCGGGGTAGAAGGCCAGGTAGCCGATAGAGAACAGGATGGTCAAGATAAACAAGCCCACCCACCAGCGGGGCAAGGGGTTGTTCATCTCGCGCAGGTCGCCGTCCCACACATGGCCGGTGGTGTTGTCGCTCTGGAACGGCACCTTTTTGCGGGCCGTGATCCACAGCAGCAGCAGGCAGGCGGCAATGCTGACGACCGAAATGGCCGCGATGCATACCGACCAGAAATTGTTGGTGAAATCACTCATACGAAATCCTCGTCAGTCTTGCTGGAAAGGCAGTTGTGCTGCCTCGTCAAACTGGGCTTTGTTGCGGCTGGAAAATGCCCAGACCAGAATGCCAACAAAAGTGATGAAGCTGACAACCGTGGCGGCGATGCGCAAGGTGGTGACGTCCATAGCGGGCTTTCTGTATCAAGGTGCGTTAACTGGGGTAACCGGCGTGGCGGACGCTGGAGCAGCGGGCGCCGTGGCAGCGGCCTGCGCAGCCAACTGGTCGGACAGCGCACGGCCCAGCACCTGCAGGTAGGCGATCAGGGCTTCCTGTTCGGTCTTGTCTTTCACCTCGGCCGCTGCGCCGGCAATTTCGGCGTCGGTATAGGGCACGCCCACGGTGCGCAAGGCCTTCATGCGTGGCGCCACATCGGTCGTGTCCAGCAGGGCCTTTTCCAACCAAGGGTAGGCCGGCATGTTCGACTCGGGCACCACGTCACGCGGGTTGTGCAGGTGGATGCGGTGCCATTCGTCGCTGTACTTGCCGCCCACGCGGTGCAGGTCCGGGCCGGTGCGCTTGCTGCCCCACTGGAACGGGTGGTCGTACACAAACTCGCCCGCCACGGAATAGTGGCCGTAGCGCAGTGTCTCGGCGCGGAATGGGCGGATCATCTGCGAATGGCAGCCGTAGCAGCCCTCGCGCAGATAGATGTCGCGGCCCATCAGCTGCAAGGGGGTGTAGGGCTTTAGGCCGGTGACCGGCTCGGTGGTGGACTTCTGGAAGAACAGCGGCACGATCTCCACCATGCCGCCTACGGCGACCACCAGCAGGATCAGCACGATCATCAAGAAGTTATTGGTCTCGATCTTCTCGTGCGAGAAGAAGGGCACGGGTTTGTTGTTATCAGACATGGCTTGTATTCCTCAGGCGTGGGCCACCGACGTGTTGGGCACAGGCACCAGTTGCGAGCGTCCGGAGATGGCGGTCATCCACACATTCCAGGCCATGACCAGCATGCCGCCCAGGTACAGAACGCCACCGGCCACACGCACCACATAGAACGGGAAGGTGGCTTTCACGCTTTCCACAAAGGTGTAGGTCAGGGTGCCGTCGGCATTGATGGCACGCCACATCAGGCCCTGCATCACACCGGCAATCCACATGGCGGCGATGTACAGCACCACGCCGATGGTGGCCATCCAGAAGTGCAGCTCGATGGCGGGCACACTGTGCATCTTCTTGCCGCCAAACATGCGCGGGATCAGGTAGTACAAAGAGCCCATGCTGACGAAGCCGACCCAGCCTAAAGCGCCGGAATGCACGTGGCCAATGGTCCAGTCGGTGTAGTGGCTCAAGGCGTTCACCGTCTTGATGGCCATCATCGGGCCTTCAAAGGTGCTCATGCCGTAGAAGGACAGGGACACGATCAGGAAGCGCAGGATGGGGTCGTCGCGCAGCTTGTGCCAGGCGCCCGACAAAGTCATTACGCCGTTGATCATGCCGCCCCAGCTGGGCGCCAGCAGGATCAGCGAGAACACCATGCCCAGCGACTGGGTCCAGTCAGGCAAGGCCGTGTAGTGCAGATGGTGTGGGCCGGCCCACATGTAGGTGAAGATCAGCGCCCAGAAGTGCACGATGGACAGGCGGTACGAGTACACCGGCCGCTCGGCCTGCTTGGGGATGAAGTAGTACATCATGCCCAGGAAGCCAGCCGTCAAAAAGAAGCCCACGGCGTTGTGGCCATACCACCACTGCACCATGGCGTCCTGCACACCGGCATAGGCCGAGTAAGACTTCATCCAGCCCGCAGGCACCTCGGCGCTGTTCACCACATGCAGCAGGGCCACGGCGATGATGAAGGCTCCGTAGAACCAGTTGGCCACGTAGATGTGGCGCACGCGCCGCCGACCCACGGTGCCAAAGAAAACGATGGCATAGGCCACCCACACCAGGGTGATGAGGATGTCGATGGGCCACTCCAGTTCAGCGTATTCCTTGCCGGTGGTGTAGCCCAGGGGCAGGCTGATGGCCGCGCCCACAATGACCGCCTGCCAGCCCCAGAAAACAAAGGACGCGAGCGGCGGGCAGAATAAGCGCACCTGGCAGGTACGCTGCACCACGTAGAAGCTGGTTGCCATCAGTGCGCAGCCGCCAAAGGCGAAGATCACCGCATTGGTATGCAGGGGGCGAATGCGCCCGTAGCTGAGCCAGGGAATGCCATTGGTCAGGTCAGGCCAGGCCAGCTGGGATGCAATGAGCAGCCCCACCGACATGCCCACCACACCCCACACGACGGCCATGATGGAAAACTGCCGGACAGCGGTGTCACTGTAGACCTCCGGTCCTGCGGATTGCGAATGCGTTGTTGCCATGGGCACCTCTTCTGTTTATGGCAGCAGTGTCCCGGCGACAGGCCGAACACACTTTGATGCAAGTCAATCGAGAGTCACTTAGCGCCCTTGCAACTGGCCTCCCCCCGCATCTTTCAAGAACACCGCAGAACCGGCTTTGCGAGTGGGGTTGGAGTGGCGACATGCGTTCTCGGCCCAGCGGGCCGATTCCGGGAAGTGCGCGAAGCCTGGGGGTGAACCACCCAGCTAGTCGTTGTGCAGAATGCGCTCGCCTTCTTGCTCCACCGACTCGAACTGGCCTTGGTAGATGGCCCACCACAGCCCGCCCAGAATGACCAGCACCAGCACCACCGACAAGGGAATCAACAAGTACAGGATGTCCATCAGCGCCTCGCATCTTGGTTGCTATTTATTCCATAGCTGCTTGCGCAGGTAATACCTGCGCCAGAGGCTTTTTTCATATAAATCATTATTTGGACAGTCTTGCGGCGTTCAGCACCACTAGCAAGGAGCTCAGTGCCATGCCCAGGCCTGCCGCCCAGGCGGGTAGCCAACCCACCAAGGCCAGTGGCACGCACAGCGCGTTGTAGGCTGCGGCCCAGCCCAGGTTTTGCCGCACCACGCGCAGGGTGCGGCGTGCGGTGAGTAGGGCCTGCGGCAGGGCCAGCAAGGCGCCACCGGTCACCACAAAGTCCGCCTGCCGCTGCGCCAGAGGCACGGCCTGGCCAAAGGCGAAGG
Source organism: Burkholderiales bacterium (assembly GCA_026400275.1). Classification (GTDB taxonomy): domain Bacteria; phylum Pseudomonadota; class Gammaproteobacteria; order Burkholderiales; family Burkholderiaceae_C; genus Rhodoferax_B. Next base: position 4,891 of record JAPLPK010000020.1, read on the forward strand.
ACACATGGGCGCCGGCCAGCACCGGCCCGTCGTTCAGCCCGTCGCCCACCATGGCCACCCGGTGGCCACTGGCCTGCAGGGCGCGCAGATGGGCCAGCTTGTCCTGCGGCGAGCAGCCCCCGTGCGCCTGCTCTATGCCCAGCTGCGTGGCCACGCGCAGGGCCGCGACTGGCTGGTCACCAGACAGCAATTCCACGCGCACGCCCGCCTGGCGCAAGGCCTGCACGGCCTGCACCGCATCCGGCCGCAGGTCTTCCGACAGGTCAAAACTGGCCAGCCAGCCCTGGGCATCGCTGAGGTGCACCTGCTGCTGCGCCGGGTCGCCTGGCGTGCCGCAAAAACGGGCCGAGCCAAAGCGCAAGGCGCCGTGGCGGCTCTGCCCACGCATGCCCAGGCCGACGGCCTCCTCTACCTCCACTACATCGGCCGGCAGCTGCAGCCCCCGTGCCTGGGCGGCCGCCACTACCGCCCGCGCCACCGGGTGCAGAGAAGGTGCGGCCAGCGCTGCCGCCAGGGCCAGGGCCTCGTCGTCAGACAGGCCGGCGCAGGTATGGATGGCCGATACCACCATGCCGTCCTGGGTCAGCGTGCCGGTCTTGTCGAATACCACGGTGTCCACCTGGGCCAGGTTTTCCAGCGCCTGCAGGCGGCGCACCAGCACGCCCGATTTGGCCAGCTTGCCGGCCGCCGCCAGCAGCGCCGCCGGCGTGGCCAGCGACAGCGCGCAGGGGCAGGTCACCACCAGCACCGCCACGGCCACCATCAGCGCATGGCCGGGGCCGGACGGCCACCAGAACGCGCCCGCCAGCGCAGCAGCTACCAGCACGCACCACAAGAACGGACGCGCCATGCGGTCGGCCAGCTGGGCCAGGCTCGGCTTCTGGCTGGCGGCATCGGCCATCAGCGCGACGATCTGGGCGAAGCGGGTGTCGCTGCCCAGGCCCTCCACCTGCAACTCCACCGGGGCGCTCAGGTTGTAGCCGCCGGCCAGCACGGCGTCGCCGGGGCCACGGCCCAGCGGGGTGGATTCGCCGGTCAGCAGGGCCTCGTCCACCTGGGTGCGGCCCAGCAACAGCTTGCCGTCCGCCGGAAAGGCCTCGCCCGGCAGCACGCGGATGCGGTCGCCCAGCTGCACGCGCCGCACCGCCACGCGGACAAAGGCCGGCACGGCGGCGGTAGCGTCCCAGCGCTGCACGCTGTCGGGCAGGCGGCTGATCAGCGCCTCCAGCGCACCAGCGGTGCGGTCGCGCAGGCGCAGCTCCAGCCAGCGGCCGGTGAGCAGAAAGAAGACGAACATGGTGAGCGAGTCGAAATACACCTCGCGGCCCAGCGGCCCGGTAGGGTCAAAAGTGCCGGCGGTACTGACCGCAAACGCCACCGCCATGCCCAGCGCGGCCGGCAGGTCCATGCTGGCGCGGCGGTGCCACAGGTCCCGCCAGGCGGCGCTGAAGAACGGCCCGCAGGAGAACACCATCACCGGCAGGGTCAGCACCCAGGAGGCCCAGCGCAGCAGCTGCGCCATGTCGGGTGTCAGCTCGCCAGGCCCGGCCACATAGGCGGGCATGGCGTACATCATCACCTGCAGCATGCAAAAACCGGCCACCAGCCAGCGCCACAGGGCGCGCCGCTGGGTCTGCTGGCGCAAGGCCCGCTCGGTGGCGTCCAGCGCCGGCACGGCGCGGTAGCCCGCACGCTGCACGGCGGCCAGCCACTGGGAGGGCCGACCGACATCGTCCAGCCACACCACGCGTGCGCGATGGGATGCCGCCCCCACCTCGACCTGCACCACGCCGGGCAGCTTGCGCAGCGCATCCTCCACCGATATGGCGCAGGCAGCGCAGCGCATGCCCTCCACCAGCAGCTGCGATTCCTGGCAGTGGGGCCACTGCGTGGAAGGCCGGCTGAAGGCTGCCCATTCAGATGGTTCGTCCAGCCACGCGGTCTGCTCTGCCTGCGCAGCAGGCGTGGGCAAGGACAGGGGCGGCGGGGCAATCTCAAGGCTGGCAGGCATGCAGCGAGACTAGCGCCGTAGGACGACACCGCGTTTGACCTATATCAACACCTGGGTCCACACAGAAGACTTATGCTGAACCTATTCCACTACCGGAGAACACCATGTACCGCTGCATTCTTGTCGCAACCGATGGGTCTGAACTGTCCCAGCAGGCCGTTACCAGCGGCATTGAGCTTGCCAAGCTGACCGGGGCCGCGTTGGTCATCGCCAAGGTCGTGCCGACCTATGCGCGCACCTATTTCGAGGGCTCCATCCCGGTCAGCCTGGACGAAAGCGCCCGCATCGAACAGCAATGGGCCGACGAAGCCCAGAGCGTGGTGGACGCCGCCAAAGCCCAGGCCGATGGTGTCAACGCCAAGGCCGTGGTGGTGCGCTCCGACCTGGTGGCCGAGGGCCTGATCGCCGCCGCCACCGAGCACAAGGCCGACCTGATCGTGATGGCATCGCATGGCCGGCGTGGTCTGAAACGCCTGCTGCTGGGCAGCGAAACCCAGCAGGTGCTGACGCACTCGCACACCCCGGTGTTGATTTTGCGTTGAAGAATCTGCGTTGAAAATTACGCATTAAATCGGCCTCTGGCGCAGGCATTACCTGCGCCAGCAGCTACTAAAGATATAGCAGACCCGAGCCCAGGGCAATCGTGGTGGCCAGGTGCGCCGTGCACCAGATGCGGCGACACTGAGGCCTTGTTGTGCTCTCAAAGGCTGATGCCATGGCTTTAGGCTGGTTCTCGCTGCTCAAAACCGTACCCTGGTCCGACGTAATCGCCACTGCGCCGGTGGTGGCCGACGGCGCCAAGCGGCTGTGGAAAGCCGTCTCCAAGAAACCGGTGACGGCCCCCGCCCCGGCCTCGGTGGTACTGGCTACCGAGGGCGACATCCTGAGCCAGCTGCAAGCCCGCATAGCCACCCTGGAAGCCACCACTGCCGAGCTGCATGCGCAGATGCAGGACTCCACCGAGCTGATCCAGGCCCTGGCCACCCAAAATACAGAGCTGGTGCAGCGCGTAGAGGCCAACCGGGTGCGGCTGCGCTGGGTCAGCGCCGGGTTGGTGCTGTTGGCACTGGTGTTTGCCTACACCCTGAAGACGGGTATCTAACCCCAAGGAGTCCCCATGTACATTCCACCCGGCTTCAGCACGGTCACGCCCTACTTCTTTGTGCGCAACGCTGATATGTTTGTGGACTTCCTGGTCGACGGGCTGGGCGGCAGCGAAACCTGCCGCACACTGCGGCCCGACGGCTACATCGCCAATGTGCAGGTGCAAATCGGCGACTCAACGGTGATGGTCAGTGAGGCCAGCGACCACTACCCGCCGATGGCTGCGGCCTACTACCTGTATGTGGAGGACGCCGACGCAGCCATGGCGCGGGCGCTGCAGCATGGCGCTGTGCTGCAGATGCTGGTGGCCGACATGCCCTACGGCGACCGCCAGGGCGGAGTGCGCGACCCGCACGGCAACATCTGGTGGATTTCCCAGCGCACCGTGCAGGCGCCCTATTCGCCGTAAAACGCCGTAGACAGTTTTAAACGCCGCCGGGGTTGGCGATCAGCGCCACGCCGGCCGCATCCTTGCCGCTGCCCAGCAGGCCGGCACGGGTGTACACGCCCAGCTTTTCGCGGGTGTCGGCGATGTCCAGGTTGCGCATGGTCAGCTGGCCAATGCGGTCGGCGGGCGTGAACGCCGCGTCTTCCACCTTTTCCATCGACAGGCGCTCTGGCGCGTAGGTCAGGTTGGGGCTGCTGGTGTCCATGATGGAATAGTCGTTGCCGCGGCGCAGTTCCAAAGTCACTTCACCGGTGATGGCACGGGCGATCCAGCGCTGGGCGGTTTCGCGCAGCATCAGGGCTTGCGAGTCGAACCAGCGGCCTTGGTACAGCAGGCGGCCCAGGCGGCGGCCATTGCTGCGGTATTGCTCGATGGTGTCTTCGTTGTGGATGCCGGTGACCAGGCGCTCGTAGGCGATGTGCAGCAGCGCCATACCGGGGGCTTCGTAGATGCCGCGGCTCTTGGCTTCGATGATGCGGTTCTCGATCTGGTCGCACATGCCCAGGCCATGGCGGCCACCGATTTCATTGGCCGCGTACATCAGGGCCACGGCGTCGGGATAGGTCTGGCCGTTCAATGCAACCGGCTGGCCTTCTTCAAAGCGCACGGTCACCGATTCGGCCTTGACCACGCAGTCTTCGCGCCAGAACGGCACGCCCATGATGGGCTTGACGATGTGCATACCAGCGTTCAGGAACTCCAGGTCTTTCGCCTCATGGGTGGCGCCCAGGATGTTGGAGTCGGTGGAATAGGCCTTTTCCACGCTCATCTTGTAGTCGAAGCCGTTGGCGACCAGGTATTCGCTCATTTCCTTGCGGCCACCGAGTTCGTCGATGAACAGCTGGTCCAGCCAGGGCTTGTAGATGCGCAGCTCGGGGTTGCACAGCAGGCCGTAGCGGTAGAAGCGCTCGATGTCATTGCCCTTGTAGGTGCTGCCATCGCCCCAGATGTTCACGCCGTCGTCGCGCATTGCCACCACCAGCGCGGTGCCGGTCACGGCGCGGCCCAGCGGCGTGGTGTTGAAGTAGGTGGCACCGCCGGTGCTGATGTGGAAGGCGCCGGACTGGATGGCGGCAATGCCTTCGGCCACCAGCTGCGGGCGGCAATCGACCAGGCGGGCCATTTCGGCGCCATAGGCCAGGGCCTTGCGCGGGATTTCGTCGTAATCGGACTCGTCGGGCTGGCCCAGGTTGGCGGTGTAAGCGCAGGGAATGGCGCCCTTTGCGCGCATCCAGTGCACGGCAGCGCTGGTGTCCAGCCCCCCCGAAAACGCGATGCCGACACGTTCGCCAGCGGGGAGTTTTTGCAAAATATTGGCAGCCATGGTGTTCTCTGAGTCAGTGCGAAACCTTCGATGTTAAATGACGCGGGGGATTCCCCCTGGCCAAACTACGTGCTGGCGGCCCGGCAGCAAGCATGAAGCACTACATTTTTTGTAGCTGCCTGCGCAGGTAAATAGATCGCCAGAGGCTAATTTACCCAACAAACCCGGCTATCTGCCGGCTATGTGCGCTGAAGTACAGACCCGGTACCGCTGGGCGGCCACCATCACACCACGCACCCACACACCAAGGACCCGCCATGCCGCAAAAGATCTGGAGCGCGAAGCGCGAACGCCAGTACGCGCACATCAAGGAAAGCCTGCTCGAACGCGGCAAGCCCCAGCCGCTGGCCGAAGAAATAGCCGCACGCGTTGTCAACAAGGAACGCGCGCAGCACGGGGAATCCGCTACCGCCAGCGCCTCTTCGCTCAACGACATATCAGCGGGCCGACGCGGCGGCTTGCGCTCGCACAAGGGCCCGGGCGGCCGCACGTTGCTACAGCTGCGCAACGAAGCCCGCCAGCGTGGCCTCAAAGGCCGCTCTGCGATGAACAAGGCGCAGCTTGAAGCCGCGTTGACCCCATGAACACACTCACGCCCGTTCTGCCCGCCAGCGCCAGCCCCGAAAGCACACTGGTGGCGACAGCAGAGGCCCGTGCCTTGGCGCCCTTGCTGATGGTGCGCCCGGACGGCAAGCTGCTGGGCGTCGTGAACTCCCGCGACGGACTCCGTGCGCTACTGGCCGCAGGCAACCACGAAGAGGCACTGCTGCGCGACTACGTGATGGGCATCGGCTACCAGTAACGGTGCCCCACCACTTTCACGCACACCACCCCCCCCTTGCAGGAGAGCCACATGCTTCCATCGCTCAGCCCCACATCGAAGACCGTCGCTATTGACGAAGACCTTGCCGAGCAGGCGCGCCCGGGCCACGGCATTCCTTCGCAAGACCCGGACCCCGCAGCGCAAACCGCGCTGGACCCGGAGGAATCGGCGCGCGAAATCAAGTCCACGCTGGTCGGCGGGGGCGCGGTGGCCGGCATGGCCACGGGCGCCGCTATTGGTATCGGGGTGGCCGGCCCGGTGGGGGTGGTAGTGGGCGCCTCACTCGGCGCCTTTGCCGGCGCACTGGGTGGCGCTGCGGCCAGCGCCACGGTAGAAACGACTACCGGGGACGGCGCAAGCCCGGCCGACACAGCGCCCGCAGACCGGGTGCGCCTGCACATCGAAGACAGCGGCGGGAATGGGCGGCCGCTGGTACTGATACACGGCTGGCCACTGTCGGCCCAGGCCTGGGAGCCCCAGGTAGCGGTGCTCAGCGCGGCAGGGTACCGAGTGGTGGCCTATGACCGCAGGGGCTTCGGCCGGTCCGACAAGCCGGAATCAGACTACAGCTACGACACGCTGGCCGACGATCTGCAGCATGTCATGGACCAATGCGGGCTGCAGGACGTCACGCTGGTGGGCTTCTCGATGGGCGGGGGTGAGGTGGCCCGCTACATCACGCGGCATGGCGAGTCGCGCCTGCACAGCGTGGTATTTGCCGCCGCCGTGCCGCCCTACCTGCTAAAGACGGCCGACAACCCCGACGGACCACTCATGCCCGACAAGGCACAACAAAGCAGGCATGCGCTGGAGCAAGACCGCCATGCCTTCTTTGAGCATTTCACCCAGGACTTCTTCTCGGCCTATGGCGTGCTGCAGGTCACAGAGTTGCAGCGCAGCGACGCTATCGCCCTGTGCCAACAGTCGGCGCAGTATGCGGCCTTGGCGTGCATGGACGCCTTCGGCACCACGGACTTCCGCGAAGACCTGAATCGGATAACCGTGCCCACGTTGGTGGTCCACGGCGAGGCAGATGCGGTCGTGCCCATCGAGGGATCGGGCCTGCGCACCCACCACGCTGTGCGCCACAGCCAGTTGGTGAAGGTGGCCGGTGCGCCGCACGGCTTCAACGTATCGCACGCGCAAGCGTTCAACGATGCGCTGCTGGCATTCCTGCGACAGTGACGGCCACAAGCGCTATCAAGCACAGGCGGCTACGGAGCCAAACCGCCCGTCTACGCGCCTAATGCCCCGCCAGTACCTGCTCCAGCTCGGAAAAAGTCTGCGCCATGGCCGTCACCGGCAAGGTATGGCCCAGCTGGCGCTCGACCTGGGTTTGGGACACCAGGCCACGGATGCGCGGGCTGCGGTCGGCGGTGTCGGAGTCGATCACCAGCAGGTGTGGCCGGCCGCGCCGTACCAGTGTGGCCACGACCTGCTCCACGGTGGAGCGCTGCAGCGCAGCGAAGGTGATGGCGTCGATCTCGGCCAGCGGCGTCATGACGTCGGCGGCGGTCAGGTCTTCGTGCTTGACCTGGCGTTGGTGCACCAGGCGCATGGGTTTGTCACCGGCAATATCGGCCGAGGTCAGGATGCCGTCCACTGAGGGCATGTCGGACACCACGAACAGCAGGCGCACGCCCTGGTAGATCATTTTCAGCTCGGCCTGGTCCAGCGATGTTTGCGGCTGCACCGTGGCGGCGCGGATCTGCGCCAGGTCGGTAAAAACCTCCATAGCGGGTGAATCCAGTGTCACCGGGCCGTGCTGCGGCGGCTGGACCTGGACGATATGCGTGCCTGCGGGGAAGCGGAATGTGGGGAGAGAGCCGTCGGACATGGGAACCTTTCAAAGTCGCACCCTGTGTTGTGTCTGCGGCGCTGTACGTCTGCCAGATGCTGGTTGCTACGGGCGCCATAAAGCTGCAACCGGACTCGGTTATAGGCCTGTCGGCAGGGGCTCACAAGGGTCTTTACTAGGGTTAACCCTCAATTTACCTGCACTTTGCAAAAGCCCCGCTGGCGGGTCGCCCCAGCGCCAACGGTCGGCCTCATCCGGTAACTTCAGGTAGATTCACTACCCTTGTTGCACACGCCATCCGCCCCACCATGACCTCTGCCTCCTGGCTGCTCTTCGTCACCATTTCCCTGGTCACCTGCTTCACCCCCGGCCCGGCCGTGCTGCTGGCGGTGTCCAACACCATTGCCTGGGGCCCGCGCAAGACGCTGCTGGGCAGCTCCATCGGCAGTGCGGTGGGGATTTTTGCCGTTTCGGGCATTGCCATGGCTGGCCTGGGCACCTTGCTGCACACCTCGGCCTGGCTGTTTGCCGGGCTGAAGACGGCTGGCGCGCTGTACCTGATGTACCTGGGCTACCGCCAATGGACGAACCCCGGCTCGGTGTTCAGCAAGGCGGCCCAGACCCAGACGGCAGGCCCCAAGTCCCGCTGGGCGCTGGTACGCCAGGGCTTGCTGGTGTCGATGACCAACCCCAAGAGCATCTTGTTCTTCACCGCGCTGTTCCCACAGTTTTTGCATCTGGACGCGCCCATGCTGCCGCAGTTTCTGCAGCTGACCAGCGTGTTCGCAGGCTGCGCCCTGTTCTCGCACTGTGTGTATGCGCTGCTGGCCGGTCGGTTGCAGGGCTGGTTCTCCACGCCACGCCGGGTGCAGCTGTTCAACCGCAGCACCGGCGGTGCCTTTGGTCTGCTGGGCCTGGGCCTGCTGCGGCTCAAAAACCCGAACTGAGCACCCCGCATGGCCGCCCCGCGCAACGCCACCGGCGACAGCTTCTTCGCCTGGGATGGTGACGTGCTGATCGTCAACATCCTGGGCAAGCCCTCAGCCTGCTGCGACGCCATCGCCAAGCCCATGGGCACGCAGCTCAAGGTCAGCGTCACCGCCACACCGAAGAATGGCAAGGCCACCGACCACATGGTGCGCTTTCTGGCGCCCTTGTTTGGCGTGGCGGTCGCCGACATCGAAGTGGTGTTTGGCCAGGAAAGCATCCACAAACAGCTGCGCATCAAGGCACCAAAGAAGCTGCCGCCCGTATTCGGGGCAGGCTAGCCCCCGGAACTTTGCCCGGCTGCGCGGGCTCCGACCCGGCATACTCTGGCCCCACCATGCTGCATCGCTTTCTCACCGCTCTCGTTTTAATAGCTGCTAGCGCAATACCACTCTGCGCGAACGCCCAAAAATCCATAGTAACTACCGAGCAGGTGCGCGCCGAGCTGGTGGCCCACGCCCCCCAGGGTGCCGTGCCCGGCCAACCGGTCTGGGTGGGCCTGCAGATCAGCCACCAGCCCGAGTGGCATACCTACTGGAAGAACGCCGGCGACTCTGGCCTGCCCACCACGCTGAGCTGGACCCTGCCGCCCGGCGTCACAGCTGGCGACATCGCCTGGCCACTGCCGCACAAAATTCCGGTGGGCACGCTGGCCAACTACGGCTACGAGGGCACGGTGCTGCTGCCGGTGCCGCTGACCATCACCCCGGCCTTCAAACCCACGCTGCTGGCCAGCGACCTGGAGGTCAAGCTGCACGCCGCCTGGCTGGTCTGCCGCAAGGAATGCATTCCGCAAGAAGGCGACTTTGTGCTGAAGATACCGGTGAAAAGCTCTACCGGCCTGAACGCCGCCGCCTTTAACGCCGCACAAGCGGCACAGCCCGAACCGCTGGTAGGGCGCAGCAATGTGGTGGTGAAAGGCAACAACCTGCGCGTCAGCGTGACCGACCTGCCGCCAGAAATACGCGGCAAGACACTGCAACTGTTCCCCGAAACCCCGGAAATCACCGAAACCGCCGCCGAGCCCACCCAGAACTGGGAAGGCGACGTGTGGACTGCCGACGTGCCCCTGTCGGCCCAGCGCAGCCAAAGCCCGGATGAGATGCCGCTGGTCCTGGCGACGGCTGACGGCGAGCCACGCCGAGGCTTTCTCACGCTGGCCAATGTGAGCGGCCGCTGGCCGGCCGTGGCCGCCGTACCCACCGTGTCGCCCGCCCTGACCGCTGCCTTGCAGGCGAACAGCGCCGCATCGCAAATCCCCTCCGCTCCCAGCCTGACATGGGGCGCGGCCCTGTTGGGTGCGCTGCTGGGCGGCTTGATACTGAACCTGATGCCCTGCGTGTTCCCGGTGCTGGCGATCAAGGTCATGGGCTTTGCGCAGCACGCCGGTGACCGCCGGGGCCACCGCGTGGACGGCATGGCCTACAGCACTGGCGTGGTGCTGTCTTTTCTGGCACTGGGCGGCCTGATGCTGGCCCTGCGCGCGGGCGGCGAGCAGCTGGGCTGGGGCTTTCAGCTGCAGTCGCCCGCCGTGGTGGCGGGGCTGGCCGTGCTGTTCACCGTGGTCGGGCTGAACCTGGCCGGGCTGTTCGAATTTGGCCAGTTCCTGCCTAGCCGCGTGGTGACGCTGCAGGCGCGCAATCCGGCACTGAACGCATTTTTGTCCGGCGTGCTGGCCGTGGCCGTGGCCTCGCCCTGCACCGCGCCCTTCATGGGGGCTTCGCTGGGCTTTGCCGTGGGCCTGCCCACCGTGCAGGCGCTGCCGGTGTTCGCCATCATGGGCCTGGGCATGGCCCTGCCCTATCTGGCGGCCAGCCTGAGCCCGGCCGTCGCACGGCTGCTACCGCGCCCCGGCGCCTGGATGCAAACCCTGCGCCGGCTGCTGGCAATTCCCATGCTGGCCACGGTGGCCTGGCTGGTCTGGGTGCTGGCCCAGCAAAGCGGCATGGCAGGGGCCGCAAGCCTGCTGGCGCTGCTGGCCGGGGCGACCGTGGTGCTGTGGACGCTGCGCCAGAAAAACACCACATCCACTATGGTTTCGATAGCTGCCACCGCAGTATTGGCCTTCGCCATAGGCCACAACATCACCCAACTGGCGCCCCCAGTTCCCGCCGTTGCCAATGGCCGCTGGCAAGCCTGGGAACCGGGCCGGGTCGAGCAAACCCTGGCCGCCGGCCAGCCGGTGATGGTGGACTTCAGCGCCGCCTGGTGCATCACCTGCCAGTACAACGAGCGCACGACGCTGGCCCACCCCGCCGTGCTGGCCGACCTGGACGCCAAAAACGTGCAACTGCTGCGCGCCGATTGGACCCGGCGCGACCCAGCCATCACCGCCGCCCTGGGCCAGCTGGGCCGCAACGGTGTGCCGGTGTATGTGCTGTACAAGCCCGGCAGCGCGCCGCAGGTGCTGTCGGAGGTGCTGAGTGTGGACGATTTGCGGGCGGCTATTGCAAGGCTGTAGGCAGAGCCGCCAACGCCTGAAGCATCAGTTTTCATCTCCCGCAGGGGCAGGCGTGCTCTGGCGGCCCTGTGCATTCACATTCACCACGGTCTTGTTGATAGTGCGGTCGGGCTCACGCAGGCCGCAAGCGCCATACATGGCCGAGGCCAATGCGCTTACCTGGCCCTTGTTCGGCTGGATGGACGAGGCGCTGACCTCGTAATCGCGCTTGGCGCGCCGGCACTCCAGGCTGTTCTGCTGGGCGGCTTGCAGGTCCGGCTGGGTTTTGCCGCTCTGGCTGGCAGCTTGGTTCTTGCGTTGTTCGGCCTCCAGCTGCTGGGCAAGGCGCTGGTTGTCGGCCCTCAGCGCCTGCTCTCGCCCCTCCGCCGAATTCAGGACATTGGGCCGCACGGTCAAGGTGGTGGACGCCGCACCGGTGGGGCACGGCACATCAGAGAACTCAACTTTCCCCGTGGCCCCCTGGCAGCGATACACCTCCGCATGCGATGTGGATGCCACCACACAGCCCAAAGACAACAACATACCAACAAGTTTGCGCATAGCGACGTTCCGTAAGAGGTAGAAGGAAACACTTCTGCGTAACGCGCCAACCGTGGTTTACGCCTACGGTGCAGAGGGGCGCAGATCACCCGCTTGTTGCCCCCCGCCCCACAAGGGTAAGCGCTAGCCTAGAAAATTTGATCTAAAAATACACTGTCGTGAAAGTCTGAAGCCACCCGCACCACTGACACCCACGACATGACGACACCCGGCAGAGGACGTACCTCCATTGACACCACCCAGGTCCGCCCCGAGCTGCGCGTGCGCTACTGGGAAGAAGAGTGCCGGACCAATCTGGTCGGCATACGCTGTTCGTCCTACTCAGACCACGGGCTGCTGGCCAAGCAGACCAGCTTGGACCAGGGCAATCTGCGCCTAGCCATCACCAGCGCCAATGCGCATGTGATCGAGCGCACGCCGGACATGATCCGCGCCACGCCCCGGGAGTCGATTTTCATCAACTTGGTGCGCGAGGGCGAGACCTTCATCTACCAGCGCGGCCACTGCGTGAAGGTCCACAAAGGCGATGTGCTGGTCTACGACGCGCGTTACCCGTTTTTACTGGGCGGGGCGGAAAACTTCAGCCAGCTACATGTGGACATTCCGGCGGACCTGTTCCAAACCCAGCTGGTCCGTACCCACCTGAACCACCCCCTGCACATCGCCGCCGCCACCCATACCCACCGGCTGTACAGCCACACGCTGAGCAGCCTGTTGCTGAATCTGATCGAAGGCCCGGCGCAGCCCCTCCAGAACAGCGAATCCTTGGACAGCCAGGTCTGCGATCTGCTGGGCGTGCTAATCCACCAAGGCGAAGGCCACACCGTGACCTCGGCCCTCAGCGCCACCCATCTGCTGGCCGCCAAGGCCTACATCGAAGAGCACCTGGGCGACGAAGGTCTGCATGCCGACCAGATCGCCCACGCAGCAGGCATCTCTGAGCGGCATTTGCGGCGTCTGTTCGCTGCGCAGGACAGCGCGGTGGCCGACTATGTACTGGCGCGCCGCTTGGACCGGGCCCGGGAGCAGCTGCTGGATCCGCAACGGCGCGGCACCACCGTGGCTGAAACGGCCTACCACTGCGGCTTTGCCAGCCCGTCGCACTTTTCCCGGGCGTTCAAGCAACGCTTTGCCATTACACCTACGCAGCTGCAGCGCCAATCCCTGCACTGATCCGCTCCGGCGTCAACCCGCCGCAGCGAACGGGTCCACCAGCACTTTGCATTGGGTGGTGCGCTGGCGCAGCGCCTCGAATGCAGTCGGTAAATCCACCAGGGCAATGGTCTCCGAAATCAGTGCCTGGGGCGCGTAACGCCCACCGTCCAGCGCGTCAATCGCCGTGTGGAACTCGCGCATATTGAAGAACACCGACATCACGATCCGCACCTCTTTGGAGATGGCGCGGAACGCGTCAAAGTGGTCGCGGGCGGTGCACAGGCCCAGCACCACCACCGTGCCGCGCGGGCGCACCAGCCCAATGCAATGGTCAATCAAACCGGGCTTGCCCACGCACTCAAACACCAGGTCCGGCTCGCCGCCCAGGTGGTCGCGCGCCTGCGCCGCCAAATCCTCGTCGGCCTTTAGGAAGGCACTGGCACCCAGCGCCCGGGCACGCTCGGCCTGGTACTGGTGGACATCGCTCATCGCCACGGCAGTAGCCCCCATGCGCCGCGCCCAGAATGCCACGGCCAAGCCAATGGCACCGGCACCGACCACCAGCACCCGGTCACCCGGTTTCAGGCCTGCCTGCACCACGCCGTGCAAGGCCACGGCCAGCGGCTCGGCCAGGGCACCGTCGGCCGCAGAGATGCCCCAGGGCAGCTTGCGGCACTGGCGCGCCGCCACCGCAGCGTACTGGGCGTAGCCCCCGCCTATCAGCTGCATCTGGGCGCACCAGGCAGGGTCGCCACGGCGGCAACTGTCGCAGTCGCCACAGCCGCGCAGCGGGGCCACGCTGACCTGGTCGCCCGCTTTGAGGTGGGTGACATCGGCCCCGACTTCCAGCACCTCGCCCGAGTATTCATGGCCCAGCACATCGCCGCGCTGGGCGCCGAACACCGGGTCTTCGGTCATGTGCAGATCGCTGCCGCAGATGCCGCAGCGGCACACCTTGAGCAGCACCTGGTAGCGGTCGGGTTCGGGGTCGTCCAGCTGCGTGATTTGCAGCGGCTGGCGCAGGGCAGCAAAAATGGCGGCTTGCATCATGGGGCCCTTTCAGTCCACCCGGCCAAGCATCTGCCCGCCGTCGATCACCAGCTGGGAACCCGTGACAAACGAGGACGCGTTCGACGCCAGAAAAAGCGCCAGGGGCTTGATCTCGTCGGTATCGGCCACCCGGTGCATGGGCACGCGCACCTGGAAGGCCTCGCGGTCGGCCGGGTTGCGCAGCCGGCCCCCGGCGATATTGGTAGCGAAGGGGCCGGGCGCAATCGCGTTCACACGGATGCCGTAGCGCGCCAGCTCCATTGCCGCCTGCCGCACCAGCGAGGCAGCACCGGCCTTGGCGGGCATATAGGGCGTGCCGACGATGGCCTCGTTGATGATGGCAACGTTGGATGTGGTCACCACAATGCTGCCCTTGCCGCGCGGCTTCATGTGGCGCACGGCGGCACGTAGGCTGGTGAACACCGAGGTGAGGTTGGTGGCAATCACGGCATCCCAGTGGCGCTCGTCCAGGGCCTCCAGCGCGCCTTCGGGGTTGCGGGCGTTGTCAGGGGTCAAAAAGCCGGGGCCAGCGTCGATGCCGGCGTTGGCAAACAGCACATCCAGCCCGCCGTAGGCAGCGGCGCTGCGGTCGAAGGCGGCGTACAGGGCCTCGCGGTCGGTCACGTCCACGCACTCACTGCGCACCTCGTAGCCCTGCGACCGCAGGCGCTGTTCGGCCTCTTGCAGTCGCGGGGCGTTGAGGTCCATTAGCGTGACGCGCGCGCCGTGCTCGGCCATCACCTCGGCGTAGGCCAGGCCGATGCCGCTGGCGGCACCGGTGACGGTGCAGGCCAGGCCGCGCACCGAAAAGAGTTGCATCGTGGGGCTCATGGTCACTTCTGCCGCCCCCCGCTTACAGGAACAAGGCCTTGTTGATCGGCAGCCCGTGGGCGCGGCAATGGCTGACGTAGTGGTTGATGAACCAGAACACGTCAAAGGTGTCAGTGAGCTGGCCTGCGTCGTCAAAGAACTCGATGGCGCCGTTGATCCAGAACATGGCCTTCATGCCGTTCGGGTCGTCGGAGTACAGGGTGTGGGCCGTGCCCGGTGTTTCGTACACAAAGCTGCCAGGGCGGGCCACCCAGTCGTACTCGTAGTAGCCCCAGGTGCCCTCTAACGTGATGGCGGATACCGCTCCTCGGTGGCGGTGGGTGCCGATGCGGCCGCCGCCCTTGACCCACAGGATATTGGCCACAGCACCGGTACGCACGTCGAAGGACAAATGGCGGATCGCCGCGCTGTCGCCGAAAGGCACCCAGGGTGACTCGGCTTCCGACGGGCCGATGTGGTCGCCGTGGAGTCCGTACTCGGCGATGACGGCCGCGTGCGGCTCGGGCGGCAGCTGGATCAGGGCGCGGTCGGGTGGGGTCAGTACGCTGGTGCTCATGCTTGTCTCCTTGAGGCTGGTTGTAAAAATTCAGTTTTTGGCGGCATCGGATCGGCGCAACAGACGGCGGCGCAGCGGGAACCAGGGGGCATCCACCCGCTTGCACCACAGGCCCCACAGCCCCCCCCGGGCGAACAGCGCCATGCACAGCGTCATCAGACCCAGCACCACCATGTAGGTAGCACCAAAGCGGCCAAACAGGCGGTCGGCGGCGAAGTACAGCAAGGCACCGACCAGCGGCCCCTCAATCGAGCCGATACCGCCCACCATGACGATGAAAATGCAGATAGACGACCAGTTGGGGTCAAACCCGGCCGAGGGCGAGATGCGCAACGCGCTCAGGTAATACACCGCGCCCACCATGCCGGTGCCCACGGCGGCGGCCAGGTAGATCAGAAAGCGCAGGCGCTTGACATCCACGCCCTGGCTGGCGGCGGATACCGGGTTGTCGCGCATGGCCGTCAGCGCCAGACCGTAGCGCGAGCGCAGCAGGCCATAGCTACCACCCACGGCAAGCAGCAGCATGGCTGCGCACAGCCAGAGCGTGCCGAACTCACGCTGCTCCAGGCTGTACTTGCCCATGGCGCTGAGCGTCATGCCCGAGCCACTGCCCACGTAATCCAGACTGGAGGCGAACAGGCGGCAGACCTCGGACACTACCCAGGTTCCGATGGCGAAATACGGGCCATCCAGCCGGTGCAGCAGCGCATAGGCAGGGACGGCCAGCAGGGCGGGCACCAGCAGGCACAGGGCCGATGCCAGAAATGGGTCCACGCCGAACTTGTTGGCCAGCACAAACATGGCATAGCCCGCCACGCCAATAAATGCCTGCTGGCCGACCGACACCAGGCCGGCGTAGCCCGCCAGCAGGTTCCACATCTGCGCCACCACGATGTAGCAGCTGAGCTCGACCACCGCGCGGATCAGCCCGGAGTCGGCCCACCAGGGCATGCTTAGCATCGTGGCAACAGCCAGCACGCACAGAGCCATGGCGATACGGCTGGACCGGGTGTGGCGTTGCACCATCGCCATTGGCGGCGGCAGGGTGGAGGCCATTGCGGCCAGGGGTTTCATCACTGCACTCATGGTGTTCAGGCTCTCCGCGACATCAGCCCTTGCGGGCGTACGGCCAGCACGGCCAGAAATACCAGGTGCCCACTGAGAATGCCCCAGCCCGCGTCCAGCCGAAAACCAATCGCCTGCGACACCCCCAACACCATCGCCCCCAGGAAAGCCCCCCAGACTGAGCCCATGCCGCCAATGATCACCGCCTCAAAGGCATAGATCAGCTGCGCCGGGCCGTCCGAAGGCGACACCGTGGCACGCAGCGACTGGCACACCGCCGCAACTCCCAGCATGCCAACGGCCAGCGCCGTGGCAGCGGCATACACCCGCTGGGGGTTGATGCCGGTAATGGCGGCAGCATCGGGGTCGGCTGCGGCAGCACGCAGCGCACGGCCAAAGGCGGTGTAGCGCAGCGTCAGGTCCAGGCCCGCCGTCATCAATAGCGCGGCGGCAAAGATTTGCAGAGGCAGCACCCCAACGAAGAAGTCGCCCAGCGCCAGACTGGCAAACTCCAGCCCGTCGCCGGGCAAAGAACGGGTGTCGGCCGACCAGATTTGCAGCATCAGATTTTGCAGCGCAATCGACAGGCCGAAGGTGGCGATCAACGACGGCAGCGGGTCGTTACCCAGCACCCGGTTCAGCACCGTCTTTTGCAGCAGCCAGCCCAGCACCATGGCGATGGGCACCAGCATGGCCACCACCACATACGGGCCGATGGCCAGGGCCCCGGCCAGACTGACACCCACCAGCGCCAGCAAAATCATCATGTCGCCATGGGCGGTATTGACGATGCGCATCACGCCAAACATCAGCGCCATGCCAATGGCGTACTGCGCATACATGCCGCCCAGCAGCAGGCCTTGTACCAGTGCATCAAGCCACTGCATGGCTGGCTCCAAAATAGGCACGGGCGATGTCGTCGCGGGCCATGTCGGCGGACCGGCCCGTCAAGGTGATGCGGCCTTCCAGCATGCAGTACAGGCGGTGCGATGCCCGGCAAGCCAGCGCCACGTCCTGCTCGACCAGCACGATGGCTGTGCCCGCCGCAGCGATGCTGGGCAGTGCCGCATAGATTTCGCGAATCACCAGCGGTGCCAGGCCCAGCGACAGTTCGTCGCACAACAGCAGACGCGGCTGGCCCAGTAGCGCACGGCCAATCGCCACCATTTGCTGCTGCCCGCCGGACAGCAGTTCCACCGGCGTGCGGCGCTTTTGCAGCAGGATGGGAAACAGGTCGAACAGGCGGTCCAGCGTCCAAGGCCTGGCGGTGCCGTGGGCATCCATCGCCCGGGCATGGTCGATGGCCACCTGCAGGTTATCCGCCACCGTCATGCCGGTAAACAGGCGGCGGCCTTCGGGCACCAGGGCCAAGCCGCGTTGAAGCATCTGGTGCGGGGCACTGCCGCCGACCGCCTGGCCGTCAAAACGCACCATGGCCTGTGCCACGGGCAACAGCCCGACCAGGCTGCGCAACAGGGTGGACTTGCCCGCGCCGTTGGCGCCGATCAGAGCGACCACCTCGCCGGAGGCGATCTCAAAATCGATGCCGAACAGGGCCTGGAAATCGCCGTAGCGGGCACACAGCCCGTGGGTAGAGAGCAAGGGGGAGGATACGGGGGCACTCATGAATCAATTCCCATATAGACGCGTTGCACTTCGGGGTTGGCCATCACCGCCTGGGGGCTGCCCTCGGCAATTTTTTCGCCAAAGTTCAGCACCAGCAGGCGATCGGCCACGGCCATCAGCGCGTGAAGCACATGCTCGATCCAGACCACGGTGACCTGGCGCTCACGGATGCGCCGCACCAGTTGCACCAGGGCATGCGACTACTCGTCCGTCAGGCCGCCCGCGATTTCGTCGAGCAGCAGTAATTTGGGGCCACTGGCCAACGCGCGCGCCAACTCCAGCCGCTTGCGGTCCAGCAAGGTGAGTGAACCGGCCAACTGGTTGGCTTTGTCGCCCAGGCCACAGTCGTCCAGAATCGCAGCGCAGCGGTCGTTAGCCACCCGCTCGGACTGCATGCCGCCAAACATCGCGGCCACCAGCAGGTTTTCAAAAGTGGTCATGCCGCTGTAGGGGCGTGGCACCTGGTAGGTGCGGCCAATACCTCGGCGGCAGCGCTTGAACGGCGGCTCGCCACCCTTTAGCGCCTCGCCCTGGAAGCGCAAGTTGCCGCCGTCCACCGCCACATCGCCGCTGATCAGGTTGAACAGCGTGGTCTTGCCCGCGCCGTTGGGGCCCAACACGCCCAGCACCTCGCCGGGCCACACCTCAAAGCTGATCTCATGGATCACACGCACGGCACCAAAGGACTTGCTCAAGCCCTGGGCGCTCAAGATGGGCACAGCACTCATGGACACACACTCCAGGTCGGCGATGGGGTGGTCATGAACATCAGATCAACTGCAGCTTGCCTTCGGTGCCGACAAGCTTGCTGGTGCTGTTGTCTACGATGCGCAGGTCGTACTTGTGCGCCTTGCCTTTAACCCATTGGCCACCCAGCACCGGTGTCTTGGAGATATTGGGTGTGGGTCCGCCCTTGAAGTTGACCGGTCCCGCCATGGTGGTGAGATTGGTCTCGGTAATGGCCTGGCGGATGGAATCGCGGCTCAGCGGGTCCTTGCTGCGTTTGAGCACATCCAGCGCCACTTCCCACAGGGCATGGGCATAGCCCAGCGGTTGGGTCCACTGCTTTTTGGTAGCGGCCTCCCAGTCCTCGGCCATCTTGACGCCGGTTTCACCGGTCAGCGAAGACTTGAACGGAAAGGCGGGTGTCCACCACACCTCGGTGCTCATGCCCTCGCCCAGCTGGCCCATGGACTCGACCCCCGAGGGAAACAGCAGCGCAGCAGCCACGGTGACAACCTTGGGCTTGAACTGCTGCTGGCGGCATTGGGTGATGAAGGTCTTCAGGTCGGCGGGGTAGCTGATGCCACCAATGATGTCCACCCCGGCCCGCTTGTATTCCGAAATTTGGGCCGAGAAGTCATTCGTCAGCGGCTGGAAGGAGCTGGGGATGACGGTCTGGAAGCCCGCCTTGGTCACCGCCGGTGGCAGGCCCCAGTCCTTGTTGCCCCAGGCTTCGCCGTCGATATTGCGCGGAAACAGCAGGCCCACCTTGCGGTTGGTTTGCACCGAGTTCCACATACCGGTGAAGCTGGCCAGCACGTCCTCCAGACCCCAGAAGAAGTGGTAGGTCCATTTAAAGGGCTTCTCGGCCGAGCCCCCGCGCGGAAACACAAAGCTCTGCCAAGGTGCCTGGCTGGACAGGCAGGGCACGCCGTTGAGCTCGCACTGGTCGGACACGGGGTTGATGGCATCGGTGGTGCTGGCGGGCAGCATCAGATGCACCTTCTCATTCAGGATCAGGTTACCGGCCAGCTCGGCCGCCTTGTTGGGGTTGGACTGGTTGTCGCGCACCAGGATTTCGACCGCGTACTTGGTGCCATTGATGGTGAGCCCATCCTTCAGCAGGGCCTGCATCTTGGCCACCATGTATTTGTCCGTCTCGCCGAACGGGGCCTGCGGCCCGGTCAGCGGGCTGATGTAGCCGATGCGGATGGTTTTGGTCTGGGCCAGTGCCAGACCGGGCAAGCCGGCGACCACGGCGGCGGCACCCATGCCTTTGAGGGCCTGGCGGCGGGAGGCGGACGGCTCCTGCGAAGGGAACACTTGTATCTCGGTCATGTTGTCTCCTTTTTTAAGTTGTCACGAACGAGACGCAAGGGCGCAGATCGCGTTGCGCCAGGGATGGTGCCGCTGGTACGTCTGTGTCGCTTGTCTCGTTGTTCTGGTAGGCGTGCTCAGTCTAGGGAGCAACGCGTTTTTCCATTGGCCTGGGTCGGCCATAAATCTTGACTCCAGAGGACATGCATCGATTTCTGCAGGTCAGAGCTTCAGGGCCTCACCGAACCAGAGTGGGTGCAGCGGAACTCTACTCACGCAAGCGACGGCAAGTCGCTACTTTTTCCATAGCATCTATCGCAGACTAAACAAGCGCTGCAGGCATAAATTTCTTAAAAACTGCAGCCAGGTGCCGCACCCAAATCCGTTGCTTGTAGGCATCTGCAGAAGCGGGGCCGGGTGGCACCACCCCAACCCACCGGGCCTCCACCGTCAGCCAAGGGGGAAACGGTCATACACAAAGGGTTTTCCCGTCACACAAGGGTCATGCTTTGTGGGTATCGTTTGCTGTAGTCAAACGACGTCCGACAAAGAGTCCCCCTTGTGAATCCGATTATTTCCGTGCGCGGTCTGTGCGTAGCCTATGGCGCGAACGAAGTGCTCAAAGGCATAGACCTGGACATAGAACCAGGTAGTTTCGTGGCCCTGCTGGGCGCGTCGGGATGCGGCAAGACCACCCTGCTGCGCACCCTGTCAGGCTTCAACCCCGTCAAGGCGGGCAGTATCACCGTCAAGGGCCAGAACATCTTGCACGAACCGCCCGAGCGCCGGGGCATGACGATGGTGTTCCAGTCGTATGCCCTGTGGTCGCACATGAGCGTGGCGCAAAACATTGGCTACGGCCTAAAGCTGCGCCGCGTGCCGCGCGCCGAGATCCAACAACGCGTAGACAAGCTGCTGCACATGCTGGGCCTGCAAGGCTTTGGCGCGCGCGGCGTGGGCGAGCTGTCGGGCGGGCAGCGCCAACGCGTGGCCCTGGGCCGCGCCCTGGCGGTGGAGCCTGAAATTTTGCTGCTGGACGAACCGCTGTCCAACCTCGACGCCGGCATCCGCCTGCAGATGCGCCACGAAATCCGCTCCATCCAGCGCGCACTGGGCGTCACCGCCATCCTGGTTACGCACGACCGCGAAGAAGCCATGGTGATGGCCGACCAGGTGGTGATACTGGAGCAAGGCCGCATCGCCCAGATCGGTGCGCCTGAAGACGTGTACCAACGCCCCCAAACGCCGTACGTGGCAACCTTCATGGGCGCCGACAACACCATCGACTGCGAAGCCCAGGCCGAAAACGGCGGCGTACAGCTGCGTGTGCCGCGCGTACCGCAGGCACAGGTGTGGTGCCGCGCAGGCACACCGACCCAAGGCCCGGCACAAGTGCATTTCCGCAGCGAAATGGCAAGCCTTGGCACAGCTGACGCGCAGGCCGACGACAGCCTGCAGATACCAGGCCGCATCCACCAGGTGAGCTACCTGGGCGGCGGCTACCGCTGCGAGATCACGACCGCATGCGGCGCTTTCTTCATCGACCACCCGCGCCCCATGGAGAACGGCGACAACGTGACCGTCTGCATTCCCGCCCACGCGCTGCACATCTACCCGCGCGCCTCGGCGCAGGCCTGAGCCCTTTTTTTAATTGCTACACAGGAGCATTCCATGCCACTACTTCGCCGCACACTCGCTGCCTCCATTGCCCTGGCGCTGGGCGCTCTGTCTCTGAGCGCACAGGCCCAGACCACCACGCTGAACGTGATCAGCGGTGGCTCGCAGAACATGGTGGACTACGTGACGGACTACCTGGGCCCGCTGTTCGAGAAGCTGAACCCCGGCGTCAAGGTCAGCGTGGTCGGCACCGGCCCGGACGATGCCGGTTCGCAAAAAATGCTGGAAAAGCTGCAGGCCCAAAAGGCGGCTGGCGCCGCCACCTGGGACACCGACGTGATCGTGCCCAACCAGCAAAAGACCGGCGAAATGGTGCGTGACGGCCTGCTGCTGAAATACCGCGACAGCATCCCCACCGGCAAGTACGCGGTCAGCCAGTCTGCCAAGCAGGCCCTGGGCGTAAATGTGGACGGCTACGTCATGCCCATGTTTGAAAGCCAGACCGCGCTGGCCTACAACCCGGATCTGGTCAAGACCCCACCCGCGTCCTATGACGAGCTGCGCGCCTTTGTGGCCAAGAACCCCAAGAGCTTTGGCTACAACGGCCTGAAGGGCGGCATGTCGGGCGTGGCCTTTGTGGTGGGCTGGATGTACGCCTACGGCGGCAACCCCGAGACCGTGCAGCAAGGCCCCTATGACGCCAAGTCGCCCGCCGGCTGGAAGAAGGCCTTCGCCGACCTGAAGAGCTTCAACCAGCAGGTGGTGTTCACGCCCGGCAACGCCGGCACACTGGACATGCTGAACCGCGGCGAAATCGCCATGGGCCCGGTGTGGGTGGACATGTTCCAAAGCTGGAAGGCCGAAGGCCGCCTGGCACCCAACATGAAGCTGAAGATCCTGTCGCCCGGCATGCCCGGCCAGCCCTACTACTACGCGATTCCCGCCAAGGCGAAGAACGTGGAACTGGCAAAGAAGTTCATCGCCCTGGCCACCAGCCCGCAAGTGCAGGCCGACGGCAGCGTGCGCCGCTTCAACTGGTACCCGGGCATCGACGCCAACGTGGTCAAGCCCGTGCTGGACGCCAAGGTCTGGAACCAGTTGTTCGTGGACGTAACGCCTGCCGAACTGGCGCGCAATGGCAAGCCGTTCCCGCTGGCACCTTACTTCAAGGATCTGCGCGAGCAGTACGAAGCCCAGGTGCAGAACTAAGCACGCCCAACGATGCGCCGCAGACCCTCCGAACTTTTGCCCGCCCTGGCCCTGCTGCTGCCCGCCTTGGTGATGGTGGGTCTGCTGTTTGTCTACCCGCTGGTGTTTTCACTCACCTATGCCTTCCGCAATGAGAGCAGCGGTGGCTGGGACCTGGGTAATTTCTCCAAGGCCTTCGCGCTGTACGGCGGCGACATCACGCTGACCGCCATCGTCACCGTGCTGTCTACCGCGCTGGTAGGCGTGCTGGCGGTAGCCATTGCGGGCTATCTCACGCTGGGGGAAAACCGGCGTGCGGTAGCCGCGCTGCGCTGGATTTACCGCTGGCCGCTGTTCATCCCCTTTGTGGTGGCGGCCCAGCTGATGCGTACCTTTCTAGCCAAGAACGGTATGCTGAACAACGCGCTGATGGCCGCCGGCCTGGTGGAGCCGCTGAATGCCATGAGCCTGCTGGACTGGCGTGGCGTGGTGGTCACCTTCGTGTGGAAGCAGCTGCCGTTTGCCGCGCTGCTGATCAGCGGGGCCATGGCATCCATGGACCGCTCGATGATCGAGTCCGCACGTGGCCTGGGTGCAGGGCGGCTGCGCATCCTGCTGGAAATCGTGCTGCCACAGGTGATGGCCACCGTGTGGGTCAGCCTGATTTTGTCTTTTGTGACCATGCTGTCGGCGCTGTCGGTCCCGATGATGATCATCGCCGGCACGCCCACCTTGCTGACGGTGGACATGGCCTGGCGCGTCAACTCCTATGGCGACTACGGCGTGGCCAACGCGCTGGGCTTTGTAGCGTTTGCGATGAGCGGCGTGGCCGCGTGGTTTTATCTGCGCCAAGGCCTGCGCACGGGTGGGCAACCCAAATGAAACTCAGCCATTCACGCACCCCGGCCTTCGTGGGCACGCTGCTACAGGTGCTGCTGATTGGCCTGCTGGCGATTGCCGTCTTCGGCCCGCTGCTGAATATGCTGATCTGGACCGTGACCGAAGCCTGGTACTTCCCGGCCAAGCTGCCGGTGCGCTGGGGCTTTGCGTTCTGGAACAAGGTGTTCCGCCCCGAAGCGGGTGCCATGCGCGCACTGACTACCAGCCTGCTGATTGCGGTACTGACTGTGCTACTCAGCCTGGCGGTAGCCATTCCCGCCGGTTACGCCCTGTCCAAACGCACCCTACCGTTCCGCAACCTGTTTTTGCTATTTTTTCTGCTACCACAAGCCTTCCCTACGGTGGCGGTGCACATGAATATTGCGCGCATCTTCTACGGCCTGGGCCTGACCGGCACCATCTGGGGCGTAATGTTGGTGCATGCCATACAGGGTCTGGTGTTCGCTGTGTGGATCGCATCGGCCTCGTTCGCCGCCATACACCAGGAACAGGTGGAGGCTGCGCGCAACCTGGGCGCATCGCCGCTGCGCGCCTTCCTGACCGTCAGCCTGCCGCTGGCGGCTCCGGGGCTGCTGGCCAGCGCCATCTTCGTGTTCCTGATCTCGCTGGACGAGTTCTCTGGCACCTTCTTCGTCGGCGTGCCCGATGTGCACACACTACCGCTGACCATGCTGAACGCGGCCATGGAAGGCAATTACCAGATCGCGTCCATCACCGCACTCTTGCTGCTAGTGCCCTCGGTGCTTTTCATGTTGTTTGTGGAGCGTTTTCTGAAGGCTGATGTACTGGCCGGCGTTGGGAAGTGAACCCATGACTGTGCCTGCTGAATATTCCATCTGGCTACGACCTGCGGCATCGGATGAAGCCGCGCTGCTGCAGACTATTGCCCGACTGGCGACCCTGCGCGGCAGCGAGCGCTTTGCCCCGCATGTGACCGTGCAAGGGGACTTGGCCCAGCCGCTGGACGCACTGCGCCACATGCTGGCACCTCTGGCGCGCAAGATACCAGCGCAGCGCTGGCGGGTGGAGGCAGTGGAATGCAGCCCGCATTTCTTCCGCTGCGTGGTGTTGCGCTTTGCCCCCTGTGCTGCCTTCAAGGGTATGCAGGCAGCAGCGCAGGCCTTCAGCCAGACGCAGCAAGGTTTGTCGCCTTTCCCCCACCTTAGCCTGGCCTACGGCGAAGCGCACCCGGACAATGTCCAACTCAGCGAAGAACTGGCGGCAGAGTTCGTCGGCCGTGAAATGCTGCTCGACCGGCTCAGCATCTGCCACTCGTCCAAGAATGTGCCCATACCGGACTGGAGCTACCAGGCGGATTACCCGCTGGTGGGCTGAACGTCTGCCTTCCCACGGCATCCCTGCTGACAACCGGGTTCATTGAAGCCTGCTATCTTGGCGCTTGTCCACGAAAAAGGAGCTCCCATGTCGGCACCCTCTTCCCACGCGTTCGCATCAACCCTGCAACCATTTCACACCGCCACAGGTGAATCGGGCCAGTACTGGTCGCTGCCTGCGCTGGCCAAGCAGTTCCCCAGCGTGGATCGACTTCCGGTAGCTGTACGCATCGTGCTGGAATCGGTGCTGCGCAATTGCGACGGCAAAAAGGTCACGCCCGAGCACGTGGCGCAGCTCGCGCACTGGTCCCCCACTGCGGCGCGCACCGATGAAATCCCCTTTGTTGTCACACGCGTTGTGCTGCAGGACTTCACCGGCATCCCGCTGCTGGCCGACCTGGCCGCCATGCGCAGCGTGGCCGCAACGCTGGGACAAAGCCCCAAGACCATAGAGCCGCTGGTACCAGTAGACCTGGTGGTGGACCACTCGGTCATGGTGGACTACTACGGCACCCCCCAGGCGCTGGACCTGAACATGAGGCTGGAGTTCCAGCGCAACCACGAGCGCTACCAGTTCATGAAATGGGGCATGCAGGCCTTTGACACATTCCGCGTAGTGCCGCCTGGCTTCGGCATCGTGCACCAGGTGAACCTGGAATACCTGGCGCGGGGCGTCTACAAGAGCCCCAAGGACACGGCTGCCGCACCGGTGTACTACCCCGACTCGCTGGTCGGCACCGACAGCCACACCACCATGATCAACGGCATCGGCGTGGTGGGCTGGGGTGTGGGCGGCATCGAGGCCGAAGCCGCCATGCTGGGCCAGCCGGTGTACATGCTGACACCCGACGTGGTGGGCTTCGAGCTGACCGGCACGCTGCGCGAGGGCGTGACCGCCACCGACCTGGTGCTGTTTGTCACCAACATCCTGCGTGCCGAAAAGGTGGTGGGCAAATTTGTCGAATTCTTCGGCCCCGGTGCGGCGTCCATCCCCGTGCCGGACCGCGCCACCATTGGCAATATGGCGCCCGAATACGGCGCCACCATGGGCTTCTTCCCGGTAGACGACAAGACCGTGGCCTACTTCAAAGGCACGGGCCGCACCGATGCCGAGATTGCCTTGTTTGAGGCCTACTACAAGGCACAAGGCCTGTTTGGCATGCCCAACCCTGGCGATATCGACTACAGCCAGGTGGTGCGGCTGGACCTGGGCACCGTGGTCCCCAGCCTGGCCGGCCCCAAGCGCCCGCAAGACCGCATCGACCTGGACAAGCTCTCCAGTACCTTCAGCACGCTGTACAGCCAGCCCAATGAAGCCAACGGCTTCAACCAGCCGGCCGAGACCCTGCTGTCGCGCTACGCTTTGCCATCGGGCGGCGGCGTGGACATCGGTAACGGTGACGTGCTTATTGCGGCCATTACCTCCTGCACCAACACCTCCAACCCCAGCGTGATGCTGGCCGCTGGCCTATTGGCCAAGAAGGCAGTGGAAGCCGGTCTGACGGTGCTACCGCACATCAAGACCTCGCTGGCACCCGGTTCGCGCATCGTCACCGAATACCTGGAAAAGGCGGGCCTGCTGCCCTACCTGGAAAAGCTGGGCTTTTACCTGGCTGGCTACGGCTGCACCACCTGCATTGGCAATGCAGGCGATTTGACGCCAGAAATCAACGCCGCCATCACCGGCAACAAGCTGGTGTGTGCTGCAGTGCTGTCGGGCAACCGCAACTTCGAAGCCCGCATCCACCCCAACCTGAAGGCCAACTTTCTGGCCTCACCACCCCTGGTCGTCGCCTATGCCATCGCGGGCAATATGATGACCGACCTGTCCACCCAGCCGCTGGGCAAGGGCGGCAAAGGCCAAGACGTGTACTTGCGCGACATCTGGCCCAGCATGGCAGAGATTGACGAGAAGCTGCATTACGCCATGAACGCCCAGGCCTTCCGCGCGAACTACGACAAGGTCAAGACCGAACCCGGTGCGCTGTGGAGCAGCATCCAGGGCGTCACCGGCCAGGTCTACAACTGGCCGCAGTCCACCTACATTGCCGAGCCGCCTTTCTTTGGCGGCTTCACCCAGCAGCCGACCACCGCAGCTGCGGGCTTTACCGGTGCACGCCCCATGGCGCTGTTCGGCGACTCGATCACCACCGACCACATATCGCCCGCCGGCTCCATTGCCGAAAAGTCACCAGCCGGTCAGTGGCTACTCGCCAACGGGGTGCCCAAGGCCGACTTCAACAGCTACGGATCGCGCCGTGGCAACCACGACGTCATGGTGCGCGGCACATTCGCCAACGTGCGCATCAAGAACCTGATGCTGCCACTGGACGCGAATGGCTCGCAGGTCGAAGGCGGGCTCACACTGCACCAACCCAGCGGTGAAAAGCTGTTCATCTACGACGCTGCGCAAAAGTACATGGCGGCAGGTGTGCCCACCGTGGTGTTTGGCGGCGAGGAATACGGCACCGGCTCGTCCCGCGACTGGGCCGCCAAGGGCACGCAGTTGCTGGGCATCAAAGCAGTCATTGCCCGCAGCTTTGAGCGTATCCACCGCGCCAACCTGGTGGGCATGGGTGTGCTGCCGCTGCAGTTCAAAGGAGACGACAGCTGGCAAACCCTGGGCCTGCGCGGCGACGAAACCATTGACGTGGTGGTAGACGGCCCACTGCAGCCGCAAATGGATGTACAGCTGGTAATCCACCGTGCCAATGGCACGCAGCAAAACGTAGCCGTGCGCCTGCGTATCGATACACCGATTGAAGTGGACTACTACCAGCACGGCGGCATCCTGCCGTTTGTGCTGCGCCAGTTGCTGGGGAATTAAGAGAAAGGGGCTACGGCCCCTGCAGCTCAGACCAGTTTGCTGATCGTGCTCGCCACCGCGCCTGCGGCGCTGCTGGCATAAGAGGCAATGGCTTTGGCAGACGACAAGCTACCGGTGACAACCGATTTCGCCGCATTTTCCAGGCTGACCGTGGCTTGCGCCACCACCTTGATACCGTTGCCAAGGCTCTTGGCACCCTGGGCCACCGCGTCGGTCACGCCTATGGCCGCAGCCCCTACCACCCCGTATTTGTCGGTATTGCTGCTGGAGGCACGCGCCGCTAACACCTGGGCATATCTGGATGCACCACTTGTACGCTGGATACTCATAGGCCCCCGCTGGTTGGTGGACAAGGAAACGACTTCCGCAGAGCCATGCCTGCGAGTTGTTTTTCAGTTTACCTTTCACACACAAACCAAGGCAAGTCAATCACACGCCATTTACAAAGCCGTACAGACAGCCCTGATCGGGGAAGAACACCGTGGCCAGCTTTACAACTGGTCGTTAAACGCTGAAATATTCGCCACCTGGAAACCGCCGCTCAGCGACTGCAGCTCCTTGTGGTGCAGCGCGGCCAGGCGGCGCAGGCAGCTATCGCCCTGGGACGTCAGCCGCACCTCCACCTGCCGCCGGTCCACCGCACTCGCCGAGCGGGTCACCAGCTCGGCCGCCTCGCAGCGCGACACCAGCGCCACCACACCGTGCTGCTGGGTCTGCAGGCGCTCGGCCAGCTCGCCCACCGTAGCCCATTCGCGCCCAGGGTAGCCCTTGATATGCAGCAGCAACTGGTACTGCAACGGGGTCAGCCCTTCCGACTGGGCGGCATCCTCACTGAAGCGCAAAAACCGGCGCAGCTGGTAGCGGAATTCCGATAAAGCCTCGTAGTCGGCTTTGGCAAGAGTCTTGGGGCGTGGGGGCATAGGTTCGGTCAAGGCAGTTAATTACATCACAATGTGATGTAATTACGGTTTTGTGTGGCATCCATATCGCATGAAGCTCTCCCCTCCATTGTGGCTGTTGAACCTCTACCCCGCGACCACCTCCGTCAACAACGCCGAACGGCTGCGGGCCAGCCTGGGCGCATTGATCGGCATCGCACTGACCGGCTGGCTCAGCACCCAGGCCATGGGCCTGACCCTGGCCGCCGCCTGGTTGATTGCGCCCATGGGTGCATCGGCCGTGCTGCTGTTTGCCCAACCGGCCAGTCCGCTGGCACAACCTTGGTCGATCACCGGGGGCAATCTGCTGGCGGCTGCCATCGGCGTCAGCTGCGCCAAGCTCATCCCCATGCCGGTGGCTGCTGCAGCCCTTGCCATCAGCTTGTCCATCGCAGCCATGTTCTGGCTGCGGTGTCTGCATCCGCCCAGCGGCGCAGTGGCACTGACCGCCGTGCTGGGCGGGCCACAAATCCATGCGGCAGGATATGGCTTCGTTGCCAATCCGGTCGCACTGAACACGGCACTCCTGCTGCTGGCGGCGCTGATATACAACAAAGCCACTGGTCGCCGCTACCCGCACACCCAGCGCGCAGACGCCCCGCATCCCCACCAGACCAGCGATGCCATTCCCACTGCCCGCCTGGGTTTTACGCCGGAAGACCTGCAGACCGTGCTGAAGGATTACAACCAGGTGCTGGACGTAAGCTTTGACGACCTGGAAGCGCTGTTCCACCGCACGGAAACCCAAGCCTTCCGCCGGCGCTTTGGCGCCAAACAATGCAGCGACATCATGTCCAAGGATGTGCTGTCCTCCGAGTTCTCCACGGAGCTTGCCGAAGCCTGGCACAGCATGCACACCCACCAGGTGCAGGCCCTGCCAGTGCTGGACCGGGCGCGACGGGTCATCGGCATCGTCACGCGCTCCAGTTTTTTGCGCCAGATTGATGACCATGGCTACCCAGGTCTGTCCACACGTCTGCGTGCCCTGCTGCGGCGCACCCCGCACACACATTCCAGCAAGGCCGAGGTGGTGGGCCAGATCATGGCCACACCGGTCACCACGGCCTTTGACAGCACGCCACTGGGCGAACTGGTGTCGCTGATGGCAGATGCGGGCCTGCACCACATACCGGTGGTCAACGCCCAGCGCCGCCTGGTGGGCATGGTCACGCAAACCGATGTAATGGCCGCCCTTTACGAAACCAGCCTGGCCCACCTGGGCCCGGCCAACGCAACAGCCCACTGATATGGACCACACTGTGACCCCAAACCGTGATCTGGGTGATCGCCCTGGCGCGGGGACCTCGGGTGGCGTGCTGGCACCTTTGCTGATGCTGGGAGCGGGTGTGGGCGCGGTACTGGCACACGCTTGGGCCGGCGCAGACGCCGCCGTGTGGCCCTTGGTGGGCATGGCGGCCATGCTGGCCTGTGCGCTGGGCGCACCGCTGACGGCCACGGTCTTTGCTGTCGGTTTAACGGGCGACGTGAACGCCCTGCTGCCGCTGCTGCTGGCGTGTACGGTGTCGCACGGCCTGGAGCGTGCTGCTGATGCGCCGCTCCATCATGACCGAGCGCCTGGACCGCCGGGGCCGCCACGTGCACCGCGAATACGGCGTGGACCCGCTGGAACGCACCCGCGTCGATGAAGCCATGACCCGCCAGGTGCAGACCATACCGGCCAGCACACCGCTGACCGCCATTCCAGAAAGCTGGTTTGGCGCACAGCAGCAGCACCGCGCCTTTGCCGTAGTCCATGTAGATGGCCGCTACGTAGGCATGCTGGACATCCACACTTTGGCAAACCCAGCCCCCACGGCACAGCTGGCAGGTGATCTATTTGCCCACGCAACGCCTGTCTCCGCCTTGCCAGACGAAACCTGCCGCATGGCAGCTCTGCGCATGGCAACTCACCGGTTGGAACGTCTGCCCGTGCTGGCCGACCACCAATCCCAGCGTCTGGTGGGCATCGTCAGCCGCAGCGATTTAGTCAAACCATTACAAGCCCAACAGGATGAAGAAGACATCCGGGAGCGGCTCTTGGTGTGGCGGCGACACGCTTCCTGACGATCACCAGTGCATCCATTTCCCACAAAGCCCATAGCAGCTTTCCCTGGGCTCGCACACTAGGTTTAGCATGCAGGCTGCGTGTCAACCCGCAATGCCCAAGGAGCCCACCATGCGCCAGCACCTGATTTACGCTCTTGCCTCCATAGTCCTGCTCGCCGCCTGCGCCAGCACGCCGCCGGCGCCCATGGCCAGCGCCCCCCTGCTGCCCACCACAGGCAATACCGCGACCGGCACCGTGCAGTTCAAGCAACTGCCGGGCAAGGTATTGGTCAGTGGCTCCATCAGCGGCCTTGCGCCCAACGCCACGCTGGGCTTCCATCTGCATGAGAAGGGCGACTGTTCCAGCGGAGACGGCATGAGCGCCGGCGGCCATTTCAACCCCGACGGCCACGCCCACGGCGCAGCCAGCAGCGCCATGCACCACGCGGGCGACTTGCCCAGCCTGCAGGCCGATGCCCAGGGCGTGGCGAAATTCAGCTTTGAGTCCACCAGCCTGTCGGTGGGCAGCGGCCCGCACGACGTTGTGGGCCACGGTCTGATCGTGCACCGCGATGCGGACGACTACACCACCCAACCCACAGGCAACTCCGGCCCGCGCATAGCCTGCGGCGTCGTGCGCGCCGTATAGAGCCGCAAAGCCTGGCGGGGCTGGCACCCCGCCCGTAAAATCGCGGCCTCTTGCTTGATAACTACAAGCCTTCAGGCTGTTTCCCCATGATCCGCATCTCAGAACTCAAACTCCCCCTCGACCACGCCGAGGACGCACTGCCTGCCTTGATCGCCCACACCCTGGGCCTGCCGGCAGAGCAGATCGCACACTTCACCATCCACAAACGCAGCTTCGACGCGCGCAAGGCCACGCTGATGCAGGTCTACATCGTGGACGTGGCGCTGGTCGATGCCGCGCAAGAAGCCGAGCTGCTGCGCCGGCACCCCGACAACCCGCATCTGCGCCCCGCGCCTGACATGGCCTACTACCCGGTCGGCCAAGCCCCCTCCGATCTACCCGTGCGCCCGGTGGTGGTGGGCTTTGGCCCCTGCGGCATCTTCGCGGCCCTGGTGCTGGCGCAAATGGGCTTCAAACCCATCGTGCTGGAGCGCGGCACCACGGTGCGCCAGCGCACCCAGGACACCTGGGGCCTGTGGCGCAAAAGCGTGCTCAAGCCCGAGAGCAATGTGCAGTTTGGCGAGGGCGGTGCCGGCACCTTCTCGGACGGCAAGCTGTACAGCCAGATCAAGGACCCGCGCCACCTGGGCCGCAAGGTAATGCGCGAGTTCGTCAAGGCCGGCGCGCCTGAGGAAATTCTGGTTGCCGCACACCCGCACATCGGCACCTTCAAGCTGGTGAAAGTGGTGGAAAACCTGCGCGAGCAGATCATCGCCCTGGGCGGCGAGATCCGTTTCGAGCAGCGCGTGACCGACGTACAGATCGAAGAAGGACACATGCGCGGCCTGACGGTACTGGACCAGGCCACCGGCCAAAGCTACCAGCTGCGAGCCGACCAGGTGGTGCTGGCCCTGGGCCACAGCTCGCGCGACACCTTCCAGATGCTGCACGCGCGCGGCGTCTACATGGAGGCCAAGCCGTTTTCGGTGGGCTTCCGCATCGAGCACCCGCAAAGCCTGATCGACCGCGCCCGCTGGGGCCAGCACGCCGGCCACCCGCTGCTGGGTGCAGCCGATTACAAGCTGGTGCACCACGCGCAAAACGGCCGCGCCGTCTACAGCTTCTGCATGTGCCCCGGCGGCACCGTAGTGGCCGCCACCAGCGAGCCGGGCCGCGTGGTCACCAACGGCATGAGCCAGTATTCCCGCAACGAGCGCAATGCCAACGCCGGCATCGTGGTCGGCATCACCCCGGAAGACTACCCCCACGACCCGGCAGCCTGGGCCGCCACGCTGGGCGACGTAGCACCGCCAAAGCCCGGCCAGCCACACCCGCTGGCCGGCATCGTGCTGCAGCGCCAGCTCGAATCCAACGCCTATGTACTGGGCGGCAGCAGCTACCAGGCGCCGGGCCAGCTGGTGGGCGACTTCATCGCCGGGCGCCCGTCTACCCAGCTGGGCAGCGTGGAGCCGTCCTACAAACCCGGCGTGCTGCTGGGCGACCTGCATGCAGCCCTGCCCGGCTACGCGATTGCGGCCATCCGCGAGGCGCTGCCGGTGTTTGGCCGCAAGATCAAAGGCTTTGACCTGCCCGACGCCGTGCTGACCGGCGTGGAAACCCGCACCTCCTCGCCCCTCAAAATGACCCGCGATGAAGACTTCCAAAGCCTGAACGTGCGCGGCCTGTACCCGGCGGGGGAAGGCGCCAGCTACGCCGGAGGCATTCTGTCGGCCGGCGTGGACGGCATCAAGGTCGCCGAGGCCGTGGCACGCAGCATTCTGGCCGGCAGCTGAATTTATAAAAAATAGGGCGCTAGCGCTTGTAATACCTGCGCTGACAGCTATTTTTTATATAGCGATCTAGCACCACGGGCAAGGCTGGAATATCCCAGCCCCACCGCCTGCACGGCGGCCTACACTGTGCGCAACGCATCCACGCTGCCGCACACCATGCCCGCTACCACTGCCCCCCGCGTAGAACATTTACAGCTGGCCCTGCTGTGGCCCGTGCGCCTGATGCCGGTGCGCGGCAGCGAAGGCGGCGTGGCCAAACCCTGGCAGCTGCTGGCAGACATGGGCGACACATCGCCCTGGCGCGAGGTGGTGGACGAGTTCACCGGCGACAGCAGCCGCTTCCACGAACGGCACTACAACGAGTTCGTCACCTTCCTGCCCTATGTGCAGCGCTTTCTGTACGGGGAGGGCCGGCCCAAGCATGGCGCGCCGGATGCGAGCCACGGTTCGCCGATGCGGGTATTCCGCCGCCACGACATCGCCGCTGTGCGGGTGGTGCCGCGCCCCGGCGATGCGCCCATCACGCTGGACATCGTGCACGTAGACCTGTATTTCTTCCTGGACGTAGACCTGGTGCTGCTGAACGTAGAAGTATCAGCCCAGCACCTGGAACTGGCCCAGGCGCAAGAGCTGATGTACCGCTTTGGCCGCGCCTACCCGGCCGGCTGGGACGCCCAGGGCCAGGCCCTGCACTGCCTGGCCAGCGCCGAATGGCTGGATGCCCAGGGCCGGGTGCTGGCCGCCTCCGATGCGCACGAGCGCGACGCCTTCTTGTCCCACGTCAGCGCGCGCCGGGCGCCCCGCCTGTCGGCCCACTGGGACTATGTGATGCAGCCCCTGGTGGGCGACCATTCCGACCACGAAGGGCCGCTGCGCTTTCGCCAGATCGAGTACTACCGCATGCCCTTGATGGCCTACCTGGCGCTGGACCGTCCGCGCGACCTCAGCCGCAGCGACTTCATCCGCCTGGGCCTGGTCACCGGCTCGGGCGCGCACGAGCCAACGGGCAGCGGCGAGCTGCCCTACGGCGAGCAGCACCTGGCCGACTTCGAACACAAGTACTGCTACGACCGCTTCTGGGCTGAGGGCGGTGCCGCCCCGAACACCCGCTATCTGTGCAACGGGCACGCCATGGTGGTGCTGGGCGAGGCGGGCAGCCACTTCTACACCTGCCGAGACCGGGGCGTGCTGGCGCAGTTCCGGCACCAGCATTTCCTGGTGTTTCTGATTGCACACTTCCAGAAGGCAGCACTGCTGATGTACTCCGACCGCATGGCCGAGGCGCTGAAGAACCTGGACATACGCGACGCAGACAGCATCCGCCACTTCAAGCGGGCCATCCGCTACGGCTTCTCCAGCTTTTTGCGCTTCACCCACCGCTACTGGTTCCACGAGGTGTCCGAGCAGGCCCAGGTGCGCGCGCTGTTCAAGATGTGCGCCCAGCACCTGGGGCTGGACCCGCTGTACGCCGAGGTGAAGGAACGCATCGCCGAAATGAACCAGTACCTGGAGGCCGACAGCCTGCGCCGCCAGGCCAACACCGTGGTGCGCCTCACGGTGGTCACCATCTTTGGCCTGATCGGCACTGTCACCACCGGCTTCCTGGGCATGAACCTGCTGGCCGAGGCCGACGCCCCGCTGGACCGTCGGCTGTGGATCTTCGCCATCACCTTTGTGCTGACCACCGTGCTCACGGTCTACACCATGGTCAAATCCAAGCGCCTGTCGGACTTTCTGGACGTGCTGTCGGACGAGCGCACCAGCGCCTGGTTCAAGGCCAAGGCCCTGTTCGCGGTCTGGACGCGCAAGGACGATTAAGGCCTGCAGCGCAGTATTTACCTACGCGAGTAGCTATAAAAATAGAAGCGCCTAACAAAAAGCTTTACGCAGCGCCACCCGGTGCCGGACGCGCCCCCCAACGTTCGGCGCTATGCTGACAAGCTGAAGTGCAACACGATAGAAGGCCATGCAACCCCTACAACTCTTCGACCCCGCATCCAGCACCTACACCTATGTGCTGGTAGACCCTGCCAGCAAAGCCGCCGCCATCATCGACCCGGTGGATGCCCAGCTGGAGCGCGACATGGCCTTGCTGACCGCACAAGGCCTGTCCCTGGTGTGGACGCTGGAGACCCATGCCCATGCCGACCACATCACCAGCGCCGGCCTGCTGGCCGAGCACGCCGGCGCCAAAACCGCCGTGCCCAGCGGCTGCGGCATTACCGGCGCGGCGGTACAGCTGCAGCATGGCGACTTCCTCAGCTTTGGCGGCGAAACCCTGCAGGCCCTGCACACGCCCGGCCATACCGCTGGCAGCATGAGCTTTGTGTGGCGCAACCATGTCTTCACCGGCGACACCCTGCTCATCAACGGCTGCGGCCGCACCGATTTCCAGTCTGGCAGCGCCCAGGCGCTGTACCACAGCATCACGCAAATCCTGTTCGCCCTGCCAGACGACACCCTGGTCTGGCCCGGCCACGACTACCGAGGCCAAAGCCACTCCACCATTGGCGCCGAAAAAGCCCATAACCCCCGCATCGCCCACAAAACCCTGGAAGAATTTACCGCCACCATGGACGCCCTGAACCTCCCCCGCCCGCAACGCATGGACGAAGCCGTGCCCGCCAACCTGCAGTCCGGCCTGCGCCACGACGCGGATGCCCCGGCCCAAGCCAGCGGCATCCATGCCGCCCAGGGCTATGCCGGCGACGTGTCGCCCCAGCTGGCCTGCGCCTGGTGGCAGGCGGGTGAAGCCGTGCTGATCGACGTGCGCACCGATGCCGAGCGCGAATGGGTCGGCTTTGTACCCGGCGCCGTAGCCCTGGCCTGGAAGCAATGGCCGGGCATGGCCATGAACCCCGACTTCGATGCCGGATTGCAGACGGCCCTGGCCGGCGGCAAGAAGGCTGTGCTGCTGTGCCGCAGCGGCGTACGGTCCGTAGCTGCAGCCAAACGCGCTACCGAACTGGGCCTGCAGGCCTACAACATCCTGGAGGGCTTCGAGGGCGACCCGGACGGCGACGCCCACCGTGGCCGCAAAGGCGGCTGGCGCTTCCACGGCCTGCCCTGGCGCCAAGGCTGAGAGCCCGCAACCCACCGACAGGCGGGCGCCGATAATGCGCGCAAAGAACACGGAGACCGCAGGATGAGTTTTCTCGCCATCGACATTGGCAACACCCGACTCAAGTGGTCGCAATATTCCGCCCCCCACCCTGGTGCGACCTTGCTGGCCCACGGCGCGGAATTCCTGGAGAACATCGACAAACTGGCCGAAGGCCCCTGGGCCGGGCTGAGCGCGCCCGACCGCATGCTGGGCTGCATCGTCGCCGGTGACGCCGTTAAGCGCCGCGTCCATGAACAAATGGAGCTGTGGGACGTCGCACCGCAGTGGGTGGTGGCCAGCGCGGCCGAGGCCGGCCTGACCAATGGCTACGACCACCCCACCCGCCTGGGCGCCGACCGCTGGGTCGCCATGGTGGGCGCCCGCCACCGCATGCTGGCCCAGGGCCAGACCCGGCCCATGGTGGTGGTGATGGTCGGCACCGCCGTCACGGTGGAGGCCATAGACGAACACGGCAAGTTCCTGGGCGGACTGATCCTGCCCGGCCACGGCATCATGCTGCGCGCGCTGGAGTCCGGCACTGCCGGCCTGCACGTGCCGACCGGCGAGGTGCGCCTGTTCCCCACCAATACCAGCGATGCACTGACCAGTGGCGGCACCTATGCGATTGCCGGCGCAGTCGAGCGCATGGTGCAGCACGTGCGCCAGCACTGCGGCATGGAGCCCGCCTGCTACATGACCGGCGGGGCGGGCTGGAAGATGGCGCCCAGCATGTCGGTGCACTTCGAACTGGTGGACAACCTGATCTTCGACGGCCTGCTGGCCTTAGCGGCGCTGCGCTTCAACACCGAAAGTTAAGGGCCTTTTAGGCCTCTAGCGCACGGAATACCTGCGCAAGCAGCTATCTATTTTGAAGCAGATGATCCACCGGGTGCTAGCCACATCTCGGCCAGCCGTACCCAGTAGGTGGCGCCCAGGGGCAGCAGCGCGTCATTGAAGTCGTAGCTGGGGTTGTGCAGGGTGCAAGGGCCGCCGCCGTGGCCGATGGCGCGGTGGTCCCCATCTCCGTTGGCAATAAAGCAATACGCCCCCGCCTTGGCTTGCAGCATGAAGGCAAAGTCTTCGGCGCCCATGGTGGGCTCCTGCTTCACCACGTTCTCGGGGCCGACGACGCTCTCCATCACCTTGCGGGCAAATTCGGCCTCGGCCGGATGGTTGATGGTGGGCGGGTAGTTGCGCACGAACTCGAATTCACAGCGTGCGTCGAAGGCGCTGCACAGGTTGTCGGCGATCTGGCGCATGCGCGCCTCGATCAGGTCCAGCACCTCGATGCTGAAGGTGCGCACCGTGCCCTGCAGCTCCACGCTGTCGGGCACGATATTGGTGGCTGAGCCGCCATGCACCATGGTGACCGAGACCACGCCGGCGTCTATGGGCTTTTTGTTGCGGCTGATGATGGTCTGGAAAGCCAGCACCATCTGGCAGGCGATGGGCACCGGGTCTACGCCCATTTGCGGCATGGCGGCATGGCAGCCCTTGCCGTGGATGGTGATCTTGAATTCACTGCTGGAAGCCATCACCGGCCCGGGGCTGACGGCGAACTGGCCCAGCTGCATGCCCGGCCAGTTGTGCATGCCAAACACCGCGTCCATGGGGAAGCGCTCAAACAGCCCCTCTTGCACCATGTCGCGCGCACCGCCGCCACCTTCTTCGGCGGGCTGGAAGATCAGGTAGACCGTGCCGTCAAAGTTGCGGTGCTCGGCCAGGTACTGGGCCGCGCCCAGCAGCATGGCGGTGTGGCCGTCGTGGCCGCAGGCGTGCATCTTGCCGGGGTACTGGCTGGCGTGCTCAAACGTGTTGAACTCTTGCAAGGGCAGCGCGTCCATGTCGGCGCGCAGGCCTATGGCCCGCTTGGACGCGCCGTTCTGCACCATGCCCACCACGCCAGTACCCGCCAGGCCACGGTGGAAAGGAATGCCCCACTCCGTCAGCTGGCGCGCCACCAGATCGGCGGTGCGCACCTCCTGAAAGCTCAGCTCCGGGTGCGCGTGCAGGTCGCGGCGCAGCGCAGCGATGCCGGGAGCTTGCTCGGCAATGGCGTCAATGATGGACATGGCTTGGCTCCTTCAGGTGCGCACCCGCCCATCGCCGGTCAGCATGGACAGGTCTACATAGCTCGACCCCACGTGGTCAGTGGATGAAAAGTTGACGGAGAAGCCGCCGTAAGACTGCGCGCCGAGCGACTCCAGCCCCGTCATCACCGCCTCGCGGGAAAGGCCCTTTCCGGCCGCTGCACGCTTCAGGCCGTCCACCATCACCATGGCGGCCAGGTAGCCCTCCATGCTCGAGAAGTTGGCTTTGGCACCGCCGCCTGCCGCCTTGACCGCCTCCACGAAGCCGTGGGCCAGTGGCGTGCTGGCGCTGTATGGCGATGGCACCACCTGGCTGACCACCACGCCGGCGGCATCGCGGCCCAGCTCGTCTGCCAGGGCCTGGGTACCGACAAAGGACACATTGAAAAACTGCCCGCCATAGCCGGCCTTGCGCGCGCCGCGAATGAAAGCGGCGCAGGATTTGTAGGCGCTGATTTGCACGATCGCATGCGGCGTGGCGGCACGGAGGGTTTCGACCGCCTTGGCCACGTCTGCGGAGTTACGTTCCACCGTGGCGGTCGCCACCGGCTTGCGGCCCAGCTTGGACAGGGCCAGGGTCACGCCCTCCAGACCAGCCTTGCCGTAAGCGTCGTTTTGGTAGAACACAGCGATGCGGTCCAGCCCCAACTGGGTGAGCTGCTTGACGATGCGGGCGGTTTCGTCCTGGTACGAGGCCCGCACATGGAATGCATATTTACTGAATGGGTCACGCAGCGACATAGCGCCGGTCAGCGGCGCCACAAACGGCGTTTTGGCCTGAATGGCTAGCGGCAACGCAACCAAACTGGTGGGCGTTCCAACATAGCCAAACAAGGCCAGAACATCGTCAGCCAACAGTTTGCGGGTGTTTTCCAGGCAGCGGTCGGGCTCGTATCCGTCGTCCAGCGAGCGCAACTCAATCTGCCTCTGGGAGATTCCCCCCTGGGCGTTCACGCGGTCGAAGTACAGCTTGGCGCCCTGCGCGTACTGGATGCCCAACTGGGCCGCAGGACCGCTCAATGCGGCAGACTGGCCCAACACGATTTTCCCGCTGGACTGCGCACGCACCATCGGGCTGCCCGCCACAGCAGCAACCCCAGCGGCGATAGAAAAGTGTCGGCGATTTATCATGGGTCCATTCTGTCAGAAGCGAATTAACCACCATGCACGACCCCGAATCCAGCAGCACCCAACAGGTGCGCGGCGCCTGCCCCCACGACTGCCCGGACACCTGCTCCCTGCTGACCACGGTGCAAAACGGAATCGCACTCAAGGTACAAGGCAACCCGGCACACCCGCACACTGACGGCGTGCTGTGCGCCAAGGTGTCGCGCTACACCGAGCGCACCTACCACCCCGAACGCCTGCTGCAGCCGCTCAAACGCACGGGCCCCAAGGGCTCGGGCCAATTTGCCCCCGTCAGCTGGGACGATGCGCTGACCGACATCGCCGCACGTTTGCAA
Source organism: Burkholderiales bacterium (assembly GCA_026400275.1). Taxonomy (GTDB): domain Bacteria; phylum Pseudomonadota; class Gammaproteobacteria; order Burkholderiales; family Burkholderiaceae_C; genus Rhodoferax_B. Next base: position 44,637 of record JAPLPK010000020.1, read on the forward strand.
TCCATCGCCGCCCGCAACCCCGAAGCCATCCTGCCCTATAGCTACGCCGGCACCATGGGCCTGGTGCAGGGAGAAAGCATTGCCGCACGCTTCTTCCACAAGCTGGGCGCCTCGCTGCTGGACCGCACCATCTGCGCATCCGCCGGCGGCGAGGGGCTGCTGCAAACGCTGGGCGGCAAGGTGGGCATGAAGGTGGAGTTCTTTGCTGAGTCCAAGCTGATCCTGATCTGGGGCAGCAACTCCATCGGTAGCAACCTGCATTTCTGGCGCTATGTGCAGCAGGCCAAACGCAACGGCGCACGCCTGGTCTGCATAGACCCGCGCAAAACCGAAACCGCCGAAAAGTGCCACGAGCACATCGCCTTGCGCCCCGGTACCGACGCGGCCCTGGCCCTGGCCCTGATGCACCAGCTGATCACCCACGATTGGCTGGATCACGCCTACCTGGCGGACCACACACTGGGCTGGCCGGAGATGCGCGAACGCGCACTGCAATGGCCACCAGAACGCGCCGCAGCCATCTGCGGGGTGCCGGTGGAGCAAATCCTGTCGCTGGCCCGCGACTATGGGCAATGCTTTTTAGAAGGGCAGCCCGCCGCAATCCGTCTGAACTACGGCATGCAGCGCACCCGGGGCGGTGGCAATGCCACGCGGGCCGTGGTCAGCCTGCCCGCACTGATTGGCGCCTGGCGGCACCGCGCTGGCGGCGTACTGATGAGCAGCTCGGGGCTATTCCCAGTGCAGCGCGCCGCATTGCAGCGCCCGGACCTGCTGGCCGGACGTCTGCCGCGCACCATTAATATGAGCACGATAGGCGACGCCTTGCTGGACCCGTCCGCCGCGCCCATAGAAGCCTTGCTGGTCTACAACAGCAATCCCGTGGCCGTGGCCCCCGAATCCGGCAAAGTGGTTCAAGGCTTTGCTCGCGAAGACCTGTTTACCGTGGTGCTGGAGCACTTCCAGACGGACACGGCCGACTATGCCGACTACATCCTGCCAGCCACCACGCAGCTAGAGCACTGGGACGTACACAGCGGCTACGGCCACACGGATGCGCTGCTGAACCGGCCGGCCATTACGCCTGTTGGCCAATCCAAACCCAACACGCAAATCTTCCGCGAGCTAGCGGCCCGCATGGGCTATGACGAATCCTGTTTTCGAGACAGCGACGAAGTGCTGTGTCGCACTGCGTATGGTGAACACGTTGATTTCCAGCTCTTGCTTGCGCAAGGCTTTGCCACCATCACGCTGCCCGACGCCCCATTCGCTCAAGGGCAGTTCCCCACGCCCTCCGGAAAATGCGAGTTCTACAGCGCACGCCTGGCCGCGCAGGGCCTGGATGCCCTGCCCGACTACCTTGCGAACTACGAGGCTGCGGGCACATCTGCAGACTATCCGCTGGCCATGATTTCACCGCCGGCGCGCAACTTCCTCAACTCCAGCTTCGTTAATGTCACAAGCTTGCGCGACATAGAGGGAGAGCCTTTGCTGGAAATCAATGCGGATGACGCACGCGCACGCGGCATCAGCAACGGCGCTGTCGTACGCGTCTTCAACCAACGTGGGGTGTACCGCTGCAAGGCGAAGGTATCGCCCCGAGCCCGTCACGGGGTTGTCAACGGGCTGGGTATTTGGTGGCGCAAACTAGGCCTGGATGGCAGCAACGTGAACCAGCTCACCAGCCAAAAGCTGACTGACCTGGGACGCGCACCAACGTTTTACGATTGCTGGGTCGAAGTCTCGTTGGACATCCCAGCCGAAACGCCAGAAACCCAAATCGCTTAGGCAGCTACTGCGTTCTTCTCCGACTTGCCCTTAGCTGCAGTGGCAGCTGGTGCACCGACTACCTGCCAAATAGTCTTGAACTTGGTTTCTGGAATGGGTAGGGGTTGGGTACGTTCTGCCTCTACGGGCGCTGCGGGAACCACGGGTGCTTTCTTAGCCATGAATACTTTCAAATTTTCGAGAGCGCCGATTGTCGCAGCTACGGGGCAAAGTTCCGCGTTGCGGGTTATCTGAAAACCATGACAACCTGCACCTGGCGGGCATAAATGTTGTCCTCATGCGACATATATCCGGGGCCTAACCACGGGCCTCAACCAGAGTCGGCCCGTGGATATCCGCCTTATGGTTGAAAATGAGGTCCCTCGGGGCACGCAGACTGGCGCCCTTCCACCTTAAGAACACTCCATTTCCTGTGACCACACCCCTCGCTCCGTCGCCTGCCTCCAAGAACGCACGCAAGCCTCGCCCCGCCCGCGCCCCACAACCCAACCGCACAGCACACCCACTGCTGGACGTACTACGCAATCTGTATCCCCAGGTGTTTGGTGACCGCGTCCTGCCGCTCAAGCTAGGCATCTTCCATGAGTTGGTTGCAGCCCATCCCGAAGTATTAGAAGCCAAGGCCTTGCGCGAAGCGCTTGGCCAGCACACGCGTTCCACGCGCTATCTGGACCGGGTAGCCAGCGGCCTGCCGCGTTACAGCCTGGATGGCCAAGCGGTCGAAGAGATGGCCCCGGAACACATACACCAAGCCATCATGGAGGTTGCCCGCAGGGACCGCAACAACCAGAGCGCGGCCTCTCAAGCCAAACTGCGTTTGCGACTGCGGAATGCATTTGAAGCATCAGGGCTCAGCCGTGGCGACTATGCGGAGCGCGTCAAACCGCCATTGGAAGCCTGGAATGCGTTGCTGGATGAAGCGTACACAGAGCATGGCGCCGAAGCCGCCAAGCGGGAGGCCTTGCTCAAGGCATTTGAAGGCAGCGGCCAAACGCCCGCCCAATTTGCAGATAACTACGGCATGGATGCCAAAAGCACAGAAAAGTCGTTGGAGCTGGCGCGGCAAGAGCGGTACGGAAAACAACACAGTTAAAAGCCTCCAGCGGGCATGCCCCGCTGTGAGCTCTGTACTGTTGGGACTAAAAACCGCCGCTGAACGGCGATACAAGTGAAAAGATCCAGAAATGAAAAAACCCACTCAAGGTGGGTTTTTTCATTTACGGCATTTACCTGCCGAAACTGGTTGCGCGAGTAGGATTTGAACCTACGACCTTTGGGTTATGAGCCCAACGAGCTACCAGGCTGCTCCATCGCGCGGTATGTTTCTATTATAGCAGCTTATTCTTGGTCAGCTGATATTTCTACAACTTCTTTTGTCTCAGCACGATCAACCAGCTCGACCAATGCCATAGGCGCGTTATCGCCAACGCGGAAACCCATCTTCAAAATACGGGTGTAGCCGCCTGGACGTGCGTTGAAACGCGGGCCCAGATCATTGAACAACTTGGTCACGCTATCACGATCGCGCAGACGATCGAAGGCCAAACGGCGGTTTGCAACAGTTGCTTCCTTGGCCAAAGTGATCATAGGTTCGATCACACGACGCAATTCCTTGGCCTTGGGCAAAGTGGTCTTGATGACTTCGTGTTCAATCAACGAGTTCATCATGTTGCGCAGCATAGCCAGGCGGTGAGAGCTAGTGCGGTTAAGTTTACGAAGTCCGTGTCCGTGGCGCATGGTGCATTCCTTTCAATTATTTTGACTCGCAGCCGGATCAGGTACTGCGCGTTGCACATTGTCCTTTGCAGGACATTTTTAAATTAACGCTTGTCGAGGCCAGCAGGTGGCCAGCTTTCAAGCTTCATTCCCAAGGTCAGACCGCGGGAAGCCAAAACTTCCTTGATCTCGTTCAAGGACTTGCGCCCCAGATTGGGAGTCTTCAACAACTCATTCTCGGTGCGCTGAATCAGATCGCCGATGTAGTAGATGTTTTCAGCTTTCAGGCAGTTTGCAGAGCGAACCGTTAATTCCAGCTCATCCACAGGACGCAACAGGATAGGATCAAACTGTGTACTGCCACGTGGTGCAGGTTGCTCAAAAACGCCGGCCAACTCACTGCCCTCCAACTGCGCGAATACCGCGAGTTGTTCGACTAGGATTTTAGCCGATGCGCGCACAGCATCTTCTGCAGAGATCGCGCCGTTGGTTTCGATCTCAACCACCAACTTATCCAAATCAGTACGTTGTTCAACGCGCGCACTTTCCACGGTGTAGCTTACGCGCTTCACTGGCGAGAAAGATGCATCCAGAACAATCCGACCAATCGACTTAGTCTGCTCATCCGCATAGCGGCGCATGCTGCCTGGAACATAACCACGGCCCTTTTCAACCTTGATTTGCATGTCCAGCTTGCCGCCTTGAGACAGGTGCGCAATCACATGCTCTGGGTTGATGATTTCCACATCATGCGGCGTCTGGATATCCGCAGCAGTAACAACACCGTCACCGTCCTTGCGCAGACTCAGAGTAACTTCGTCACGATTGTGCAGCTTGAAAACCACGCCCTTGAGATTCAACAGAATGTTGACTACGTCTTCTTGAACGCCATCAATCGAAGAATACTCATGCAAAACACCTGCAATCGTCACCTCAGTCGCTGAATAGCCCACCATAGACGACAGCAGCACACGACGCAACGCATTGCCCAGCGTGTGCCCGTAGCCACGTTCAAATGGCTCCAGTGCTACTTTGGCACGGTTGTGCCCCAATTGCTCAACATTGATGGCTTTGGGTTTCAGCAAATTAGTTTGCATGCATGCTTCCTCTCAATACCCCCAGCTCGTTACACCGGTAAGGCAAGTGTTGGTTCTAGACTGCAGTGCCCCGCAGCCTAGGAACAAAATCAAACGAAAAATGCGGAATTAACGCGAATACAACTCAACGATCAGAGATTCGTTAATGTCAGCAGCAAACTCGTCGCGATCAGGGACCTTCTTGAAAGTACCTTCAGCCTTCTCGACACTCACTTCAACCCAGGCGGGCAAACCAACTTGTTGCGCCAATTGCAGGGCTTCAACAATGCGGTTCTGCTTCTTGGACTTGTCGCGAACAGACACCACGTCACCCGTCTTAACCATGTAAGAAGGGATATTCACGGACTGACCGTTCACCGTGATGGCCTTATGAGACACGAGCTGACGCGCCTCAGCACGCGTGGAACCGAAACCCATGCGGTACACAACATTGTCGAGGCGGGACTCCAGCAGGAACAACAGGTTCGCACCGGTATTGCCCTTACGGCGATCCGCTTCTTCGAAGTAGCGACGGAACTGACGCTCCAAAACACCATACATGCGCTTTACTTTTTGCTTTTCGCGCAGTTGGAGACCGAAGTCAGAGGTGCGAGCACCAGACGTGCGGCCGTGCTGGCCAGGTTTGGAATCGAACTTAGCCTTGTCACTGATCGAACGACGTGCGCTCTTCAAGAACAGGTCAGTGCCTTCACGGCGAGAGAGTTTGGCCTTGGGGCCGAGATAGCGTGCCACTTGAGCTTCCTTTTATATTATCTTCCGCGAAAAATCCGCGGGAGCCGTCTGATCAATACAGACGGCGGTGGGCTTATTTAAAAACGTACCCAGAAATGTCGATCTGGAGTTAGATCCGACGGCGCTTTTGAGGGCGGCAGCCGTTGTGCGGTACGGGCGTCACGTCAGCGATCGACGTGATACGGATGCCAAGGGCACCCAATGCACGGACCGACGATTCACGGCCAGGTCCAGGACCCTTGATCTCTACATCCAGGTTCTTGATACCTTGCTCAATGGCTGCACGACCCGCCACTTCCGATGCAACCTGAGCAGCAAACGGTGTGGATTTACGCGAACCCTTGAAACCCTGACCACCGGACGACGCCCAAGACAAGGCGTTGCCTTGACGATCGGTAATCGTGATGATGGTGTTATTGAAGGAAGCATGCACGTGTGCCACGCCGTCGGAAACGTTCTTACGAACTTTCTTACGGACGCGCTGCGATGCATTACTTTGCTGAGCTTTTGCCATAGTGATCTCTCAATCTCTTTATTTCTTCAGGGACGCCGCAGCCTTACGCGGACCCTTGCGGGTGCGGGCATTGGTACGGGTACGCTGACCACGCATAGGCAAACCGCGACGGTGGCGGAAACCACGGTAGCAACCGATGTCCATCAATCGCTTGATGTTCATCGTGGTTTCTCTACGCAAATCGCCTTCAATAGTGAATTGAGCGATCTGGTCGCGGATCTTTTCCAGATCTGCGTCGGTCAAGTCCTTGACCTTCTTGGAATATGCAATGTCGCATGCTTCGCAAATCTTGCGAGCGCGTGTGCGACCGATGCCGAAAATAGCCGTCAAGCCAATTTCTGCATGCTGTTGCGGCGGAATATTAATACCAGCGATACGTGCCATGTGCGTCCTCTAAAACTTTTCTATCAACCTTGACGCTGTTTGTGGCGAGGATCTGTACAGATCACACGTACCACACCCTTGCGGCGGATGACTTTACAGTTACGGCAGATTTTCTTAACCGAAGCTGAAACTCTCATTTAACTCTCCTAAAACTTTTTTGCCAGTCCTACCATCGTCGGCCGGAACACAATACGAGCCTGCGAAAAATCGTAGGGCATCACCTACAAATACTTTTATCAAGTACCTGTTGAAGATTTGAAATTCGCCTTTTTCAGCAATGACTCATATTGCTGCGACATCATGTAGTTCTGCACTTGGGCCATGAAATCCATGGTCACCACAACAATAATCAACAGCGAAGTGCCACCAAAATTAAACGGCACATTGTATTTAAGCACCAATATTTCCGGTATCAAACACACAAAAGTGATGTAGACGGCGCCAGCCAAAGTTAGGCGGAGCAAAATTTTGTCTATATAACGCGCCGTGTGCTCACCAGGACGAATACCAGGAATAAAAGCGCCGCTCTTCTTCAAGTTATCTGCTGTTTCCCGGCTATTGAAAACCAATGCCGTGTAGAAAAAGCAGAAAAACACTATCGCGCTTGCGTAGAACAGCACGTAGACGGGCTGTCCGGGGCTCAGCATTCCTGCAACATCCTTTAGCCACCGCAGGGATTCCGTGGTGCTAAACCAGTTCACTACCGTAGCAGGCAACAAAATGATGGAAGAGGCGAATATTGGAGGAATCACACCAGCCATATTCAGCTTCAACGGCAAATGCGAAGATTGGCCGCCATAAACTTTATTACCTACTTGTCTTCTGGCGTAATTCACCAAAATCTTACGCTGGCCTCGTTCAACGAAAACAACGAAGTAGGTAACCAACGCAACTACGGCAACAATGAAAATAGAGGAAATAATGCTCATCGCACCAGTCCGCACCAACTCCAGCAGTCCACCAATAGAGCCAGGCAAACCCGCAGCAATACCGGCAAAAATCAGAATCGAAATACCGTTGCCCAAACCGCGCTCAGTGATTTGCTCACCCAACCACATCAAGAACATAGTTCCAGCAGTTAAGCTCACAACAGCTGTCATACGGAAACCAAAACCAGGCGACAAAACCAATCCAGGCGAGCTTTCCAACCCTGTTGCAATCACCAAGGATTGAAACAATGCCAAACCTAGAGTTCCATAGCGGGTGTACTGGGTAATCTTGCGGCGGCCAGACTCGCCTTCCTTCTTCATCTGCTCAAACATCGGCACCACATATCCCATCAATTGCATGATGATGGAGGCCGATATATAGGGCATGATTCCCAAGGCAAATACTGTGAAGCGCGACAGAGCACCACCAGAGAACATATTGAATAAGCTCAATATGCCGCCTTGCTGCCCCTTAAAAAGCTGCTGCAGTTGTGCTGGATCAATTCCGGGAACCGGAATATGTGCGCCAATTCGGTACACAACCAGCGCCAGCAACAAAAACACCAAGCGGCGACGCAGGTCACCAAACTTACCCGTTTTTGCAATTTGAGCGCTAGTTGCCACCGAATATTTCCTTCAACTGTAAAGTCAAACCAAGCTGCCGCCAGCAGCTTCGATCGCAACCTTGGCTGCGGCCGTAGCGCCGATACCGGTCAATTTGACAGCCTTGGTCAGTTTGCCGGTCTTGATGACCTTTACGACCTTGGCCAATTCGCCAATCAGACCAGCTTGCTTCAACAGCAAGACGTCAACTTCTGCTGCGCCCAGTTGCTCCAGAGCAGTGAGAGTCACTTCAGCATTGAACTTCAGCAAATGCGATTTGAAACCACGCTTAGGCAAGCGGCGTTGCATAGGCATTTGACCGCCTTCAAAACCTACCTTGTGGTAACCACCGGCACGCGATTTTTGACCTTTGTGACCACGACCCGAGGTTTTACCCAGGCCAGAGCCAATGCCGCGACCGACGCGACGCTTGGCGTGCTTTGCGCCCGCTGCGGGCTTAATGCCATTGAGTTCCATCGTCATCCCTTAGAGGACTTTGACCAGATAACTGATCTTGTTGATCATGCCGCGGACTTCAGGTGTATCTTGCAATTCGCTAACACTGCGAATCTTGCGTAGACCCAAACCACGAACGGTAGCGCGATGCGATTCTTTCGTGCCAATAGGGCTACGAACCAGCGTCACTTTGATTGTTTGTTGCGTTGTCATATCAATACCCCTGCTTAAGCGAGGATCTCTTCAACGTTCTTGCCGCGCTTTGCTGCAATATCCGCTGGAGTGGTCGAGTTACGCAAGGCGTCCAAAGTGGCACGTACCATGTTGTAAGGGTTGGACGAACCGTGGCTTTTTGCCACGATGTCGGTGATACCCATTACTTCAAAGACAGCGCGCATTGGGCCTCCAGCAATAATGCCGGTACCCTTGGGGGCCGGAGCCATCATTACGTTGGCTGCGCCGTGCTGGCCGGTAACCTTATGAAAAACGGAACCGTTCTTCAGAGTCACCTTGACCATATTGCGACGTGCTTCTTCCATAGCCTTTTGAACAGCTGCTGGAACTTCCTTGGACTTTCCCTTGCCCATGCCAACGCGGCCTTCGCCGTCGCCGACCACAGTCAAAGCTGCAAAACCTAGAATTCGGCCGCCCTTAACAACCTTGGTCACGCGGTTCACCGCGATCATCTTCTCGCGCAGACCGTCCTCAGGCCCTTCAGCCTTACCCTGCATTTTCCCTTGAACTTTAGCCATGATTTATTCCGATCTGCTTAGAACTGCAAGCCAGCTTCGCGGGCAGCATCGGCAAGCGCCTTGACGCGGCCGTGGTACGCAAAACCTGAGCGATCAAACGCTACTTTTTCAACACCAGCGGCTTTGGCTTTTTCGGCAATCAGTTTGCCGATAGCTTGAGCTGCAGTTGTGTTGCCACCCTTGCCAGAACCGCCCAGTTCTTTGCGAACCGCAACTTCTGCGGTCGAAGCGCTGGCCAAAACCTTGGCACCGTCGCCAGAAATAACGCTGGCGTAGATGTGGAGATTCGTACGATTTACCGTCAAGCGTGCAACGCCTTGGGTCGCAATACGAATGCGGGTTTGGCGAGCACGACGGAGACGCTGTTCTTTTTTGGTCAACATGTTGCGGCTCCTTACTTCTTCTTGGTTTCTTTGATCGTGATCTTCTCATCCGAATAACGGATGCCCTTGCCTTTGTAAGGCTCAGGAGGACGAATCGCACGAATCTCAGCAGCCACTTGGCCAACCCGTTGACGGTCCGCACCCTTGATCAGAATTTCTGTCGGGGTGGGGGTCGCAACGGTGATACCAGCAGGCATATCGATATTGACGGGGTGGGAGTAACCCACAGCCAAGTTCAGCTTTGCACCCTGGGCGGCGGCTTTATAGCCCACGCCAACCAGGCTCAGCTTCTTCTCGAAACCCTTGGTCACACCTACAACCATATTGTTTACCAGCTGACGCATGGTGCCCGACATGGCGTTGGCTTCACGTGATTCATTTGCTGGGGCAAAGGTTAACTTGCCAGCATCATTCACCACTTTGACCAGTGCATTTTGGGTCAACGACAGCGTACCGCCGGTGCCCTTGACATTGATTTGGTCGTCCTTGATTGCCACATCCACACCAGCGGGGATGGCAACAGGCATTTTTCCTACGCGAGACATTTGCTATTTCTCCTGCTTAAGCGACGTAGCACAAGACTTCGCCGCCAACGCCGGTAGCGCGGGCTTTGCGGTCGGTCATCACGCCTTGGGGGGTGGTGACAATCGCCACGCCCAAGCCATTCATGACTTGAGGAATGGCATCATGGCCTTTGTAAACACGCAGGCCAGGACGGCTTACGCGTTCGATACGTTCGATCACTGGGCGACCGGCGTAATATTTCAAAGTGATTTCCAGCTCGCTTTTGCCGGCATCGGTTTTCACCTTGAAGCCGTCAATGTAGCCTTCGTCCTTCAGCACTTGGGCAATCGCCACCTTCACTTTGGAAGAGGGGATCGATACGGTAGTCTTAGCTACCATTTGCGCGTTGCGGATACGGGTCAGCAAGTCGGCAATGGGGTCACTCATACTCATGTCTAGTTCTCCTGCCTTACTTACCAGCTGGCCTTAACCATACCGGGGATATCGCCAGCGAAAGCCAGCTCACGCACCTTAGCGCGGGCCAGACCAAACTGACGGAACGTGCCACGTGGACGACCCGTGATCGCGCAACGATTGCGTTGACGAGTAGGGTTAGCGTTACGTGGGAGCTGCTGCAGAGCCAAACGGGCTACTGCGCGCTCTTCTTCGCTTTTCTTTGCGTCGTTCGAAGTTGCCTTCAGTTCCGCATGCTTAGCTGCATATTTGGCGACCAGACGGTCACGCTTGAGCTCGCGCTCGATCAAAGCTTTTTTAGCCACACGTCACCTCAGTTCTTGAACGGAAAACGGAAACCAGCGAGCAGTGCCTTGCACTCTTCGTCGTTCTTTGCCGTCGTCGTGATGCTGATATTGAGACCGCGCAAGGCATCAACCTTGTCGTACTCGATTTCAGGGAAAATGATCTGCTCTTTCACGCCGATGTTGTAGTTACCACGGCCATCGAAAGCGCGACCAGAGATACCGCGGAAGTCACGTACACGGGGCAAAGCCACGGTTACAAAACGGTCCAGGAACTCAAACATCTGAACGCCACGCAAGGTCACCATGCAACCAATGGCTTGACCTTCGCGGATTTTGAAACCGGCGATAGCCTTCTTGGCCTTGGTCACCACAGGCTTTTGGCCCGCGATCTTGGTCAGGTCAGCCACAGCGTTGTCCATAACCTTTTTGTCGGATACAGCTTCGCTCACACCCATGTTCAAGGTGATCTTGGTGAAACGTGGAACTTGCATCACCGAGGTGTAGCCAAACTTGGCCATCAACTCTGGAGCGACTTTTTCGCGGTAGTGTTGTTGTAAACGTGCCATGCTCATGCCACCTTGATTTCTTCGCCGCTGGACTTGTAAACGCGTGTGCGCTTGCCGTCCGCCAGCACCTTGATTCCAACACGATCAGCCTTACCGGTAGCAGCATTGAAAATGGCTACGTTGGACTGGTGAATTGGCATGTTCTTTTCGACGATGCCGCCGGCCTCACCCTTCATGGGGTTTGGCTTAGCGTGCTTCTTGACCATGTTGATGCCATCGACCAACAGGTAAGAATCATCTTTACGCAGCGCGACAGTACCGCGCTTGCCTTTATCGCGCCCGGTGAGCACGACAACTTGGTCGCCTTTGCGAATCTTGTTCATGTCGCGTCCTTACAGAACTTCAGGGGCCAAAGACACGATCTTCATGAACTTTTCAGTGCGCAATTCGCGCGTCACTGGTCCGAAGATGCGGGTGCCGATGGGCTCCAGCTTTGCATTCAGCAACACAGCTGCGTTGCCATCGAATTTGACCAGCGAACCGTCTGCACGACGGATACCTTTGGCCGTGCGCACCACCACTGCACTGTAGATCTCGCCTTTTTTGACGCGACCACGTGGAGCGGCTTCTTTGATGCTCACTTTGATGATGTCACCAACACTTGCGTAACGACGCTTGGACCCGCCCAGCACCTTGATGCAGAGAACGGATTTCGCGCCGGTATTGTCGGCAACATCTAACCGGGATTCAGTTTGGATCATGTCTATGTTTTCCCAACTTGCATCGAGTGCCCCAACCTAAGCCGCAGCACGCAATCAGTCTTGGGCCCGTCGTCCACGCTACAAACCACTCATAGCGCTTCCTTTGGGCAGAAGCATCGCTTTTTAGGAGCGAAGCCCTCGATTATGCAGAGTATTTAGAGATGCGTCAACACCCCGCCAAGAATGGTTTAAATGCCAAATCGGCCTCAAATCTGCGGATGTTGGCTACACCCACGGTTTGCGGCATCGCCTCGAACATGCGCTGGTCATTGGTGGAGTCGCCTATATAAACCCAGCGCCCCATTTCAGCCTCCAGCGCACGCCCAAACAGTGTTTGCACGATCCAGCGCGCGCCCTCCCACTTGTTGTGCCCGCCAAACCAGCCATTGATATGGATGGAGCTGACCGTCGCGCGCATGCCCCCCGCCTCCAGCACGGCAACAACCTGGGCAATCTGGGCCGGCCACAAATGGCTGAATTCGCTGTGGTCAATGGCGATATCGGTTTCCCTGCCCGCAGAATCTTCGGCCAGGCAAGCACCGGGTACTTCGGCCAGCACGCGCTCGGCCAGCCTCTGCATGCGCACCTGATTGGCTTGCCGCGTAACTGCGTCCTGAATATATATTTTTGATAGCACCTGACGCATATGAATACTGCGCTGGAGGCCAATTTCATTACTATTTATCAACGCTACGGCGCCGTTCTCGGCGACGATGGCATCGATCGGCCAGGACTGGGCAAACGGCTCACTCCAACCCACCGGGCGCCCGGTAATGGCAATCACAGCCAGACCTGCAGACTTCAAATCCTGCAAAGCCTGCAAAGCGTCGGGGGTGATGGCACCGTCTGTTGTCAGCGTGTCGTCTATATCGGTAAGCACGCCCCACACGCCACGCCGCTGCTCCAGCGGCCATTGCGCCAGGGGTTTCATGCGGGCAAGGTGGCGTACTGTTCGGCCAGGGTCAAAAACGCCTCGGTCTGCGGGTCAACACCGGTTTCTTGCAGCAGGATGTCTGCCACCGCCGGCGCCAAGGAGGCGGCCTGGCGCGCGTCCAGAAACAGCAGCCGGCTACGACGCGCCAGCACATCCTCCACCGTGCGGGCATATTCAAAGCGGGCAGCAAAGCGCACCATGGCTTCGCTTAGGCCGCCGCCCAGCGCACGCCCACCACCAGGCAAAGACCGCACCAGATCCTGCTCGTTGCCGTAGGCCTGCAAACCCGGCGCATCGCTCATTTTGTGCTGCAAGCCACCCGTCGGTACCGCACCGGCACCAATCAAGCGCAAGGTCGCCGTACAAACCGGCTTGCGCGGCTGCAGCAGGTCCGCGCCAAAGCATTTGTCCAACACGTCCTCGGCCATCGCGCGGTAGGTAGTCCATTTGCCACCGGTCACCGTGACCATGCCGCTACGGCTGACCAGCACCGTGTGTTCACGGCTGATCCCCTTGGTATTACCACCATCCTCATCTTGCGGCTTGACCAGTGGACGCAGGCCTACCCAGACGCTTTTCACGTCGGCCCTGGTGGGGGCCCGGCTCAGGTAGCGGCCTGATTCACCAAGAATGAACTCCACCTCTTCCTTGAACGGCAGGGGCTCGCGGTCCAGATCATGGCGCGGCGTATCCGTGGTGCCCAGAATGGTCTTGCCCAACCATGGCACGGCAAACAAAACCCGGCCATCGGCGGTCTTGGGCACCAGCATTGCGTGGTCGCCTGGCAAAAACTCGCGGTCCACCACGATGTGCACGCCCTGGCTGGGTGCGACCATGGGCTTGGCGGCGCGGCCTGTTGCGTCGCCGTCCTTTTGGCGAAATTCATCCACCCAGACACCCGTGGCATTCACCACGCAGCGTGCGCGCAGCGTCATGTGGGTGCCGGTTTCACGATCCTGGCAATGCACGCCGGCCACCTTGCCGTCTTCATGCAACAAACCGGTGGCGGCACAGTAATTAACCACCACGGCCCCTTGGTCGGCCGCGGTACGGGCCAGCACCAATGCCAGACGGGCATCGTCAAACTGGCCATCCCAATACTTGACCCCGCCCTTGAGCCCCTGTGCACGCACAGTGGGCAGGTAATGCAGGGTCTTTTCTTTGCCTAAAAATTCTGTGGACCCCAGGCCGGCCTTGCCGGCAAGGGCGTCGTATATCTTGAGCCCGATGCCGTAAAAGGGCGTGTCCAGAAGCTTGTAGGACGGCATCACAAAAGCGAGCGGCTGCGCCAGATGGGGCGCGTTGTGCAGCAGCGTGGTGCGCTCGTGCAAGGCTTCGCGCACCAGCGCGATATTGCCTTGGGCCAGATAGCGCACGCCACCATGTACCAGCTTGGTTGCACGTGATGAAGTACCTTTGGCGAAGTCATGCGACTCAATCAGCGCCACACTGAATCCACGAGAAGCGGCATCCAGCGCCACCCCTAGTCCTGTCGCGCCACCGCCAATAACCACTACGTCAAATTCAGCGGGACCAGCGAGCTGTGCCATCAGTGCACTGCGCAAGGTCGATCGGGGCGAAGGGGCAAGCGTCATAAACCAAGATTCCAGCAATCAAACACGTTGACATGCGCGAAGCATGCCAACCAAAAGGGCTGCGCGGCTTGAAGGGCCACGCAGCCATTGCAGAGCTTATTGCATCTCTGTTAAGCGCTTAGGCCAACGCTGAACAAGTCCCTCACGGTCTGCGCATCCCTGGCCTCGGGCGGTCTGCTGCGTTGCAAATCCTCGCCATAGCTAAGGCTATGTCTGCGGTTTGCGCCTTGCATACCATCCCGATCCAGGGCGCGCAGTCTCGCGGAGACTTATTCAGCGTCGCCTTAGCGCACCTTGCCGTTCTTCCAGGCATTCAACAAGGTGTCATAGGCAATGGTTTCGCCCTTGGGCTTTTCGTTCGCAAGCTTCTTCCATGGGGCATGTGCATCGCTCAGATACTTGTTGGGGTCACCCTTGGGATTGAGCTTGGGCGCGCAATTGGCCATGCCAGCGCGCTCCAGACGCGACATCACGTTGTCCATCTCATCGGCCAGGTTATCCATGGCTTTCTGCGGCGTCTTCTCACCCGTTACCGCCTCGGCCACGTTCTTCCACCACAGCTGCGCCAGCTTGGGGTAGTCAGGCACATTGGTGCCGGTCGGCGTCCAGGCCACACGCGCAGGGCTGCGGTAGAACTCGATCAGGCCGCCGTACTTGTTGGCGTTTTGCGTGAAGTAGTCGGCGCGGATATCGCTGTCACGGATGAAGGTCAGACCGGTGATCGACTTCTTCAAAGACACCGTCTTGCTGGTCACGAACTGGGCGTAGAGCCAGGCTGCAGCCACCTTGTTGGCGTCGTGGTCCTTGAAGAAGGTCCAGGAACCTACGTCCTGGTAACCGTTCTGCATGCCTTGCTTCCAGTAGGGTCCATTCGGGCCGGGAGCCATGCGCCACTTGGGCGTACCGTCCGCATTGACTACGGGCAGACCGGGCTTCACCATGTCGGCCGTGAAAGCGGTGTACCAGAAGATTTGCTGAGCGATCTGGCCTTGCGCTGGCACAGGGCCGGACTCACCAAAGGTCATGCCCATGGCTTCCTTGGGCGCGTACTTCTTCATCCAGTCGATGTACTTGGTCAAGGCGTACACAGCCGCTGGCGAGTTGGTGGCACCACCGCGCGACACCGATGCACCCACCGGAGTGCACTTGTCGTCGGCCACCTTGATGCCCCATTCATCGATAGGCATGCCGTTTGGAATGCCGATATCCGCCGCACCAGCCATGGACAGCCAGGCATCGGTGAAACGCCAGCCCAGCGAGGGATCTTTTTTGCCGTAATCCATGTGGCCGTAGATGGGCTTGCCATCCAGCGTCTTCACGTCTTCACTGAAGAACGCAGCGATGTCCTCGTAAGCGCTCCAGTTCAGTGGCACGCCCAGGTCGTAGCCATACTTGGCCTTGAACTTATCCTTCAGGTCCTGGCGCGCAAATAGGTCGGCACGGAACCAGTACAGGTTGGCAAACTGCTGGTCAGGCAGCTGGTACATCTTCTTGTCGGGCGCCGTGGTAAAGCTGGTGCCGATGAAGTCCTTCAAATCCAGATCTGGATCGGTGAACTCCTTACCCGCGCCGGCCATGTAGTCCGACAGCGCCAGAATCTTGCCGTACCGGTAGTGCGTTCCAATCAGGTCCGAGTCCGAAATCCAGCCGTCGTAAATCGACTTGCCCGACTGCATGGAAGTCTGCAGCTTCTCGACCACGTCGCCTTCCTGGATCACGTCGTGCTTGACCTTGATGCCCGTGATTTCTTCAAACGCCTTGGCCAACGTCTTGGACTCGTATTCATGCGTGGTCAGGGTTTCTGACACTACGGAGATTTCCTTGACCCCCTTGGCCTGCAGCTTCTTCGCGGCTTCGATGAACCACTTCATCTCGGCGGCCTGTTTGTCCTTGCTCAGGGTCGATGGCTGGAACTCGCTGTCGATCCACTTCTTCGCGGCCGCTTCATCGGCAAACGCATGGCCTGTCAGCGCGCAAGCTGCGGCAATGGCCAGTATGGAATAACGCATCTTCATGTCTCGTCTCCTCATTGGTATACACCCCCATTCAACGAAAGGCGTGCTCGGCTCTGGGGGCAGTAAAAGCCGGATCCTTGGAACACCGTGCCTAGGGATGCTCTGCATAACTCCCTGCGGTCTGTGGCAGCACGGAATCGGGCGGTCTGCGGCGTTGCATTTCTGGCCAATAGCTACGGCTATTGGCTGCAAAATGCGCCTTGCATCCCATCCCGATCCGCACCACCACATCCTCGCCAGAGTTATGCAGAGCATCCCTAGCCCTTGCGCATGATCACCATCAGCAGGGCCATGGACAGCACAAAACTGATCCAGATGGACGGGTCGCCGTCCAGTTGGAACCACTCGGCAAACTTGCCGCTCAAGCCGACAAAAGCCAGGTTCACATAGGCCGCACTCAGCAAGCCGATGAACAAACGGTCACCGCGCGTGGTGTCCATGGGCAGGAAGCCGCGGCGCAAGCTAGTGGGCGACTTGATCTCCCACACCGTCATGCCCGCCAACATCAGCGCAATACAAATAAAGAACACTGCGACCGGCAAGGTCCAAGCCATCCACTCAAACATACAAATCTCCTATTAGACCAATCACACCCGCCCCATGGCGAAGCCCTTGGCGATGTAGTTGCGTACAAACCAGATCACGATGGCGCCTGGGACAATGGTCAAGACACCAGCCGCCGCCAGCGTGGCCCAGTCCATACCCGACGCCGACACGGTGCGCGTCATGGTGGCCACGATAGGCTTGGCATTCACACTGGTCAGGGTGCGGGCCAGCAGCAGCTCCACCCAGCTGAACATGAAGCAGAAGAACGCCGCCACACCCACACCCGCCTTGATTAACGGCAGGAAGATGGTCAAAAAGAAGCGCGGGAAGGTATAGCCGTCGATATAGGCCGTCTCGTCAATCTCACGCGGAATGCCGCTCATGAAACCTTCCAGACTCCACACCGCCAGCGGCACGTTGAACAGCAAATGCGCCAGCGCCACGGCCAGGTGCGTATCCATCAGC